>JBGGNG010000186.1:0-84968 GCA_041287635.1 Actinomycetota bacterium | reverse complement strand
GCACGCAAGCCGGGAGCACGCAAGAAGGCCACGGCCAGGAAGAAGACGGCCGCACGTAAGCCGGCAGCACGCAAGAAGGCCACGGCCAGGAAGAAGACGGCCGCCCGCAAGCCGGCGGCACGCAAGAAGGCCACGGCCAGGAAGAAGACGGCCGCCCGCAAGCCGGCCGCACGCAAGAAGACTGCAGCCCGCAAGCCGGCAGCACGCAAGCGCTGATCGCGGCTCGCCGCGATCTCGAAGGGGGGCCTGGCGCCCCCCTTCCGCGTTCTCGGGGTGGCTCCGTGCTAGGCTCGCCGCCGCTCGGTAGAGCCCTCGCATGACCCAGTCCCCAGCCGCCACGCCCGAGCGCACGCCCACCGTCCTCGTCGTCCTGGTGGCCCGTGACGCAGCCGATTGGCTCCGCGAGACCGTCGCGGCGCTCGCCGCTCAGTCATACCCGCGCATGGCGGTGCTCGGTGTCGACGACGGTTCGGACGACGACAGCCACCAGATCCTGGAACAGGCCCTCGGCGAGCGCCGCGTGATCTCGCTGCCCGATCCCCGCGGCCTCGCGGGGGCGTTCCGCGAGGCCATGGAGCAGCCCGCGGCGTCCGAGGCCGACCTCGTGCTGCTGCTCCACGACGATGCCGCGCTCGATCCCGACGCCGTGCAGCGCCTCGTCGAAGCCGCCGTCGGCATCCGCGGTCTCGACGAGGTGGGTATCGTCGGGTGCAAGGTCGTCGACTGGGACGAACCCCGCCGACTGCTCGACGTCGGCCGCTCCGCCGACATCTTCGGCCACGCGTACACCCCGCTGCAGCCCGACGAGATCGACCAAGGGCAATTCGACCGCGTCCTCGAGGTGCTGTGCGTGTCGTCGGCGGCGATGCTGATCTCGAGAGCCGCGTGGAAGCGCGCCGGTCTGCTCGACGAGCGGCTCGACGCCGATCATCAAGGCCTCGATCTGTGTTGGCGGGTTCGTCTGGCCGGATTCCGCGTCGTGATGATGCCGTTGGCTCGTGTTCGCCACCGGGAGGTCACGCGCTCCAGCGATCACGCGCCGCGCGCGGGGCGGCACAGTCCGCGGTACGAAGAGGACCGGGCTGCGATCGCGACGATGAGCAAGAACTACGGGCTGGTCTCGTTGCTCTGGGTCGCGCCGCTGGCCCTCCTGCTCGGGCTCGTTCGCCTGCTGTTCCTGACGCTGGCGCGCCGGTTCGAGGAGGCCTACGACCTCCTGTCCGCCTGGGGCTGGAACATCGCCCATCTCGGAGGAACGCTCGCGCGCCGGCGCCGCATCCAGCGCGAGCGCAGGGTCAAGGATCGCACGATCCGGCGATTCATGGAGACCGCAGGGGTCCGATTGCCCAGGTGGTTCCAGACCGCCGAACGCATCCTCGAGGAGCAACGCGAGATCGATGAGCGTGACGAGGATGAGTCGACGTCGCGCAGGCTCCGAGACCGCACCGCGTCGCTCGTCGGATCGCACCCGGTGATCGTGGGCTCGTTCATCGGGATCGTGGTGGGCGCCGTCACGATCCGCTTCCTCTTCGGGGCCGAGACGCTGGCCGGCGGGGTGCTGCCGTCGTTCCCGGCCGGCCCCGACGGTTTCTGGGCCGAGTTGGTCTCGGCGTTCCGGACGACCCAGCTCGGCGGCACGCTCTCCGCGAGCCCCGCCCTGGGAGCCCTCGGGGGTCTGTCGTGGCTGATGCTGGGCAGCACCGGACTCGCGCAGAAGGTGGTGCTCGCCGGGGCCCCGGTGCTCGCGGCGATCCTGACCTATCGCGCAGCGATGCGGCTCACCGGGCGACCGGGCCCGTCGGTGCTGGCCTCCGCCGTCTACGTGCTCTGTGGCCTCACGTTGTGGTCGTTCTCGGAGGGCCGTCTCGCCTTCCTCGTCGCACTCGCGGTCCTGCCAGCGATCTTCGAACGGGTCGAGACCGCCTTCGGGCGCCAGGAGTCCTCCGACGAGCGATGGCGCTTCGTCGCAGGGGTGGGAGTCACCCTGGCCGTGCTAGTCGCGTTCGTGCCCGGCGCCCTGCTCGCCGTCGGCGTGCTCGTCGTCGTCCACCTCGTGGCCGGTCCGGCACGTCTGCGTGGCCTCGGATCGATGGCGCTCGCGTCCGTGATCGCCGCGGTGCTGCTGTTCCCGTTCGTGCCGACGCTCGTGGCGGGTGGAGGCGTGGCGCTCGTGTCACAGGTCGGCACGTCGGATCTCTCACAGCTCGCACGCTTGGCTCCCGGCGGGGGTCCCGGAACCTGGGTGGTCGCTCTCTTCCTGCCGGTGGCCGCGCTCGTGTCCTTCGCCCTGGTGAACGCCGAGCTCCGCGGGCGGGCGATCCGCGCGGTGCTCGTCGCCCTGATCGGGCTGGCGCTGTCGTGGCTGTCCGCTGCCTGGTGGGTTCCGGTGCCGCTCTCCAACCCGCTCGCCTACCTGGCCGTGGCGGCCGTCGCCGAGGTGATGTTGGTGGCCTACGGTGTCTCGTCGGCGCTCACGGGTCTCGGACGCGAGGCGTTCGGTATGCGCCAGATCCTGACGGCGATGCTCGCGATCGTGATCGGCGGTGGGCTCGTGCTGCAGTCGATCGCGGCGCTCGTTGGTGGGTGGGCGGTCGGCGGGCCCGAGCAGGTACCGGCGGCGTGGTCCGTGCTCGCGAGCACCGCGAAGGGCGACTTCAGGGTGCTGTGGGTCGGCTCGCACACGAACGATCCGTTCCCCGCGCCCGGGGGCGACCCCGAGGGGCTGGCCCAGGCGGGCGACGCCACCCTGCGCTACGGGCTCACGGGCCGCGACGGCACGGTCGCGATCGACATCGCGCGTCCGTCGGTGGGAACGGGACCCGATCACCTCGGCGACGCACTCGACGAGATCCTCTCCGGCACGACCCGCCACGGCGGTGCCCTGTTGGCACCCTTCGGCGTGCGATTCGTGATCGCGGCCGACGACGATGTACCGCCCCGAGCGCAACGACTGCTCGATGCGCAGGTCGACCTCGACCTCGTGCCTGCAGCGGGTCTCGTCGTCTACAGCAACGCGCGAGCCATCCCGCCCGCGGCCGTGCTCGACGACGATCCTCGCTCGATCGAGGCGGTGCGCTCGACCGAGCCGTCCGACGTCGTCCGCATGTCGCTGCGCCGGGGATCCCCGCTCACGCAGGTGCAGGGAGGCTGGGAGGGGGGCGAGGGCGCGGGACCGGTCTTCCTCTCGACGGAGTTCCAGGGTGCCTGGCAGCTGGAAGGCTCCGATGACGCGCCGTTCACTGCCTTCGGCTGGGCAACCGGTTTCGACACCCAGCAGGCGCCGGTCGCCGTGCGATACGGGACCCAGCTGCCGGCCACGATCCAAGCGTGGTTGCTCGCGGTCGTCTGGGCCGTCGCCCTCTGGGTGACCAGGAAGCCGGTGGCCCGATGAGGGCCCGTGGCCAGGGCGTGCTGGCCCTCGCCGTCGTGGGCGTCGTGGCGCTCGGCGCCGTCACGTTCGATCGCCTCGGCCCGAACGAGCCGGCCGGTGCTCCACCCGGCGCGGCGACGTCGGCGACCTGGCTCTGCCCACACGGCGGCGGGAAGTCCTACGAGGGCACGGTGTTCCTGGCGAACCCCGGCGATGTCGAGGTCTCGGCTCGCGTGACCCAACTCTCCTCCGACGGCACCGAAGGGTCGTCGGATATCCTCGTCTCGCCCCGCTCCCAGGTCGAGGTGGCCGTCGAAACCTCCGATCGATCGTCGTCGACGTTCGTGGAGACGTTCGGCGGTTGGCTGGCCGCGGGCTGGCTCGTCCGAGGGGCGGAGGGTGAGGTGGGCATCGGAGCCGAACCGTGTGCGGCCGCGGCCGGTCGCGGTTGGGTGTCTGCAGCCGCCTCCACGGCCGAGGGCGAGGACGCCTTCCTCGTCGTCATGAATCCGTTCGACACCGATGCGGTCTTCGACGTCGCCCTGTTCGCGGCCGATCGAGCTCCCGTGCGCGATTCGGAGCTCACCGACGTCACGCTCCGGCCGCGTCGGAGCACCGCGATCCGGCTGAACGACTTCGCCCAGGGCGAGGCGGGGCTCGGGGTGTCGATCGAGGTCTCGTCGGGAAGGCTCGCCGCATCGTCGCTCGTCGTCTCCGAGGGACAGGGCATCGGGAGCGTGATCGCCTCGGCCGAGCCCGGGCAACGTCAGGTGATGCTCACCTCCACGGGCGCCGGCCGGTCGGTGCTCAACGTCGCGGTGCCGACGGTCACGGCCGACCCCGACGATGCCACGCCGGTTCCGCCAGGGCAGCTCGGCTCGACGTTCACGGCGATCCTGCGTTCGGAGACGCCCCCTCAGCCCGCGGGCGGCCTCGCCGAGCAGCCACAGGAACCGGAGTCGGCGGCGGCGTACCCGCTCACGACCACCGGTCCGTCGGCGGTCGACCTCTCGGTCCGTGAGGGCGCACCCGTCGTGGCGGCGCTGCGGACGATCGGCGTGGGCAACGACGGAGGTGCCACCGCCGGGTCGGCGACCCCCGCGACATCGTGGGTCGTCACACCTACGGTCGCGGGGGAGCCTGCGCGACCGGGGTTGCTCGTGCTGAACCCCGGGCAGTCGCAGGCGTCGGTCTCGATCACGAGCCTCCCGGCCGAAGGGGAGCAGCCACGCGGGTCCACGACGATCACGGTGCCTCCCGGATCCGTGGCGGGGGTGCCTCGGGAGTTCCTCGACGGCGTGGGGAGCGCATCATTGCTGGTCATCAGCGACGGGGTGCCGATCGTGGCCCTCGGCGCGTCCACGTCGCTGGGCAATGAGGGTCAGTCCGTCTACGGTCTCGCAGCCGGCCTGCCGATAGGCGAACCTGGGACCACCTGATCGGCCGACTGGAGCCCGATGCGCTGTCGCGTATCATGTTCCGGTCCGTCGCCGCACGGACACATCACTATGGCCAAAGGAACGCACGCACCCGCGCGGAAGCATCGCGCGATCGCGATCGTCGCGATCGTCGCAGGTGTGCTCGTGCTCGCGGCCGGCGGTGCCGCGTACTCCGCGTACCGGTACGAGCGATCGCACGCCGACCGCATCCTCCCGGGTGTCACGGTCGCGGGCGTCGACGTCGGCGGCATGACCAAGGCCGAAGCGGTCGAGGCGGTTCGCTCCGCCGCCGTCGTGGCGCTGCAACGCCAGATCGAGCTCCGAGCGCGCGGGAAGAACTGGAAGGTCACCCTCGAGGAGCTCGGCCAGCGCTCCAACGCCGTGGGCGCCGTCAACAGGGCGCTCGGGCTGAGCGAGTCGATGGGTACGTTCTCCCGCTTCTGGCATCGGTTCAACGACGATCCGGTCGGGCAGGAGGTCGAGCTGTCGTTCTCGGGCCACGGGCGGGTCGACGCCGTGCTCGGCCGCATCGCCCGAGACGTGGCCGTGAAGCCGGTGAACGCCGACATCACGTACGACGACGGTGACGTCCGTTTCGTGAAGCCCACGCCCGGTCGAGCGCTCGACTTCGTCGAGGCGCGCGCGGCGGTTCGCTCGGTGCTCGAGGCCGGTGGGGCCTCCGACGTCTCACTCCCCGTGCTGAAGGTGAGCCCCAAGGTCTCCGAGAAGAACATGCCGCGCACGATCGTCGTCAGGGTCGATCAGAACAAGCTGTACCTCTACGACGGATTCGACGTGCTGCGGACGTGGTCGGTCGCGACCGCGATGCCGGGGTGGACCACCCCCCAGGGGGACTGGAACCTCTACCGCAAGGCGGTGAATCCCACCTGGTACAACCCCGCCCTCGACAGTTGGGGCGCCGATCTTCCCGCGATCGTGCCCGGCGGGCCGACTGCTCCGATGGGCACCCGCGCTCTCTACATCACGGCCCCGGGATTGATCCGCATCCACGGGACCCCTGCCGACAGCTCGATCGGCACCTACGCGTCGCACGGATGCATCCGGATGCACAACTGGGAGATCGAGGAGTTGTATCCCATGGTCGACGTCGGCACTCGCGTGATCGTTGTCGGCGCGCGCCCCGGTGACGCGGTCGAGGGCGACACGCCGGCGTCGGTCAACGTCTGAACGCCGCCGCGATTCTTGTCACACTTCTTGCGCTCTCGGCATTGTCGAAGCCGGGCCGGGCGACGTAGGGTTCAGGAGTACCCCGTAGCGACGCGAAGGGAAACCGGAGCGCCACTGCGGGGTACATCTCTGTTCCGCCCCGCTGTCGCTGACGGCAGACGTATCCGGCGGAGATGCTTGGAGATCACACGCATGTCATTTACGCTTCGGCGCGATGCGAACCTGCGCGAAGATGCGATGTGACGCCGAGCCCGTAGCCACCGTTTCCCTCCGATACGCCGGGCGTGAGGTCGCGATCGGTGAACTCGTCGCCGAACGCGATCGCAACCTGCTCGATCTGTGCCGCGAGCACGTCGAACGCCTGACGCCACCCGTCGGCTGGACCGTGAGCGATGAACGTGTCGTGACGATCCCGCAGACGGAATCGGCCGCCCTGGCCGTCTGACTTCCCCCGCAGGCGGTCGTTCCCGTCGGCCGCCCCGCGAGCGACTGTCCCCCCGATGGGGTGTGCAACCGTGAGGTGTGGGCCACGACAGGGGCCGCTCAGCGTGGCCAGGGAAACCACCGCAGGGTGCTATGGTCTCCGGCCCTTCCCGGAGCCGAACCTATGGGCATGGAAACCGGAACCTGCCCCCAGTGCCGCACCGGCGACCTCATCGCGATCTCGATGGCGGTCGGCGGCCGAGATCTGTCGTTCCGCACGTGTCATCACTGCGAGGCGAAGTGGTGGTACCGCGACGGCGACGAGGTGCCGCTGGCGTCGGTGATCGGACTCGTCGTCGAGAAGTGACGCCTCGCGCGTCGCCCTCATCCACCCCTCGACGCGTCCGCCTGACGCCCTTGCCGTGCGCCCGTAACATGCGGGCGTGCCCAGCGACCTCGACCGCATCTTCAAGGCGTACGACGTCCGCGGGGTCGTGCCCGACGACCTCGACGCCGACCTGGTCCGCGACATCGGGGCGGCGTTCGCCGCTTGGAGTGGCGCGCCGAGCATCGTGGTCGGTCGCGACTGCCGGTTGAGCTCCCCAGAGCTCGCCGCGGCGATCGCCGACGGCGCCACCGCCCGTGGCGTCGATGTGGTCGACCTCGGGCTCGCGTCGACCGACCTGCTCTACTTCGCGTCCGGCTCGCTCGACATGCCGGGGATCATGCTCACGGCGAGTCACAACCCCAAGCAGTACAACGGCATGAAGTTCTGCCTTGCGGGCGCGAGGCCCGTCGGAGAGGAGACCGGGCTCCGCGAGATCCGCTCGATCGTCGAACAGGGAACGCCGCCGGCCTCGGCTCCCCGGGGTTCGGTACACGATCGCGACCTGCTCGGTGCCTATGTAGAGCACGTGCTCTCGTTCGTCGACGTGGAGGCGATGCGGCCGTTGACGATCGTCGCCGACACGGCCAACGGCATGGGTGGCCTGGTGGTGCCCGCCGTGATGTCGAGGCTGCCCGTCACCCTCCACCATCTCTACCCCGAGCTCGACGGCACGTTCCCGAACCATCCCGCGGACCCGATCGATCCCGAGAACCAGAGGGACCTGAAGGCCGCCGTGCTCGAGCACAGCGCCGACATCGGGCTCGCTTTCGACGGCGATGCGGACCGCGTGTTCCTGATCGACGAGCAGGCCCACGACGTGAGCGGCTCGCTGCTCACGGCCCTCGTCGCGATCGCGATGCTCGAGCGTGAGCCGGGCGCGAAGATCGTGCACAACCTGATCTGCTCGTGGACCGTGCCCGAGGTGATCCGCGAGAACGGCGGGGAGCCGGTACGCACCCGGGTCGGTCACTCGTTCATCAAGCAGGTGATGGCCGAGACCGGGGCGATCTTCGGCGGGGAGCACTCCGGGCATTACTACTTCCGTGACAACTACCGCGCCGACTCGGGGCTGATCGCGGCGGTCGCCGCGCTGGGAGAGCTCTCCAAGGCCGATCGTCCGCTGTCGGAGCTCTTGGCCCCGTTGCGCCGCTACTCGGACTCGGGCGAGATCAACTCGGTCGTCGATGATCAGCAGGGTCGCATCGAGGCGATCTCCTCCCACTACGCGGACGGTCGTCAGGATCGGCTCGACGGCCTGACAGTAGAGTTCGACGACTGGTGGTGCAACGTGCGCCCGTCGAACACCGAGCCGCTGCTCAGGCTCAACGCGGAGGCGCGTACCCCCGAACTGCTGGCCGAGAAGACGGCCGAGGTGCTCGCGTTGATCCGAGGCGACGGCGACGCGTGAGACCTGCCCCCGACGAGAAGGAGGCATCGTGACCCTCGATCCTCAGCTGCTGGAGATCCTTGTGTGCCCCAACGACCGGGGCGATCTCGACTATCGCGAGGCCGATCAGGTGCTCGTCTGCGCCACGTGCGGATATCGGTACCCGATCCGCGACGACATCCCGGTGATGTTGATCGACGAGGCCGAGAAGCCGGGCCAGAAGCCGGGCCAGAAGCCGGGCCAGAAGCCGGGCCAGAAGCCGGGCCAGAAGCCGGGGGCCAGGTGACCGATCTGAACGACGTCGAGGCGATCCAGGCCCTCGACGCGGGCGAGATGCTCGGCGCGGTGGCCTCGATGCCACGACACGCACGCGAGGGCTACGCGGCCGGTGTGGAGGCCGATGGCCTGGCATCTGCTGACGGCGTGACGGCCGTGACGTTCTGCGGCATGGGGGGCTCGGCCGTCGCCGGCGACGTGCTCCGGTCGCTCTTCCGCGATCGGCTCATCGTGCCGGTCGACGTGAACCGGAGCCCTCAGCTCCCCGCGTACGCCGGGCCGCGCACGCTGGTCGTGGTCTCGTCCTACTCCGGGAACACGGCCGAGACGCTGGCGAGCTTCGAGGAGGCGGTCGCCCGCGGGTGCCGCGTGCTGCCGATCACCTCGGGTGGCACGCTGGCCGCCCGCGCAGACGAGCTCGGGCTCGGGGTCGTTCGCATCCCCGGTGGGTTCATGCCTCGAGCGGCGCTCGGCTACCTCGCGTTGTCGCTGCTCGGGGCGATGGAGGCAGTGGGGCTCTTGCCGAGTCTCGCCGGCGACGTCGACGAGGCGACCGGCGAGCTCGACCAGCTCGTCGAGGTGTTCGGGCCTGATCGGCCGACGGAGCGCAACGAAGCGAAGGCCCTCGCCGAGCGCATCGGGCATCGTCAACCGGTCGTCTGGGGCGCCGACGGCCTCGGTGCGGTCGCCGCCGCACGGTGGAAGACTCAGTTGAACGAGAACGGGAAGGTGCCCGCCTGGTCGGCAGCCCTGCCCGAGCTCAACCACAACGAGGTCGTCGGGTGGCACGCCGACGGCGGCGCCTCATCCTTCGTCGTGGCGCTTCGGCACGAGGGGGAACACGAGGACGTGGCGGTGCGGTTCCCGATCTCCCTCGAGATCGCCCGCGACGCCGGGGTGATCACCGAGGAGGTCTGGGCGACCGGGCGGAGCGTGCTCGCACGCTTCATGTCGCTTGCGATCATGGGCGACTTCGTGAGCTGCTACGTGGGCCTGCGCCGGGGCGTCGATCCTTCGCCGATCCTGGCGATCGACCGACTGAAGTCGTTCCTCGATGGAGCCCGGTCGCGATGAGCGGGCAAGGAGCGCCGGGACCCGGAGACGACCTCGCCGCGCAGGCTGCGGCGGTCGTGCGATCGGCGACCGACCTCGAGCCACGCGCCGGGGTCGTGCTGGGCTCAGGGCTCGGTCCGGCTCTCGGTGACGCGCTGATCGAGACGGCGAGCTTCTCCTTCACGGACCTTCCGGGCTTCCCGCCCTCCGGGGTTCCTGGACACGCGGGCAAGTTGGTGCTCGGCCACCTCGCGAGCGTGCCGGTTGCCGCGTTCTTCGGCCGAGTCCACTTCTACGAGGGCCATGGCATGGACGTGCCGGCGTTGTTACCCCGCCTCTCGAAGGAACTCGGGGCCGACACCATGGTGCTCACGGCGGCCGTGGGCGGGCTCGTGCCCGGGGAGGCCGGCGGCACCCTCGTGATTCTGCGCGACCACCTCAACATGATGGGAGTGGCGCCGCTCCGCGGGTGGCGATATCCAGACGGCATGCCCACGTTCATCAGCACCACGGGGGTCTACGACGAAGCCCTGCGGGATCTCGCCTTCGAGCGGGCGCAGGCGCTCGGCATCGCGTCGTCGATCGGGGTGTATGCGGCGATGAGCGGGCCGGCGTACGAGACCCCCACGGAAGTGAGGATGCTCCAGGCTGCCGGGGCGACGGTCGTCGGGATGTCGATGGTGCCCGAGGCGCTGCCGGCGACCGCGCTCGAGATGCGGGTGCTCGGGATCTGCTCGCTCACGAATGCGTTCGGCGAGCACATCGAGCACGAGGAGGTCGTCCGCGTATCGAACGAGACCGCGGTGGCGGTGGGCAGATTGCTCGTCGATCTGTTCCCGCGCTTGTGAGAGGAGAACGACGGTGACGAACGACGTGCGTGACATGAGTCTCGCGGCTGGTGGCCGGGAGCGGATCGAGTGGGCGGGGGCCGAGATGCCGGTGACCGCCCTGATCAAGGAGCGCTTCGAGAAGGAGAAGCCGCTCGAGGGCATCCGCATCGGGGCGTGCCTGCACGTGACGACCGAGACGGCGAACCTGATGCTCACCCTGCAGGCCGGTGGCGCTCACGTGGCCCTGTGCGCTTCGAACCCGCTCTCGACCCAGGACGACGTGGCGGCCGCCCTGGTCGAAGCCGGCATCGACACCTTCGCGATCAGGGGCGAGGACACCGACACGTTCTTCAAGCACATCAACGCGGTGCTCGACATCAGACCCAACATCACGATGGACGACGGGGCCGACATGGTGAGCGTGCTGCACAAGGAGCGCGTCGACCAGATCGACGAGATCATCGGTGGCACGGAGGAGACCACGACGGGCGTGATCCGGTTGCGGGCGATGGCGAGTGACGGCGCGTTGAAGTATCCGATCGTGAGCGTGAACGACGCCGACACGAAGCACCTCTTCGACAACCGCTTCGGCACCGGCCAGTCGACGATCGACGCGATCATGCGTGCGACGAACCGATTGCTGGCGGGGCGCACGATCGTCGTCTGCGGCTACGGCATGTGTGGGCGCGGGGTCGCCTCACGGGCCCGAGGCATGGGTGCGCACGTGATCGTGACCGAGGTCGACCCGACGGCGGCGATCGAGGCCGTGATGGAGGGGTACCGGGTGATGCCGCTGCGCGACGCGGCCCGCATCGGCGACATCTTCATCACGGTGACGGGCGACACGACCGTGATCGGCCGCGACCACATGGAGCTCCTGAAGGACGGGGCGATGCTCGCGAACTCCGGGCACTTCGACGTGGAGATCGACAAGCCGGCGCTCGCCTCGCTCGGCACCGGCGGGACACGTCGGATCCGGGAGTTCGTCGACGAGTACACGTTCGCCGACGGCCGCCGCATCTACCTGCTCGGGGAGGGGCGCCTCGTGAACCTCTCGGCCGCCGAGGGGCATCCTGCGGCGGTGATGGACATGTCGTTCGCGAACCAGGCGCTTGCCGCCGAGTGGGTGGTCGGACAGCGCGGGACGCTCGATCCGCGCGTGTACCCGGTGCCGGTCGAGATCGACAAGGACGTGGCGCGCCTGAAGCTTCGGGCCATGGGCGTGGAGATCGACGAGCTCACGGCTGAGCAGGAGCACTACCTGCACAGCTGGGAACAGGGCACCTAGCCGTGGACGGCCGCGTCTCGATCCGCGCGCACTTCGAGCGGTTCCCGGCAACCCTCAAGGGCGCGTTCGTCCTGCGGGGGGACGACGCCGATCCGCATCAGGTGCGTATCGAGGCCGCCCGGGTCGCCGAGCTCGCCGGTCGGGTAGGCCAGCCGATGGGGGTCGAGCCGGTGACCCTCGACGTCGCGCCGCACCTCGACCTGTTCGTCCCGTTCGAGGTGCCGCTGCTCGACCTGGCCCCCGGGTGGTACCGCCTCGAGCTCGACGTCACGATCGACGGCGACGCCGGGGTGGTGCATCCCGGCGACCGGTTCGTCGTGGCGTGGCCTCGCGGTTCCATGCGACGGGGTTCTGCGTCGGTCGGACGCGCGATCGAGGCCGGAGCCACGACCGTGACGATCCTGCAGGTCGACTGCGCGCCCGACGGCGTCCGCGTGTCGTACGAGGCACCGGCTCGGCTCGGCCTCTCGATCGCGGCGGACGACGTGTTGCTGCCCCTGGTGGACGAGGGCTTCGACGAGGAGTCGCGACGAGGCACCGTGATGACGTACCCGGCCGCGAAGAGCCAGGTGCGGCTCGCGATCACCGCTCGCGGGGCCGATCGACCGATCGAGATCGATCTGCCCTGACACTCCTCGTGTCGCACCCGGGCCCTATCGTCGGTCCGTGCTGACCCGGGCGCTCGATGTCGTCTTCCCGCCGCGCTGCGCGGGGTGTGGCGCGCCCGCGTGGCCGTTCTGTGAGCGATGCGCCCGTGGCCTCCGCGCGCTGGCGCCCCCGTGGTGCGCACGATGTGGCGCCCCGACCCCCGATGCTGAGGTGTCCGGATGCGGCGAGTGTCCACCCGGGGAGATCGCGCATGCCCGGGCGCCGTTCGCGTTCGAGGGGCCGGCTCGAGCCTCGATCCATCACCTCAAGTACGGGGGGGTGCGAGGCGTCGGCCGGGCGCTCGGCGCGGCGATGGCGACGTGCGTTCCGCCGGGAGCCGACGTCGTGACATGGGTGCCGCTCGCCAGGCGACGGAAGGCTGAGCGGGGGTTCGATCAGGCGCGGGTGCTCGCGGTGGCTGTCGGCCGGGAGACCGGGCTTCCGGTGCGACGGCTGCTTCGCCGGGTCGTCGCGACCGGTCCGCAGGCCAAACGGGATGCTGAGGCGCGGCGAGCGGCGATGCGCGGATCGTTCGTCGCTCGCGATCGCGCGATCGTGCCTGATCATGTGCTCCTCGTCGACGACGTGCTCACCACCGGAGCGACCGCCGCCGCGTGCGCCGAGGTTCTGCTCGCGCACGGAGCGTCGCGCGTCTCGCTGCTGGTGGCTGCACGGGCGCTCCTGCGCACCCATCGACCTGCCTATACTCGACCGGGCCCTCGTCCGGGTCTGTGGTTGCCCGGGGACGACCCCGGTAGTCGATGCCAGCCGCGGGCGAAACGACCCACGTAAGGCGACCCTTGGTCGCCGAGCATGGCGCGGTTTAGATGTAAGTCCTGCCTCGTCTTCGGGCGAGAGAGGGTGGGAGTCGCCCGGTCCTTCGCGACCGGGCGGCGAGCGCTCCCGCAGGCGAGTGTGGGGGAAAAGACCAGGTCAGCCGGTGGAGGGCCCGCCCGACCGAACGAGGAGACGACCGACGCGTATGGATCTGACGTTCACGGGCCGAGGGCTCCCGGTCACCGATGAGGTCCGGGAGACCGCCGGCCACAAACTCGCTTACCTGGAGCGCATGGAGCCACGGACCACTCGGATCGACCTCGAGTTCATCGGCGAGCACTACCCCGCCCCCGATGGCGTCAAGCGGGTCGAGGCGGCATTGCACATCCCGCGCAAGACCTTCCGGGCACACGCCGAAGCCGACGACGTGCCCACCGCGATCGACCGGGTGGCCGACAAGCTCGAGCGACAGCTCCGCGACCACCACGGGAAGCGTCGCGCCTCGGTGCACAAGAGCCCACTAGAATCCGCTCACTTGAACGCTGCGACTGCCGATACCGAGGCAGAGGGCGAGACCGAGGGGGACCGGTGACGAAGGACGCGAGTGCGGCGCCCGAGCGACTGCGGGTCATGGTGGTCGACGACCACGCGTTGTTCCGGCGCGGGCTCGAGATGGTGCTCCAGCAAGAGGCTGATATCGAGTTGGTCGGCGAGGCGTCCGACGGTGCCGAAGCGGTCGAGGTCGCCCAGGAGACGATGCCCGACGTCGTGCTGATGGACGTCCGCATGCCGAAGCGTTCCGGCATCGAGGCGGCCGGGCAGATCAAGGATCTCCTGCCGCACTGCAAGATCCTGATGCTCACGATCAGCGACGAGGAAGGCGACCTCTACGACGCGATCAAGGCGGGGGCCAGCGGGTACCTGTTGAAGGAGATCCCGATCGAAGAGGTCTCCGACGCCATCCGCAGCGTCTGGGCGGGCCAGTCACGCATCTCACCCTCGATGGCGTCGAAGCTGTTGACCGAGTTCGCCGCGATGTCGAAGTCCGCCGAGGAGCAGCCTCGCATGCCCGCGCCCAAGCTGACCGATCGCGAGATGGAAGTGCTGCGGCTCGTCGCGCAGGGCCTCAACAATCGCGACATCGCGAAGCAGCTCTTCATCAGCGAGAACACGGTGAAGAACCACATCCGCAACATCCTCGAGAAGCTGCATCTGCACTCGCGCATGGAGGCGGTCGTCTACGCCGTGCGCGAGAAGATGATCGAGATCAGCTGATCGTGACCGACCCGACGATCCAGGCGGCCCGTGAACTCCTGGACGACTCGCTCGACGAGCTGCGGACGGCCGTCGATGGTTGTACCGCCGAGGAGCTGAACCGGCGCCCGACCGACGGCGATACGAACGGGCTCGCGGTGCTCGTGACCCACGCGACGCTCAGCACCCGGTCCTGGCTCAGCCTCGCGACCGGCGCCCCACTGCCCGAACGCGACCGGCCGGCCGAGTTCCTGGTCGTGGTCGACGACGCGGATGCGTTCATGGGGCGGTTCGACGCGATCGCCGGGGAGTGCAGGGAGTTGCTCGAGGGTGACGTCGGCTTCGACCCGGGCGCGACCGGCACGGCTCCTTGGCGCACCGACGGCCCCGGCGAGCCGGTGACATGGGCCTGGGCCCTACTCCACGCGCTGGAACACCTGCGCGAGCACGTGGGTCATGCCCAGCTCACCCGTCAGCTTCTCTAGACGAGCGTCCGATACGCTGGCGACATGAGCGCTTCGGCTCGCACCGTTGCTCGCGTGATCGTCGAATGCCTCGAGAACGAGGGCGTCGAGATCGTCTTCGGCCTCCCCGGCGAGGAGAACCTCCACACGATCGATGCCCTCGCCGACAGCTCGATCCGCTTCGTCACCACCCGAGATGAGCGCGGCGCTGCGTTCATGGCCGACACGTACGGTGCGCTCACCGGCAGGCCCGGCGTCTGCCTGGCGACCCTCGGTCCCGGCGCGATCAACCTGATGCTCGGGGTCGCGAACGCCCAGCTCGACTCGCATCCGCTGGTCGCGCTCGTCGCGCAGGCGAGCCTCGATCGGATCTACAAGGAATCGCACCAGTTCGTCGACCTCGTCTCGCTCTTCCGCCCGATCACGAAGTGGGGCGACATGGTCACGGTGCGCGTGGCCGCGCCGGAGATGGTGCGCAAGGCCTTCAAGCAGGCCACGACCGAGCCGCCCGGCGCAACGTTCATCGTGCTTCCCGAGGACGTCGCCGAACGGGCGACCGATGCCCGGGTGCTCCCCGTGAACACGCCGGTCGATCCCTCGCCCGACGAGAACCAGGTCCGGCGGGCGGCTCAGGTGCTCGCGAGCGCGAAGCACCCGGTCGTGCTCGCAGGCCCGGGGGTGGCGCGCGACGGCGCGGCCGAGGCGTTGATCCGCTTCAGCGAACGTCTCAACCTTCCCGTTGCGACGACCTTCCTCGGTAAGGGGGTGTTCCCCGATAGCCACCCGAACGCGCTCGGCACGATCGGATTCATGGTGAAGGACTACGTGAACTTCGGGTTCGACCGAGCCGACGTGGTGGTGGCCGTCGGCTACGACCTCGTCGAGTACTCACCCGTGCGATGGAACCCGATGGCCGACAAGCAGATCGTGCACGTGCATCGCACGGTGGCCGAGGTCGATGCTCACTACACACTCGCCGTCGGGTTGCAAGGCAGCATCGGCGAGACGCTCGACGCGATCGGCGAGTCCAGCATCGTGCAACAGCTCCGAGGAGAGATCTTCCCGGTGCGCGATCTCGTGCGGGAAGAGCTCGAGCGAGGCGCGGCCGACGACACGTTCCCGATGGCTCCCGCCCGCGTGGTCTCCGACATCAGATCGGTGCTCGAGGACGACGACATCGTGCTGTGCGACACGGGCGCGGTGAAGATGTGGATGGCGCGCCTGTACCCGACGCACCGACCGGGCACCTGCCTGGTCTCGAACGGCCTCGCGACGATGGCGTTCTCCCTGCCCGGTGCGATCGCCGCGAAGCTCGTGCATCCCGACCGGAAGGTGCTGGCGGCGATGGGGGACGGGGCCTTCGCGATGAGCATGGCCGAGATCGAGACCGCGGTGCGCGAGGGCGTGCACATCGTTGTGCTCGTGTGGGTCGACGGCGGGTACGGCCTCATCGGCTGGAAGCAGGACATCCACTTCGGACGGCGGGCGGCCGTCTCGTTCACGAATCCCGACTTCGTGAAGCTCGCGGAGAGCTTCGGAGCCATGGGCTACGAGATCGGCTCGGCGGACGAGTTGGCGCCGACGCTGCGCAAGGCGTTCGACGACGACGCCGTCTCGATCGTGGCCTGCCCGGTCGACTACGCCGAGAACGGGCGGTTGATCGAACGACTCGGCGCGCTGACCGACCCGATCTGAGCACCCCCAGCGGGAGCGAGAACCCCGGGGCCGATAGAATCGAACCCTGACCGTCCGACCCCCACGGCGCCGAAGGGACCCACGTGCCGGTACTCGACAAGCTCGGCAACATCGGCGAAGGCCGCAAGCTCAAGAACCTCGAGTCGATCGCGCAGCTCGTGAACACGTTCGAGCCCGAGGTCGAGGACCTCTCCGACGAGGAGCTGCGGGCCAAGACCGCCGAGCTGAAGCAGCGGGCGGGCAACGGGGAATCGCTCGACGACCTGCTCCCTGAGGCGTTCGCCTCGGTGCGAGAGTCGGCTCGTCGCACGATCGGCCAGCGCCACTTCGACGTGCAGCTGATGGGGGGAGGCGCCCTGCACCAGGGCAACATCGCCGAGATGAAGACCGGTGAAGGCAAGACCCTCGTCTCGACCCTTCCCGGCTACCTGAACGCGCTCGCCGGCAAGGGCGTGCACATCGTCACGATCAACGACTACCTGGCTAAGCGCGACTCGGAGTGGATGGGGGGCATCTACCGTTTCCTCGGGCTCGACGTCGGCTTGATCCAGGCCACGATGTCGCCGGCGCAGCGCCGGCCCGCCTACGGGGCGGACATCACCTACGGCACGAACAACGAGTTCGGTTTCGACTACCTGCGCGACAACATGGCGATGCGCTTCGACGACTGCGTGCAGCGCGGCTACAACTACGCGATCGTCGACGAGGTCGACTCGATTCTGATCGACGAGGCGCGGACGCCGTTGATCATCAGCGGCATGGTGCGCGACTCCGCGAAGTGGTACGTGACGTTCGCCCGAGTGGCACCGCGGCTCAAGCGCGACGAGGACTACGAGGTCGAGGAGGCCAAGTACCAGATCGCGATCACCGAGCAGGGAGTGGCGAAGGTCGAGGAGATCCTGGGGGTCGAGAACCTCTACGACCACTCGAACACCACGCTCGTGCACCACCTCCAGAACTCGCTCCGTGCCAAGGAGTTGTACAAGCGCGACGTCGCCTATGTCGTGCAGAGCGGCGAGGTCAAGATCGTCGATGAGTTCACGGGCCGCGTGCTCGAGGGGCGGCGCTACTCCGAAGGCCTGCACCAGGCGATCGAGGCCAAGGAAGGCGTGAAGATCAAGGAAGAGAACCAGACGCTCGCAACGGTCACGATCCAGAACTACTTCAAGATGTACGACAAGCTCGCCGGCATGACGGGCACGGCGAAGACGCAGCTCACCGAGTTCGAGGAGACCTACAAGATCTCGGTCGTCGAGATCCCGACGAACCGGCCGAACGTCCGCCGCGACGAGCAGGACCTGATCTACAAGGGCGAAGAGGCGAAGTGGGATGCGGTCGTCGAGGACCTGAAGGAGTATCACGAGGCCGGCCAGCCGATCCTCGTCGGCACCGTGTCGATCGAGAAGTCCGAGCTTCTCTCGGGCCTCATGAACCGCCGCGGCATCCCGCACAACGTGTTGAACGCCAAGAACCACGAGAAGGAAGCCCTGATCGTCGCTCAGGCGGGCCGCAAGGGTGCGGTGACGGTCGCGACCAACATGGCAGGCCGCGGCGTCGACATCTTGCTCGGCGGCAACCCCGAGTACCTCGCGCGACAGGAGATGGCGGCCCGCGACTGGGACAACGACCGGTACCTGCTCTTCGAGATGGACGAGGAAGAGCGGGAGGCGTACGAGGCGGAGTACGAGCCGGTCTTCGCGAAGTTCAAGGCCCAGACCGACGCCGAGCACGACGAGGTGGTCGAGCTGGGCGGACTGTTCGTGCTCGGCACCGAGCGGCACGAGTCACGACGCATCGACAACCAGCTCCGCGGCCGGTCGGGTCGCCAAGGCGACCCAGGCGAGTCCCGGTTCTACCTCTCGCTCGGCGACGACCTGATGCGCATGTTCGCGAGCGACCGGGTCGCCTCGATCATGCAGCGCCTGAAATGGCCCGACGACGAGCCGATCGAGGCCAAGATGGTGTCGAAGGCCGTCGAGAATGCGCAGAAGCAGATCGAGGAGCTCAACTACGAGCGCCGTAAGAACGTCCTGAAGTACGACGAGGTGATGAACGGCCAGCGCGAGGCGATCTACGGCGAGCGTCGCAAGATCCTCGAAGGCCAGGACCTGCGCGAGGAATCGGTGGGGTTCGTCGAGGACCTCGTCGTCGACGTGGTCGAGGCACAGTGCCCGCCCGACGTGTTCCCGGAGGAGTGGGACCTCGACGGGCTGTTCACCGCCCTGCTCGAGGTCTACCCGGTGCAGGTCGCTCGAGAGCAGGCGCAGGAAGCCGCGAGCACCGAGGAGCTCGTCGATCTATTCGTCGAAGACGCCCTCGGCCGGTACGAGGACAAGGAGCGCGCCGTCACCCCCGAGGTGATGCGTGAGCTCGAGCGGGTCGTGCTGCTCAACATCACCGATACGAAATGGCGCGAGCACCTCTACGAGATGGACTACCTGCAGGAAGGCATCCACCTGCGTGCGCTGGCCCAGCAGGATCCGATCACCGCATACCGTCGCGAGGCCTACGACATGTTCCAGGCCCTGACGGCCTCGATCCAGGCCGATTTCGTCCGCTACATCTACCGGGTCGAGTTCGTGAAGCAGGGTGAGGAGCAGGCCCGGCAGCAGGCGCCCCAGCCGACGCGGGTGCAGGACAACCGGGCGGAGGTCGAGGAGACGGGCGGGCAGCGGGCCGCCGGCGGCGGGGGCCCGGGAACCGCCAACGCGAATCAGGCCGTGAGCGACAAGGTGCCGAGGAACGCCCCGTGTCCGTGCGGCAGCGGCAAGAAGTACAAGAAGTGCCACGGCGCCACGGTGTGACCGACGTCCTCACTCACCGACGGTGAGCCACGCCGTCACGCCGCCGATCGCGAGCAGTCCCGACGTCATCAGCGTCGCGCGGGCGTAACCGTCGGCGAACGCCTCGGTGCCCACCTCCACGCCGGCGAGCCCGGCCGCGAACGGCAACAGGGCGATCGCGAGCAGCTGTGCCACGCGTGACACGGCGTTGTTGATGCCCGATGCCGTGCCCGTGTAGCGGTCCTCGACCGACATCAGCACGGCGCCGACCAATGGGGCCACGGTGATCGCGAGCCCGAGGCCGAAGACGACCATGCCGGGGAAGACGCCGGTCCAGTACGTCGTGCCGACGTCCACCCGCGACAGCAGCAGGTAACCGACCGCCGCCACGAGGGGGCCGACCGTCATCTGTGGGCGCGGCCCGATGCGCTGGGCCAGCCGTCCGCTCCGCGTCGAGAGGACTGCGAGCAGCACGGTGATCGGCAGGCTCGCGGCGCCCGCTTCCAGGGCCGAGTACCCGAGCACGGTCTGTAGCTGCAGCGAGACGAAGAAGAACCCGGCCCCGAGCGCCGCGTACACCGTGAACGTCGTGAGGTTGGCGCCGGTGAACCTCCGGGACCGGAAGAGTCTCAGCGGCACCATCGGCGACGAACTCCGCCGCTCGATCGCGACGAACGCCACGAGCAGCGCCGCTCCCACGACGCCCGCGAACACGATCGCCGGTGTCCCGAAGCCACGGACCGGACCCTCGATCAGCGCGTAGACCACGCCGGCGAGGCCGAGGGTGACCGTGATCGCCCCCGGCACGTCGAGCCGGGGGTTGGCATCGGTGTCCCGGGTCTCGGGGATCGCTCGCGCGAGCCACCACGTCACAGCGGCCAGGGGCACGTTGAGCAGGAACGCCCACCGCCACGACCAGGCGTCGACCAGGTAGCCCCCGATGAACGGTCCGATCGCCGTCGAGAGCCCCGAGAGTCCCGACCAGGCCCCGATCGCTGCGCCGCGGTCCTCGTCGCAGAAGGCTGCGGTGACGATCGCCAGGCTCTGGGGCACGAGCATCGCGCCGCCGACCCCCTGCAGGACCCGGGCGAGGATCAACACCTCGAGCGTCGGTGCGGCGGCGCACAGCGCCGAGGCGAGCGTGAAGAGCAGCAGCCCTGCGAGGAACACCTTCCGGCGGCCACGGAGGTCGCCGAGCGCGCCGCCGATCAACAGCAGCGCTCCGAGCGTCAGCAGGTACCCGGTGACCACCCACTGCAGCCCGGCGAGGTCGGTATCGAGGTCACGACGGATCGCCGGCATCGCGACGTTGACCACGGTGCTGTCCAGGAACACCATGCCGGAGCCCACGATCGTCGCGGCCAGCGTGCGGCGGCCCTGGTCTGACCGGAGCCGCAGGTTCGGCGTCGTACTCATCCCGCCGGGCGCGCCACCCGGCGAGCCAGCACCTGGCATGGGTTCTCCGGCCCCCAGATGTCCAGCTCGGCGACCGGGACGAACCCCCGCGCGAGGTAGAAGGCTCGGGTCGCGGTGTACTCGGGGCCTGGGTCGCCGTCTCGATCCGAGAGGGTCTTGACCAGCACGGCCTGAGCGTCGTCGGGCAACCCGCCGATCAGCTCACCGATGAGACGCGTGCCGACGCCGGTTCCACGACGGTCGGCGCGGGTGGCGATCCACGTGATCTCCCACCAGGTGCTCGCGCGACGCTCATACGTGAGAAAGCCGCTCACACCGATCTCGTCGCTCGCGACCAGGCCGTCATGGCTGCGGACGGCGGCCGCGCAATCCTCGATGCCCTCGGCAACGCCGAACCAGTCGGGCAACCCGCTCACGATCGCATCACAGGCATCGGCGTCACGGACCGGGTCGAGGGGTCGTATCATCGGCGGCCACCGTAGCGCAGGACCGCTGCTACGATGCGCGGCGCGATGAGCGAGCACACCGAGCGCCTGCAGAAGCTCCGGGAGCGGGTCCTGGCCGCCAAGGAGTTCCTTTGACGTCGACGGCAAGCGTGCCCAACTCGAGGAGCTCGAACGTCAGGCGAGCGATCCCGCGCTCTGGGACGACCAGCAGCGTGCCCAGCAGATCACGTCGAAGCTCTCCCGCCTGAACGACGATGTCGCCCGCTACGACGGGCTGATCGCCCGCGTCGACGACGCCGTGGCGATCGACGAGCTCCTGGCCGACGAAACCGATCGCGATCTCGCCCGTGAGCTGGTCTCCTCGGTCGCCGGGCTCGAGGCCGACGTCGACAAGCTCGAGCTCGCCGCCCTGCTCTCCGGGCCCTACGACGCCGCCGACGCGATCGCCACGATCAACGCGGGCGCCGGAGGCACCGAGAGCCAGGACTGGGCGGAGATGCTGCTGCGCATGTACACGCGCTGGGCCGAGCGGGAGGGGTTCGACGCCGAGGTCGACGACATGCAGCACGGCGACGAGGCGGGCATCAAGTCCGCGACGTTCACCGTGCGCGGCACGAACGTGTACGGCCAGTTATCGGCCGAGCGCGGGGTGCATCGCCTCGTGCGCATCAGCCCGTTCGACGCGCAGAAGCGGCGTCACACGTCGTTCGCCTCGCTCGACGTGATCCCGATGCTCGAGGCAGCCGACGAGGAGGAGATCGAGATCCCGCCGGACGAGCTGCGCATCGACGTGTATCGCTAGAGCGGGCCCGGCGGTCAGTCAGTCAACACGACCGACTCGGCGGTGCGCATCACCCATATCCCGACCGGCCTCGTGGCCGCGTGCCAGAACGAGCGATCGCAGCTGCAGAACAAGGCCGTGGCGATGCGCATCCTGAAGGCTCGGCTCGCCGAGCAGGAGCGACAGAAGCGAGAGCAGGAGATGGACTCGATCAGAGGTGAGCGCAAGGCCGTCGACTTCGGGTCGCAGATCCGTTCTTACGTGCTCGCGCCGTATCAGATGGTCAAGGACCACCGCACCGACGAGGAGATCGGGGATCCACAGCGGGTGCTCGACGGCGACATCGACCGGTTCATCGAGGCCGAGCTGCGTCACCGAGCGTCGTCGTCGGAGTGACGCGACGGGCGCGCAGGCGTTCCACGAAGAACGCGATGAGCGCGCTGAGGGCGAGCGCGGTCCACGCCGTGAGTCCCGCTCTGACGCCGGCCGATACGGCCGCATCACGGTAGGTGAGCCGCACGTCGTGCTCACCGGCGGACACCGCGACCCCCTGGAGGAAGCCGTCGACGGGGACGACGTCTGCCGGCTCGCCGTCGACCGTCGCCTCCCAGCCGTCGTCGAACGTCGTGCGCACGACGACGATCGAGGGAGCGGTCGCCCGAACGTCGATCCGCACGTCTTCGGGGGCATCCTCACGGTACGTGGCCTCGCCGGGTCCGGCGTCGGGAGTGGGTTCGATGCCGGGGTAGGACTCCACAACGGCGAGCCGGGCTGGATCGAAGGTCGGGGGGAGGATCGTGCGCAGGGTGCCGGTCACCGTGGGGACCGTGCGGAAGTTGGGCACGACCGAGACCCTCGGCTGCCACCCCTGGACCTCGACGAGATCGTACCCCTGGGCCCGGTCGACGACGTCTCCCTCGAGAGGCGATCCGACGCCGGTCGGCACCACGAGGTAGCGGACCCCGAGCAGCCGCACGTCGCGGAGCATCGGGACGTCGATCACCGACGCGTTGTAGAAGACGGGCAGGGGGGAGCGCACCCGGATGTAGTCCCAGTAGCGGCGCAGCTGCACCGGGTTGTACCCGAGGGTGTCGTGGAGGCCGAACAGCGTGCCGCGCTCCATCGCGAGGGCCGGCCAGTCGGGCTCGAGCTGCATGAACAGGTAGCCCTTCTCGAACGACGAGGCCGGCGGCGCCCACGTGAGGTAGCGATCGTGGGTCGCCGCCAGGAGGGGCACGAACGCGGTCGGTGCAACGAAGGCGGAGGCGTCGACACTCGGCAGGGGGAGCGGTTGGGGGATCAGGTTCGGGTGCGCCCCGGCCTCCAGGTTCAACAGGATCGTGTCGCCGGGGGGCGTGAGCTGGGAGAAGACCGCGCTCATGACGAGCTCGAGGGCCAGGATCGAGCCCACCGCGACGAATGCCCACGGGCGGCGCCTCGTCGCGAGCTGGAACAGCGCCCACGCTCCGGCCGTCAGCCCGAGCGCGAGCACGATGAACCGCAGTGGGTTCGCGAACGCGAGCAACGGCACCCCGAGCCAGAGGAATGCCCCCGCCGCGAGCCAGCGGATCGCGTGGCGTGGTGTGAGCGGCTCGTCGCGCAGGCCCTGGATGCCGACCGCTCCGAGCACCGGCACTGCGATCACGGCGAGGTAGCGCATGCGCCCGGGGTTGTGCAGGTAAACGTCGCCGAACGGGATGCGGAGGAAGACATCGCGGATGAAGGCCGTGGTGACGACCGCGTCGAGCATCAGGATCCAGGTGATCACGAGCGCCCCACCGAACGCCCACACCACGGCGCGGCGCCGGCGCGCACGCAGGGCAAGTGGGACGCCGAGCAGGATCGTCGCTCCGGCGTAGGCGCCGGGCGTGGCACCGAAGGCGAGCGGCCACGCGGCCCAGACCCCGTTGGCCTGGATCGAGCCGGTGTCGCTCCCACCGAGCGTGCCGATCGCGTCCCCGAGCCGGTCGTAGCCCGTCGCCAGGCTCGACGCCTCGAGGGCATCCATGCGGGGGAGCAGGATCGCCAGCGAGAGGAGGGGCATCGCGGCGAGGAAGAGCGCTGCTCGGCCACCGCTCACGAGCGCGAGCCGAGGGGGGCTCGAGGGGTGCTCGTGTGCGTCTCCCTCCGGCACGCGCGATCCGATGACGTCGAACACGGCGCCGGCGACCAGGTAGGCGGTGAGCAGCGCCGTGCACACCACGAGGCCATGGCTCAGGTGGGCGGTGGCGACCTGGGACCAACCCAAGGCCCCCAGGGCGATCCACGCGACCCTCGCCGACCATCGTCGGCTGCGCCGATAGCCGGCGGCACCGACCAACGCCACGCTGGACCACGCCATCGCACCCGCGAACGGCATCGAGATCGCCATCTCCGAGCTGGACATCAGCATCGCGAGTGAGAGCCCTCCGGCTGTCGCCGCGAGACGAGAGCAGCGTTCGATCCGCAGGAACGCGAAGAGGCCGAGCCCGGCGATCAGCGGATTGGCGACGATGAAGGCACGCATCGCCACGGCGGGGGAGAGCCAGGAGAACAACCCCATCGGCAGCAGGTAGAGCCACCCCCCCTGGGGGTCCGCGGCGTAGCGGTAGCCCGCCATCTCGAACGGGTTCCACACCGGCACGTGCCCGGCCGCGATCGATCGACCGAGGAACGAGAACCGCGGGAGCCAGAACGTGAGGATGTCGGGGTGCGCATCGCTCAGCCGATCGGCGAACACGAAGCCCCGCAAGGCGAACAGCACTCCGGCGACGATGACCGCCGGACCGACGACCGCCAGGGCGATCCGGCGGCCCCGCTCGTGGGCGCTCAGCCGATGATCGGCCGTCCTCGCAGGTGCTGCCACCGTGGTCGCGCCCATGGCGCCCAAGCTTACGGAGTCCGCTCCCGGCCGCGCCGAGGACGTCTGGTAGGGTGACCGGGTTCGCCCTTCCCCACTCTCCTGAGGTCCAGATGATCAGTCTTCAGCGTGTCACGAAGACCTACAAGAACGGTGTCACCGCCCTCACCGACGTCACCGTCGAGGTCGAGAAGGGCGAGTTCGTCTTCATCGTCGGGCAGTCCGGATCGGGTAAGTCCACGATGATCCGGCTGCTCCTCAAGGAGGAAGAGGCGACCAAGGGCGACATCTACGTCGGCGGCAAGAACCTCGGCAAGATGTCCTCGTGGGACGTGCCGAAGCTCCGCCGCAACGTCGGAACCGTCTTCCAGGACTACAAGCTGCTCACCGACAAGACGGTCTTCGACAACGTCGCGTTCGGCCTCGAGGTGATCGGCAAGCAGAAGCACGTGATCGACCAACGCGTGCCCGAGATCTTGGAGTACGTGGGCCTGGGGGACAAACTCAACAACTACCCCGATGAGCTGTCGGGTGGAGAGCAGCAACGGGTGTCGATCGCGCGCGCCTGCGTGAACCGTCCGCTGGTGCTGCTCGCCGACGAGCCCACCGGGAACCTCGACCCCGCCACGAGCGTCGACATCATGCGCCTGCTCGACAAAGTGAACCGCATCGGCACCACGGTGGTCATGGCCACCCACGACCAGGCGATCGTCGATGCGATGCGCAAGCGCGTGATCGAGCTCGACAAAGGCCACGTGGTGCGCGACCAGTCGCGGGGCGTCTACAGCTGATGCGGCTCGAGTATTACTTCCGCGAGACGGCCGCCGGGCTGCGGCGCAACGGCATCGTCGCGTTCGCGGCGATGTCGACGGCGTTCATCGCGCTGTTCCTGTTCGGGCTCGCGCTGCTGATCGCCCGTCAGTTCAACCTCGTGATCGAGGCGTGGACCGGGAACGTGCAGGTCGCTGTGTACCTCACCGACCCAGTGCGCGACGACACGGTCACGCGCATCCAGACGACCCTGCAGGAGCTCCCGGCGGTCGGGTCGATCGAGTACTGGGACAAGGAAGAGACCTGCGCTGCGTTCGATCGGCTGTTCGAGAACCAGGAGGTCTTCCAGGAGGGCGTCGATTGCGAGAAGGCGATCCCGACGTCGCTGCGCATCAACCTCGCCGACCCCTCGCAGTTCGATCAGATCACCGCGGCGCTCGGCTGCGAGGCTGACGGCACCACCCAGGAGATCCAGTGCACGGAACCGGGGGTGCGCGACGTCTCGGACTATCGCGACCTGCTCGACCGACTGACCGCGATCACGAGGGTGCTCTCGATCGGGGTGCTCTCGATCGCCGTGATCATGCTCGCGTCGGCGATCGCGCTCGTCGCGAACACGCTGCGCATGGGCATGTTCGCGCGCCGCAAGGAGATCGGCATCATGAGGCTCGTCGGCGCCACGAACTGGCGCATCCGCGTGCCGTTCCTGATCGAGGGACTCGTCGAGGCGCTGATCGGCGCGATCGCGGCGCTCGCCGCTCTGTTCGTGATCAAGGTGTTCTTCATCGACCAGCTCCGTGGCCAGCTGCAGTTCTTCCCGCTGATCCGCAACGCCGACGTGCTGGCGGTCGCCCCCTGGATCCTGATCGCGGCGGTGGCGGTGGCCGTGATCGCGGGCACGATCGGCATGCGCCGGTTCCTCGACGTCTGAGGCGAGCGAGCCGTGACCCCTCAGAAGCACGGTGACCCGGACGAGAAGGTCGTCGCCTCGAACCGCAAGGCTCGCCACGATTACCAGATCCTCGAGACGCTGGAGTGCGGCATCGTGCTGACCGGCGACGAGGTGAAGTCGCTTCGCGGAGGGCGCGCATCGCTCACCGAGGCGTACGCTCGGGTGCGCGACGGTGAGGTCTGGCTCGAGGGCATGCACGTGCCGCCGTACGAGCAGGGCGACAAGCGGCGGCACCTGCCGACCCGCCCCCGCAAGCTGCTGCTGCATCGCCGCGAGATCGAGAAGCTCGGCGCCGAGCAGCAGGAGCAGCGCCTCGCGCTCGTGCCGCTGCGCGTGTACTTCACCCACGGCATGGCGAAGGTCGAGATCGGGGTCGCGCGAGGCAAGCGGGAGCACGAGAAGCGACAGTCGATCGCGAAGCGGGAGCAGGAGCGCGAGATCGCTCAGGAGCTCGGCCGCCGCCGCTGACCGTCGCAGCTGCGCGCGACTCGTGTGCGGCTACCATCGGACGATGATCGAGTCCACCGCGCCCCGCACCGACGAGATCGACCCCGTGATCGCCCTGCTGGCGAAGGAAGCCGCGACCTACCTCGGGGCCCTCGACGAACTGCGGGTGCGCGACGCCGCAGTGGAGTCGGTCGCCGCCTCGTTCGACGCGCCGTTGCCCGAACGAGGCGAGGGCGCCGAGCAAGCCCTTCGCGAGCTCCTCGCGGGGCTCGGCGGGGCGGTGCACACATCGGGGCCGCGCTGGTTCCACTTCATCACGGGGGGCACGACGCCGGCCGCGCTCGGTGCCGACTGGCTTACGACCGTGCTCGACCAGAACCCGGGCGCGTGGGTCGCCTCGCCACTCGGTGGTCAGATCGAGCTCGTCGTGTTGCGGTGGCTGCGATCCCTCTTCGGTCTGCCGCAGACATGGGGAGGCGTGCTCACGACGGGAGCCACGATGGCGAACTTCACCGCGCTCGCGTGTGCGCGGCGCTGGTGGGCGCTCGAGCACGGCATCGACATCGACGAGCACGGCGCGGCGGGCCTCCCACCGATGCCCGTGTTCGGATCCGGGTACGTGCATGCGAGCGACGTGAAGGCGCTGGCGATGCTGGGACTCGGCCGGTCGAGCGTTCGCAAGCTCGCGCGCGATCCGGTCGGGCGGCTTGACCTCGACGCCCTCGATCGGGAGCTCGCGGCGCTCGGAGGCGCTCCCGCCGTGGTGATCGCCAGCGCCGGTGAGGTGAACGCGGGCGACTTCGACCCGATCGACGCGATGGCTGATCTGGCCGAGCGTCACGGCGCGTGGCTGCACGTCGACGGTGCGTTCGGACTGTTCGCCGCCGTCTCCGAGCGCACCCGGCACCTGGTGGCGGGCGTGGAGCGGGCCGACTCGGCGATCGCCGACGGCCACAAGTGGCTGAACGTACCCTACGAGTCCGGGTTCGCGTTCGTCCGGGATCCGTCGCTCCTGCCCGCGATCTTCGGCAGCGGCGCCGCGTACCTCCCCGGCCTCGACGGCCCGCGTCCGAACTGGGGCTACCTGGGGCCGGAGATGTCGCGCCGGGCACGGGCCTTCCCCGTGTGGGCGACGTTGCGCGCGTACGGTCGCGAGGGGTACCGCGCGATCGTGGAGCGCCACCTCGACCTCGCCCAACGCATGGCGGCCCGCGTCGACGCCGCGTCCGACCTCGAGCGGCTCGCCGACGTGCCGTTGAACATCGTGTGCTTCCGCTACCGGCCCGAGGGCGTGTCCGAGGATCGTCTCGACGCCCTGAACCGGCGCCTCGGCGCGGCGGTGGTCGAGGACGGCCGCGTGGCGTTCGGCACGACCACCTACGGCGGGGTCGTGGCGCTGCGCCCGGCGATCACGAACTGGCGCATCCGCGAGCAGGACGTCGATCTCGCCGTCGACGTCACTCGGGAGCTGGGCGCCCGGGTGCTCGCGGACGGCGTCTGACGGCCCTCGGGTCCGGGGGCTTCAGGTCGGTCGCAGGCGGGCCGTATACTCGGGGTGACAACTGCATATGGGGGTGTACTGGCTTCGATCTGGGCGTTCATCGCTCGGGGGAAGCGGGCCGTGATCCCGGATGTCACGTTAAACGCCGGACAACACACAAGCGCCAACGAAGAGTACGCGCTCGCTGCCTAAGCGGTAGCCGTCCCCCCCGGGACGTCTGCGACCGGGGGAAGGGCGTCGTGAGCAGACTCACTCCGCCGGTTCGGCCTCGGGGCCGGCGGGGGACATCGCACCGAGGCTGGCCGAAGGGAACTCTGCCGGTGGGAGCCCTGAGGCGAGATCTCACCGCCTGGCTGCGCCCGGAGAAGACCCGAGTGGTCGCCGAGAGACAGGGGTTCGAATCCCCTCACCTCCACCATCCCATCGAGTCGGTCCGCGCCTTGGCGCGGACCGCCTCATCCGCGACGGGCGACCCCGAGGTGGTCGAAGATGCCTTCGGCCTTCGTCGCGGCCGTGGTCGCTTCCTCGGTCTCGCCCGTCGTCCCGAGCGATCGGGCCAACCCCGCAAGGGCGTGCGCCTGCTCGAAACGGCCACCCCACGCTTCCCAGCCCGAGGCGAGCTCACGGAAGCTCGCGGTGGCCGACTCCCGCTCTCCCCGCGCCTCGGCGAGCAGTGCGTGAGAGGACGCCACGGCGAGGCGCGTGCGTCGCACGTGCACGGGCCGGTCGCCCACGATGCTCGTCGCCAGGTCGGGTCTGCCCGCCGTCAACAATGCGCGGACGACCTCGGGCAGGTACAGCTCGCGGTACTCCGTCGGACCCCGGCCCGTCGCGGCATCGAACTCCTCGGCGAAGGCCACCGAGCGCGCCGTGTCACCCGCCGCGGCATGCGCCGCGACGGTCACGATCAGTGCGGGTGCCAGCACCTGAAGATCTTCGATCTGGCGGGCGGCCGGCACGAACCTCTCGGCGAGCTCGACCGCGGCCTCCACAGGCCCCCGATGAGCCAGCACCCGCGCTCTGTAGAGGTCGGCCACGGTGGCGATCTGCGTGTCTCCATGCGCGGCCGCCCACTCGGAGAGGTCGCTCGTCTCATCGAGCAGCTCGTCCCAGAGCCCCGCGTCGAACCGCAGCCAGAACCCCTCGGCGCGCGTCCACATCCCTTGCCCCTCGATGCCTCGGCGCCGGCAGAGGTCGACCGTGGCGCGGTTCATCGGCAGGCCGGTCGCGGGTCCGTCTTCGAGGCCGACCCATTCGAGCAGGTAGGAGTACGACGTGACGATGTCGATCGCCACGCCGGATGCCTCGGCGACGTCGAGCGCCTTCCGGAGGTCGTCAACGCCCCCGAGGTCACCGGTCTCGCACCGCGCGTTCCCACGCAGATGCAGCGCCATCAGGGTCACCGTCTCACTGCGCGGCAGCTCGAGGGCGCGCTCGGCCCACCGCAGCGACTCTCCGGATCGACCGGCGAACATCTCGGCCTCGGCCCGGCAGGCGTAGAGCTCCGACAGGACCTCGCGGCCGTCGGGGTCGTCCTCGACGAGGGCGATGCCCTCCTGGAGGGCCTGGTGCGCGGCCCCGGTCTCGCCTCGGAGGCCGAGCTGGAAGTAGATCCGCCGCAGCACACGAGCGGCGAGACGTCGATCGCCCGCCTCCATCGCCTCCCACTGGGCGGTCCGATACTCCTCGAGCGCGGCATCGCTCGTCATGCCGCCGGAACGCCAGCCGAGGCTCGTCGCGGTACGACGGATCTCGGCGCGCTCGGTGCCGGGAGGAGCCAACGCGAGCGCCTGCCGGTAGTACCCGGCGGCACGGGCCGCGTCGAGCGACTGCTGCCGGTCACCGGCGAGCACGAGGCAGCGCAGGGCCGTTGCCTCGAGCTGGGGCAGCTCGTCATCGAGGCCGGCGGCCCGAGCCAGCTCGAGGGCTCGCGTGGCGTGCGACGCGAGCAGGTCCGATCTCGAAGCCAGGCCGGCGTCCTGCACGGTGGCGAGCCACGTCGTCATGTCCCGATGCAGCCGCGACCGGGACGCCCTCGGGAGGCGTCCATACGCCACGTCGCGGATCAACGCGTGCGCGAACGAGAACTCGGCCTCTCCTTCGATCGCGCTCGTCGAGGAGCGCCTGATGAGGCCCCGCCGTTGGAGGACGTGGACCGACGCGTCCAGGTCCGAGGGGTCAGGCTCGAGCGCGACGAGCGCTCCGCGCCAGAAGCGGTCGCCGATCACCGAGGCGGCCTGGAGCAGCACTCGCTCGGGGGTCTCCAGCGAGTCGAGGCGCGCCGCGATCAGCGCCTGCACCGTGTCCGGCACCCCGACGCCGCCCGGCCCACCGAGGTCGGACCCGATCGTTCGTCCGTGCTCGCCCTGGTCCTGCAGCATGAGCACGAACTCCCTGGCGTAGAGAGGATTGCCCCCGGCACGACGGAGGAGCACATCGCTCTCGTCGGTCGACATCACGGATCGCAGCAGCAGCGAGCCGAGCAGCTCGGACATCTCGGGATCGGTGAGCGGCGAGAGCGAGATCGTCGTCGCGTTCGCCACGCCCGCGGCCCACCCGGGACGACGGGCGAACAGCTCCGGCCGGGCCGTGCACAGCAGGAACAGCGGAACGTCGGGCGCGCGTTCCATCAGCCGCTCGAGGAACCCGAGCAAGGCGTCGTCCGCCCAGTGCAGATCCTCGACGACGATCGTGAGAGGCCGGCGTTCCGCAGCCGACTCGAGGTAGCGTGCCCACGCCGTGAACATCTCGTCGACGTCGGCTGGCGTGTCGTCGCCGCCGGGCAGCCCGATGAGCGGACGCAGCCGTGTTGCCAGCCACTCCCGGTCCTCCGTGTTCAGGTCGAGTTCGCCGAGATCGACGTCGAGAGCAGCCCGGAGCCCGTCGCCCGCCGCGTTCGGCGGGATGCCCGCGATCGATCGCACCACCTCGTCGAGGGCGGCGTAGGTGATGGACTCCCCGAAGGGACGGCAGCGGCCGCGATGCCAGCCGACGCCGTCATGGCCGGACCGAAGATGATCGTTCAGATCGAGCACGAGCCGCGTCTTGCCGATACCGGGCTCGCCCACGACCGAGACCAGGCGCGGCGTGCGGTCGCCGATCGTGCGCTCCAGCAGGTCGTGCAGCAGCTCCCGTTCTCGGATCCGACCGACGAACGGAGGAGGGTCATCCTCCTCCCGCTCGGGGGTGTCGGCGCGCACGGCCACCGCCACGAACGCCACGAGGGGCTCGGCCTTGCCCTTCACCCGTGTCGCGGGCAGCGGCTCGTAGACCACGACGTGGCGGGTCGCCCGCTCGGTGGGTTCCCCGACGATCACCGAGCCCTCGGGTGCGAACGACTGCAGCCTCGAGGCGGTGTTGACGACGTCGCCGGCGACTCGTTCCCCGACCGTTGGACCCTCCCCGAACGTGACGAGCGCCTCGCCCGTCTGCACCGCGATGCGCACCGGCAGGTTGCCCTCGCGCACGCGTTCACGGATCGCGAGGGCGGCTCGCACCGCTCGCTCGGGGTCGTCCTCATGGGCCATCGGGGCGCCGAAGACACCCATCGCGGCGTCGCCGATGAACTTGTCGAGCGTGCCCCCGAACCGCTCGATCTCCTCCTTCGCGACCGCGTGGAACGGCACCAGGATGCCGCGGACGTCCTCGGGGTCGGCCTGGTCGCTGTGCTCGGTGAATCCGGCGAGGTCGGCGAAGACGATCGTCACGAGCCGCCGCTCCTCGAGGGGAGGGCCGGCGGGTGAGGCGGCGCCGAGCGGCCAGCCGCACGACGGGCAGAAGCGAGCCTGCGGCGGCGCCTCGGCTCCGCACGACGGGCATCGCACGCCGAGCGGGGAGCCGCAGCTGGCGCAGAACCGTGCGTCGTCGTCGTTCGACGCCCCGCAGTTCGGACAGGAGATCGCCACGCGGCGAGTCTAGCGGCGTGCCCTCGAACGCCGGACTCAGGCGATGTCGACGTTCCCGCCGGTGGTCGCCCGCACCGTGACCGACGATCCGGCGACGAGCCCCGCTCCGGCCGACACCACGACGGGCACCTCGATGCCGTACAGCTCGCCGGCCACGATCGACCCGAGGGCCACCATCGCGTCGGCCTCACCGAGCACCACCGCCACTGGCGCGGTGCCGGCACGGATCGCCTCGGCCAGCACGTACGAGCTCGAGCTCGACCCCCTGCCCGACGGCATCACGAGCACCTTCCCACCGAGCATCGTGCCTGCCTGAGGATGATGGCTGTCGATCAGCGTGCCGGTCTCGGGATCGAGCCCACCCCAGAAACTGAGTGGCTCGTCGAGCACGAGCACCTCGCCCGTGGCCACGCCGGGCACGAGCACCCGTGCGCCGGGGACCTCAGGCATCGCCCCAGACCCTCCGGTCGCGAACGAGGCGGCCCGAGACGGCGGAATCGACGCACTCCTCGAGCGTGGCGAACGCGACGTCGAAGCCCAGGTTGCCGGGCGCGTACCAGGCCCACTTGCCGGAGTTCGTGACGACCGGTGTGTCGGCGCGCTCGATGATCGGCGTGATGTACGTGCAGGTGTCGGTCACGATCGTCACGCCCGACGCCCGCAGCGCGTCGGCGACGTGCGACGCTTCGGCGAGCACGTCGCGTCCGGTGTTCACGTAGCACGGCACCGCGAGCCTGCGTCCTTCGACGAGCTCGGCGAGGCGCCGGAGCTCGGCGACGGAGCAGTGCGGCGTGCCCAGGCTTACGCTCCCGACGGCGGCGCCGACCTCCACGGTCGACAGCTCGTCGCGCGCCGCCCGCAGGTCCTCGAGCTCAACGCCGATGTCGAGCAGGGAGTCCGTGTCACCGGTGGCCGCATCGAGCGTCGGCGCCTCGGGGGTCACGCCGACCGCGTGGAACATCGCGACGGCGCCCGAGGAGGCCGCCGCCGCGCCGAGGGCCTTCAGGTGGTCCTCGGTGGTCGTCGGAGGCAAGCCGACGATCGCCGGGACGGCGTTGCCCGTGCGGCGACCGACGAGGTGCCCGATCGCGGCGTACGCGGCCTCGTCGGCGAGCAGCGGCTCGGGAAGGGCGCCGACCCGGAACACAGTCCTCGCGAGCCGTTCTCTGTCGAGGTGCAGGCCCGCAGCGGGTGCGCGCCCGGTGATCGCGCAGCAGATATCGATGAAGTCCCCGTAGCGTCCCGTACGAGCCCCCAGCACCGAGTTGGCGAAGACGATCGCGTTCGACTCGGCCCAGGCGATGTGTTCGCCGAGGGCGGGTCGTACCGGCAGCTGGTACGGCGCACAGGTCCACGTGGGGCTACAGCCCATCGCCACGTACGCGTCCATCATCGACCGAGCCTCGGCTGAGGTGTCGCGGTCGAGATGCACGAGCTCGGGGTGGAGTAAGTCGAGCGAGGAGACGTTGAGCGTCGTCGGGATCGCGACTCGGGCGCCGCCGTCGGCGAGACGCATCGCGAAGTCCAGCCCGGCCCGACCGTGGTACAGGCAGCCGTCGACGTGCGCGGAGGTCACGTCGAGGAGCTCGCGCGCGTCCATCGCCTCGGCCGTGCGGACGAGGATGCGCATCGCGAGCTGTGCCGCGGCACCCCGCTCGCCGTCGAGCGCCGACCGATCGTCGTCGGAGAGGGAGAGTGAGCCGGGCACGGGCGCATCCTGTCACGGTGGCCCGACCGGTGTGTAACGGTGAGCCCGGCGGGGATGACGTCATCCGTGTCGATCGAGCGAGGGAGAGGCGATGACCGCCCTGAAGGCCGTGATGCTGAACTGCACGCTGAAGTACGCCCCCGAGGTCTCCAACACCGAGGCGTTGATGCTGAAGGTGAAGGCGTGGTGGGACACGATGGACGTGGAGACCGAGATCGTCCGCGTCACCGACTTCCACGTGCGCTTCGGGGTGACCTCCGACGAGGGTCATGGCGACGAGTGGCCGCGGATCCTCGAGAAGGTGAAGGCGGCCGACATCATCTGCATCGGCACGCCGATCTGGTTCGGCGTTCGGGGCTCGGTCGCCCAGTTGGTGATCGAGCGGCTCGACGGCACGTACAACGAACGGAACCCCGCTGGGCAGTACCCGCTCTACAACAAGGTCGGGTGCGTCGTCGTGACCGGCAACGAGGACGGCGCCCACGCCGCGGCCGAGACGACGCTGTTCAACCTGTCGCACCTGGGGTGCGCGATCCCGCCGAACGCCGACACCTACTGGGTCGGTGACGCGGGCCCCGGCCCGAGCTACATCGAGGCCGGCGGCGAGCATCACGCATACACACAGCGAACGACGCGGTGGATGGCACACAACACCGTGCACCTCGCACGCATCCTGAAGGCCACACCCATCCCGGCCGAGGGCAATACGTTCGACGAGGAGACCGATCACGGCCCGATGCACAACGGCTGAGTCGTCGGCGGCTCGGTACGATGGCGTCATGGCTCTGCGCATCGACGTCGTCAGCACCGTCGCCACCCGAGACTATCCGGGGGAAGGGCCGACCGAGGTGCAGAACAACGTCTGGGTCGTCGGCGGCGACGCAGAGGTGCTCGTGATCGATGCCTCGCACGACGACGCCGCGATCCTCGACGCGGTCGCCGGCCGCCGTGTCACCGCCATCGCCTGCACGCACGCGCACTGGGACCACGTGGACGTCGCGTTCGACCTGCGGGATGCCGTCGACGCGCCGATCCTGCTGCACCCCGCCGACGCGCCCGTCTGGCGGCGGACCCACCCCGACCGAACGCCCGACCAAGACCTCACCGAGGGCGACCTGCTCGTGGCCGACGGCGTCGAGCTCCGGGTGCTGCACACACCGGGCCACACTCCCGGGAGCGTGTGCTTCCACCACACCGCGAGCCACGATCTGTTCGACGGCGACACCCTGTTCCCGGGCGGTCCGGGCTCGACGGGTGACGAGCTGGGCGACTTCGAGGTGATCATCGCGTCGATCCGCGAGCGCATCCTGATCATGCCGCCCGAGACCGACGTGTATCCGGGGCACGGAGACTCCACGACGGTGGGCGCTGAGGCGCCGCACCTGCAGGAGTGGATCGACCGGGGCTGGTAGTCCAGTGCGGACTAGATGAGCGGGCCGGGCATGCCGTCGGGGTCGCCGTCGGCGTAGGCGGTGTCGCCGTACTCGGCGAGGTCGCGACCGGGGAGCGACTCGAGGAACGTCGTGCCGAAGACCGCCGCGAACTCCTTCTGATCGAGCAGGTCCTGCTCCACGGCGCTGCGCGGCACGTACGCGCCGATGTTCTGCCGGTAGCGGTAGTCGGCGAGCGACGCGGCCACGTCCTCGATCGTCGCCCCGCCGTTGTCGCGCAACCGGTCGACGTTCAGGAAGACCTCCGACGGCACGACGCTCTCGACGACACCGGTCACGCCCGAGAACCGTGACTCGATGAACCGCTCGAGTTGGATCGGGTCGAGCCGCACGCCGCCCACCGAGTCCGGGAGCGGGCACTGCCCGTGGTCGGCCGTCACGATGAGTGCGTACTCGTCGGGGAAGGCGTTGTCGAGTCGCTCCTTCAGCCGCCCGATCTGCTGGTCGACGGCCCGCAGCTGGAGCCCGGTCCATCGCGACCCCATGCCGTAGACGTGGCCGGTGTAGTCCGGCGACTTGTAGGTCGTGTAGAGAAGATCGGTCGCCTCGTGCATGCCGACGCTCTCACAGACCATGCAGGTCGCGAGCACGTCGTCCTGGTACCGCACGATCGGCGGTCGGCAGCACGGCGACTGCCGACCGACGGGCGTGAACTCCGCATCCCACCCCGGATCGACGAACTCCGCCAGGTACCGCTCGTAGTTGCCGGGATCCGGCATCAGCGAGGGCAGGCGGTAGAGGTCGGGGTTGTGGGGCTCCCAGCGCTGGGAACCGTCCTCGTCCCAGTACACCCCGACGGGGAGGTCGTCCGACGGACGGTCGCGTCCGCCGTAGCCGAGCATGCCGAGATGCCACACCTGGTAGCCGATCTGACCGACCCACGCACCCGTCTCCTCGTGCCACAGGTCGGCGAGCGTCGGGATGTAGATGTCGCTCGGGTCGGCGGCGCCGGGTTCGCGGTAGGCCTTGCGCACGACGCCGTCCGCGTCCCTCAGGTTGTGTCCGGTGATGCCGTGGACGTTCGGGAAGGAGCCCGTGCCGATCGTCGCGTGCGCACAGGCCGTCACCGCGGGGAACGACCCCACGATCGCGTTGCGGAAGTTCGCGCTCTCGCCCATGAGCGTCCTGAGGTTCGGCCAATCGTCGGGGAAGGCTCGCAGCACGTTCCACCCGCCGCCGTCGATCACGTACGTCACGACGACCCGGGGGGGCGTCGTGCTCGCGGTCGACAGGGGCAGCGGCGTCCCGTCACGGTCTCCGGGCCAACCGTCGTAGCCGATCAGCTGCGCGGTCGTCGGCGCCAGGTCGGCGAGCGTCACCCGCTGCTCGGAGTCGCTCGGCGAGACCCGCCCGGGCGCGTGCACGACGAGGGGGATCCGCTCGAGGTACATCCAGACGCTCGCATGGCTCGTCCGCGGGTCCTGCGGCACGAGCGAGAGTGATTCCTGCGGGTAGTTCGAGCTGTTGTACGGGCCGAGCAGCAGCTGCAGGTCGCCCGAGCGACGCGGTATGAACGTGCGCCGAACGAGCTCCATGTACTCCGAGCCGAGGCCGGTGGCCATCGCCTCCTGGACCGGGCGCGGATCGGGGCGGCCGAGCTTGCGAGCGGCCCACCCGACCGATGGCCCGGCGACCGCCCAGGCGAGCCCGCCGAGGCCGGCGGCCACGAGCAGGTTGCGGCGCCCGGGATCCGCGTCGCCGCCGGCCGAACGGCCGGGCCCCCAGACGCTGATCGCGAGCCCGAGCGCCAGCGTGATCAGGCCGATCGAGACGCCGAGCACCCACGATCCGGCGATGCCCACGACGAGCCCGAGGAGCCCGGCGAGGGCCGCGAACACGATCAGGGCACGGATGTCAGGGCGTCGTTCCATGGACACCTCCATGTTCCCAGAGGCGCCCTCGCTGCAGATGCAGGTGCGTGTGGCGTTCCCGTTGCGACGGAAGGCGCGCTAGCCGCGCTTGCGGTCCAGATCGAGGAAGGGAAGCGGCACGACCGTGGCGGCCACCTTGCCGCGCTCGCCCTCGACGCTCCACTCGACGCTGAGGCGAGTGCCAGGCTCCGCGTGGCCCTTGTCGACCGAGCCGAACCCGACCATCTTCTTGATCGTCGTGCCCCACGTGACCGAGGTGGCCCGGCCGACCTGCTTCGCGTCCTTGTAGACCGGCACCGGGTCGCGGTGCACGAAGGGGCTGATCGCGGGGGCGAGGCCGTGCTTCGCGTACATCGCCTCGATGCCGAGCCAGTCGAGCTCGACGCCGACGAGCCGACGGGCGGGACCACCGGCCGCGTGCTCGGCGCGCAGCGCGCGACGCCCCGTGAAGTCCGTCGCTTTGCCGAGGTCGACGAGCGGCTCGAAGCCGAGCTCGTAGGGCGAGTACTGCTGCTCGGGCGCGACCGCGTGACGGGCGCTCGTGTACTCGGCCTCGATCAGGATCAGGCCGGCCTCGACGCGGGCGACATCCATCGCGTTGATGCCGACCGGGTAGATGCCGTAGCGCTCGCCCACGTCGAAGATACGGTCCCAGGCGGGCAGGGCCTGGTCGGCGGCCATCCAGAGCTCGTAGCCACGGTCGCCCGTGTAACCGGTGCGGGTCACGTCGACGGCGACGCCGGCGATCTCGGTGACGCGCCGTCCGAAGTACTTCAGGTCGGTCCAGTCCTGGCCCGTGGCGTCCTGCAGCACCTCGCGGCTGAGCCGCCCCTGCAGGGCGAGCGCGGCGGTGCGGTCGCTGATGTCGTCGACCTCGACGTCGAGCCCGGTGGCGTTCAGCACGAACCAGCGGTAGCAGGGGTCGGCGGCCGTGATGCTGTACGTGGTGTCGTCGAGGCGGGCGATCGTGCCGTCGTCGAGGACCTTGCCCTCCTCGTCGCACCAGGGGGAGTAGAAGACGCGGTCGACCCGCAGTTTCGTCATGTCGCGGGTCATCACCCGGTCGAGCAGTCGCTGCGCGTCGGGGCCCGTGATCTCGTACTTGAAGAGCGGGCTGATGTCGATCACCGCGGCCGCCTCGCGGATCGCGCTGTACTCGATGTCGTGGAAGTCGGCGTACACGGGCACCGAGTAGTAGCCGGACCACTCGCCCCAGGCCATCTTCGAGTTCAGCGCTTCCTGGCGCGGGAAGAACGCGGTGGGCACGCTCACTGATGACCTCCTCGGTCGGTCGTGGGGCGCGCGAGAGGCCGCCCGACAGCGCGTAGGGTATCCGACCGCCGCCGGCCCGCGGCACGGAACGAACTGACCTGAGGTCAGGGGGCTGTTGGTGGGCGTTCGGACCCCCGGATAGCATGGGCGACCGGCGACCCAGGCCGTGATTCGGGACGCCCCGTTGACCTCGAGTCACCCAGGAGGCACCCATGGCGAAGCGGTACGACGCAGTCGTGATCGGAGGCGGGCACAACGGGCTCGTGAACGCCGCCTACCTCGCGAAGGCCGGGCTGAAGGTGCTCGTGCTCGAGCGCCGGCACATCCTGGGGGGAGCGACGCTCACCGAGGAGATCGTGCCGGGGTTCAAGTTCTCGGTCTTCAGCTACGTCGTGTCGCTGCTGCGTCCCGAGATCATCCGCGACCTGCAGCTGCCCAAGCACGGGCTCGAGATCCTGCCCCTCGACGGCACGATCACGCCCCTGGATGACGACTACCTCTGGCGCGTGAACGACCACGGGAAGAACGTGCGCGAGCTGCGTCGCTGGAGCCTGAACGACGCCGAGGTCTACGAGGAGTACGGCCAGCTGATGGCCGAGATGGGCCGCTTCATCAAGCCGATCCTGTCGATCGCGCCGCCCGACACGGGGAAGATCACGCCGGGTCATTGGCTGCCGCTCGGTCCGCTCGCGAAGGCGTTCAAGGACCTCCCGAAGAAGATGCAGTCCACGTTCATCCAGCTGATGACGATGAGCGCGGCCGACTTTCTCGACCAGTGGTTCGAGACCGAGCCGTTGAAGGCCACGATGAGCGCCTCGGGCATCATCGGCACGTTCCAGGGGCCGCGGTCGCCCGGCACGGCCTACGTGCTGTTGCACCACTACATGGGGGAGATCGACGGTGCGTTCCGCGCGTGGGGCGTGCCGCGGGGCGGCACCGGGTCGGTGGCCTACGCGATCGCGAACAGCGCGCTCTCGCTCGGGGTCGAGATCCGCACCGAGGCGGGCGTCTCGCACATCGCGACCGCGGGCGGGCGCACCACCGGCGTCGTGCTCGAGTCGGGCGAGGAGATCGAGGCCGACGTCGTGATGAGCTCGCTCGACTCCCGGCAGACCTTCATCAACCTGCTGGACGAGCACGACCTCGATCCGTCGTTCCGCGACGAGGTGATGCGCTACAAGTACCGGGGCTCGAGCGGGAAGGTGAACCTCGCGCTCAACGGGCTGCCCGAGCTCGCGTGCAAGCCGGGCGTCGGCCCGTGGCTGCGCGGCGCGATCTCGTTCTCGCCTTCGCTCGACTACATGGAGCGCGCCTACGACGACGCGAAGTACGGCCGGCCCTCGGCTCGCCCCTACATCGACTGCATCATGCCGACGCTGGTCGACCCGACGATGGCGCCGCCCGGCAAGCACGTGATGAGCTGCTTCGTGCAGTACGCCCCGTACCACCTCGAGGACGGCGAGCAGTGGGACGACGCGAAGCGCGAGGCGTTCGGTCAGAACGTGATCGACACGCTCGAGGAGCGCTTCCCGAACATCCGGTCGCTGATCGAGGGGTACCAGTTCGTCACGCCGAAGGACATCGAGGACATCACGGGCCTCAGCGAAGGGAACATCTTCGCCGGCGAGCTCTCGCTCGAGCAGCTGTTCTTCAACCGGCCCGTGCCCGGCTGGGCGCGCTACGAGACCCCGGTGAAGGACCTCTGGATGTGCGGCTCGGCGACGCACCCGGGCGGCGGCATCATGGGTGCGCCCGGCATGATCGCGGCCCGCGAGTACCTCAAGCAGCGCAAGCGTGGACGGAGGGCGGCCTAGATGGCACCTCGCACCGACGTCGTCGTGATCGGCGGGGGGCACAACGGCCTCGTCGCGGCCGCCTACCTCGCGAAGGCGGGGCGCGCGGTCACGCTGCTCGAGGCGGCGCCCGAGGTCGGCGGCATCCTGCGCACCACCTCGCCCGCCGAGGGCGTGACCGCCCCCGGCATCGCGCACACGGTCGGGCGCCTGCGTGCCTCGGTCGTGAAGGACCTGCAGCTGTCGTCGTACGGCTTCGAGGCGATCACGCCCGCCGTGCGGATGTTCGCCCCGCAGCCCGACGGCTCGGCCGTCACGTTCTGGGGCGACCCGGCGCGCACCGCGAGCGAGCTGCGTGATCGCAGTGCCCACGACGCGGACGCGTTCGGCGGCTTCGACGCCAAGATGCGCTCGATCGCGAGCTTCCTCGCCTACATCAACGTCGCGACCCCACCCGACGCGAAGTCCCCGTCGATCGCCGACGCGATGATGGGGCTGAAGCTCGGGAAGGCTTTCCGCGACCTCGGCGGCAAGGCCGGGCGCGAGACGATCCGCGCGCTGCCGATGGCCGTGGCCGACCTCGTGCAGGAGGTCTTCGACGACGAGGCCGTGCGGGGTCCGCTGACGACCCGCGGCGTGCTCTACTCGTCGATGGGCCCGTGGGCGACGGGCACCGCGGCCATCTTCTTGAACGACTCTGCCGGCACCGACGGCGGCGCGGCGGGCACCACGGTGTTCGCCCGCGGCGGCACGGGAGCGCTCGCGAGCGCCCTCGAGGCCGCCGCGAGGGCCCGCGGGGTCGACGTGCGGACCGGAGCCGAGGTCGTCGCGATCCGCTCGAAGGACGGTCGCGCGCAGGGCGTGACCCTCGCCGACGGCACCGAGCTCGACGCGAAGCTCGTCGTCTCCGCGGCCGACCCCAAGCGCACCCTGCGCCTGTGCGATCCCGTGGAGCTGAATCCATACGAGGTGTGGCGAGCGGAGAACATCCGTCAGCCGGGCGCGACCGCCAAGGTCAACCTGGTGCTCTCGGACCTGCCGTCGTTCAACGGCGCGGACGACGTCGAGCGGCTGAAGGGCCGCATCGTGGTCGGCACGTCGATCGACCACGTCGAGCAGGCGATGGACGCGAACAAGTACGGGTACGTCGCCGAGGACCCGACGCTGGAGGCGACGATCCCCACGCTCGTCGACCCGTCGCTGGCCCCCGAGGGGAAGCACGTGATGTCGATCCTGTTCCAGGCGGCGCCGCGGAAGCTCCGCGATAGCGACTGGGCCTCCGAGCGCAACGGGGTGGCCGACATCGCGGTGAAGTCGATGGAGCGGTTCGCCCCCGGCCTCGGCGAGCTCGTCGAGGCGCGAGAGGTGATCACGCCCGAGGACCTGGAGGCCGACTACGGCCTCACCGGCGGCCACGTCTACCACGCCGAGCCCGGGCTCGATCAGTTCTTCGCCTGGCGTCCGCTGAACGGGGAAGCCCGCTACCGCCTTCAGATCGAGGGGCTCTACCTCGCCGGCTCCGGGGCCCACCCGGGCGGCGGCATCACTGGCGGTCCCGGGGCCAACGCCGCCCGCCAGATCCTCGCCGACACGAAGTAGCGGCCCGCACGAGCGCGAGAGACGATACGGGAGTGCGTGCGGACGCCCGCCCTCCGACCTACGGAGTTTGTCGCTTTCGCTGAACGGCATCCGTCGGCTACCGTGACCCCCCCCACGGAGCTGGTCAGGAGGGACGGCGTGTCTCGGACGCTTGATCGATCGGTATCACCGCGCCACCGGGCACCACATAGACGCCGGTTCCTCGCGCGACGGGATGATGCCGTGGTCTTCGAGACGGGCCGCCGATACTCCTGGGGCCGGCGCGGCGACACGTACTACATCTGGGACAAGCGGCAACCCGGCGACAAGCTCGGGCACGCCTGGGAGGCCAACGCACAGCGTGAGTTCCGGTGGCTGGAGCAGGAGGCCGCACACCGTCGGCGCCGCCGGTGGCGACGGTTGTCCATCGTGGTCGGTCTCGTTCTCACCACACTGATCGCTGTGGGGATCGGGGTAGAGGCGATGGGTGGACCCACGGCGAACCGGTCGCCGGTCGAGCCCGGGCTCGGTCAGGAGGTCGGGCGCTACGTCAACGTCCAGGGCGGATATGGGTTCAGAGCGCCCTCGGGTTGGAGTGTGCTGAGCGCTTCGTCGACCGCCCAGGTGATGAGCCCGAGCGGCACCGTCACGATCTCGATCCAGGTCGCGCCCGAAGGAGCCGTCGGGACCGCCTCCGATGCGTTCGTGTCCGATCTCGCTGCTGCATGGACCGACGTGCAGATCGAGGCAGCACTACCTCGAACGGCCGGCGAACTTCCGGGGCTGTCAGTGGCGGGCTCCGCGATCGACGAGACCGGCGACCCGATCAGGTTCCTCTCGATCGTGCTCGACTCGGGCGCTCGCAACCACGCGATCTCGGTCTCCGTGCCGCGGGCATGGAACGCAGCTCTGTTCATGCCCGCGGTCGACGTCCTGTTGGCGTCGTTCGAGCCGGTCGACGCACCCTGAGGCTTGGTGCCTTCCGCCCGCCGTTCGCCGACCTCGCCGAGATGCCGACGTGGGACAGCTCGACGCGGGCGGGCCGATCAGCTCGGGCCGTGGAAGGTGCCGTCGGTCGAGAGCTTCCAGCAACAGGCGGATTTCATGCTCGCGCGGGCGATCGAGCAGGCGAACTGATCCCCGAGCGGCTTCACACCTCGCTGACCTCGAACAGGTGGCCGTCGGGGTCGCGGAAGAAGCAGCGGACCTCGTGCCCCCAGTCGTGAGGTGGTGTGAGGAACTCGGCCCCGCGTGCGGTGAGCGTCTCGTAGGCGCTGCGGCAGTCCTCGACGCGGATCGTCACGGAATGGCTCGCACGGGTCGCGTTGGGCGGCTCGAACGTCACGTCGGGCTTGTCCTCGGTTGGACCTCCTCCGGTCACGAGCAACAGCCAGGCGGCACCGAACCGGAAGACCGCCGACGTGCCGCTGTACTCGCGGAACAGCTCGGCTCCAAGCACGTCGCGGTACCACGCGACGGACCTTTCCACGTCGCGCACGACGAGGATGTGCGTGAGCTCAGTGCCGGGTGCGGGGAACGCCGTCGCCTCACGTGCCATCGAGGCCACGCTACCGGAGCCGTGGACGTTCCCGCCGCCCCTCACTAGGGTCGGGCGAGCGATGATCTCCCTCGAGCACGTCGAGAAGCGCTACCCGGGAACGGCCTCGGCGGCCGTCGGCGACCTCACGCTCGAGATCGACGAGGGGGAGACCGTCGCCCTCGTCGGACCGTCGGGCTGCGGCAAGACCACCACCCTGAAGATGATCAACCGCCTGATCGAGCCGACCGGTGGCCGCATCGTGCTCGACGGCACGAACGTGCTCGAGCAGGACCCGGTTCAGCTCCGTCGAGGCATCGGCTACGTGATCCAGCACACCGGGCTGCTGCCGCACCGCACGATCCGGCAGAACATCGCGACGGTGCCGCACCTCGTGGGCTGGGACGACGAACGGGTCGACGCGCGCGTCGACGAACTGCTCGAGATCTTCGACCTCGACCGCGAGTTGCCCGACCGATATCCGGCGGAGCTCTCAGGGGGCCAGCGCCAGCGCGTCGGGGTGGCACGCGCGCTCGCCGCCGACCCGCCCGTGATGCTGATGGACGAGCCCTTCGCCGCGGTGGATCCGATCGTGCGGGGGAGGCTGCAGGACCAGTTCCTCGAGATCCAGGATCGGTTGCGCAAGACGATCGTGTTCGTGACGCACGACGTCGACGAGGCGATCAAGCTGAGCGACCGCATGGCGATCCTCAACGTCGGCGGCGTGCTCGAGCAGTTCGCGCCGCCGGAGACCGTGCTCCGAGAGCCCGCGAACGACTTCGTTCGGGAGTTCGTCGGCGCGGAACGAGGCCTGAAGCGGCTCGCGCTGATCAAGGTCGACGACATCCAGGTCGACCCCGGCCCCGTGGTGGCGCCCGGGGCCGGCGCCGACGAGGCCCGGCGCGCGATCGATGCCGCCGGCTTCGGATGGGTCAGCGTGGTCGACGAGGGGGAGCTGCTCGGGTGGGTCGACCATCAGGCGTTGCAGGGGTGTGTCATGGCGGGTGAGGCCACGCCGAGGAGGTTCAGCGCGTACGTGACCGGACGCGATTCGCTGCGCCAGGCCCTCGATTCGATCGTCACGTCGCGGACGGCGGTGGCCGTCGTGGTGACCGAGGGCCAGCACTACCGCGGCGTCTTGACGCTGGAGCGCATCTCGCAGGAGATCCTCGCGTGAGCGACCTCCTCGCCGGCGCCACGACGTTCCTCTCGCAGCAGGACACCGAGCCGCTGATCCGCTGGATCTGGATCTCCGACCATGTGGACGAGATCGTGAGCCGGGGGTTGCAGCACGTCTACCTGACGATCGTGACCGTGGTGATCGGGTTCCTGATCGCGTTCCCGGCGGCCGTCTACGCCTCGCGGCACCGGTGGGCGGTGTCGCCGATCACGTCGATCTCCGGCGTGCTGTACACGATCCCGGCGTTCGCGTTCATCTTCCTGCTGCTGCCCATCACCGGCCTCTCGCTCACGACGGTCGTGGTCCCGCTGATCGCGTACAGCCTGCTGATCCTGTTCCGCAACACGCTCGCGGGCCTCGACTCCGTGGAACCCGAGGTGAAGGAAGCGGCAATCGGCATGGGGCTGTCGCGCCGGCAGCTGCTGTGGCGCGTCGAGGTGCCGCTCGCGATGCCGGTGATCATCGCGGGCTTGCGCATCGCGACGGTGAGCTCGATCGGGCTGATCACGATCGCGGCGCTGATCGGCAGGGGCGGGTTCGGTCAGTTCATCCTCGACGGCCTGAACACGTTCTTCTGGACCCCGCTGCTCGTTGGCGTCGTGCTGTCCGTCGCCCTGGCGTTCGCCGCCGACCTGCTGCTGCTCGGTCTGCAGCGGCTCGTGACTCCGTGGGCCAGGGCGTCGGGCGTGCGGGCGGTGGCCACGTGAGCGGGCTGCTCGAGGGCCTGCAGTGGCTCGTCGACCCGGCGAATTGGTCCGGGGTCGACGGCATCCCGGCTCGGGTGTGGGAGCACGTGCAGCTGTCGGTGATCGCGCTGGTGATCGCGTCGCTCATCGCCGTGCCGATCGGCCTGTGGATCGGCCACACCCGGCGCGGGCAGTTCTGGACCGTGCAGTTCGCCAACGTCGGGCGGTCGATCCCATCGCTGGCGATCCTGTCCATCATGTTCCTGATCGCGGTGAAGGAGTTCCCGTCGCTCGCGTTCGGGTTCCTGCCCACGATCGTGGCCCTCACGCTGCTGGGGATCCCGGTGATCCTGATCAACACGTACGTGGGCATCCAGCAGGTGGATCCCGACACGGTCGAGGCCGCGAGGGGCATGGGCATGAGTGGACGGCAGGTGCTCTGGAGGCTCGAGGTGCCGATGGCGATGCCGTTGATCATGACCGGGCTGCGGCTCGCCGCCGTGCAGATCGTTGCGACCGCCGGCCTCGCCGCGCTCATCGCCGGCGGGGGGCTAGGCCGCTACATCGTCGACGGGTTCGCGCTGCGGGAGAACGACAAGATCGTGGCCGGGGCGATCCTCGTGGCGGTGCTCTCGTTGCTCACCGATCTGGCGTTCTCGCTGCTCGCCAAGGCCACGTCACCGACGCTGAGCTCCGGGTCGGGGAAGGCCCCGTTGTAACGGTCGGTTCCTTGCCGTGACTGCACCGCATCGCGAGCAGGAACGAGCGCGCCACTTGATACGGTGCTCGGATGTCCACCGTCGGGGAGATGGACACCCCATGACTGGATGGAGGGATACCCATGCGGAAGCACCGCATGTTCGTCCTCGGGGCGGGCCTCCTCGCGCTGTCGTTGCTGGTGGCCGCGTGCGGGGACTCGGGTGGGGACGACACGGGCGACGGCGACTCGCCGAGCTCAGAGCCCAAGGGCGAGATCGTCGTCGGCGTGTCCGGCGATTTCGCCGAGAACCAGGTCGTCGCCGAGATGTATGCGCAGGTCCTGGAAGCCGACGGCTACACCGTCACCCGGGAACTCGACCTGCTCGACCGGGAGGTCAGCAACGAGGCGCTCGCCGCTGGTGAGATCGACCTGAAGCCCGAGTACACGGGGTTCGATCTGCCGCTGTACGACGAGACCGCGACGACGAACGGCGATCCGCAAGCGGTGGCCGACGCGCTCACCGCGGCGCTCGAGCCCGAGGGGCTGGTGACGTATGCCATCTCGCCGGCCAACAGCACGAACGTATTCGTGGTGACCCCGGAGACCGCCGAGGCGAACTCGCTCACCGACATGAGCAGCCTCGCACCGGTCGCCGGCGATCTGACACTCGGTGGACCGACCGATTGCCCGAAGGCGTCTTTCTGCACGCCGGGCCTGGAAGAGACCTACGGCATCACCTTCGGCGAGTTCCGCCCGCTCGACTTCGGCGGGCCGAAGACGGTCGCCGCGCTCGACAGCGGCGCGGTCGACGTCGGCGTGTTGTTCTCGCTCGATCCGACGATCCAGGACAAGGGCTACGTGGTGCTCACCGACAACGAGAACCTGCAGGCGAACGGGAACTTCATCCCGGTCGTGCGCGAGGAGGTCGCGAGCGACGAGCTCGGCGCGCTGCTCGACACCGTCACGACGACGCTGACCGACGAGAACATGCGCGAGATGGTGGGGCAGATCCTGAACGACAAGCGCGACGTGTCCGACGTCGCCGAGGAGTACCTGACGGGCGCGGGCATCCTCTAGCGCGTCGACGATCGCGAGGGCAGGGGCTCGTCCCCGGCCTGCGCGGTTCTCACCAACTCCCGGTGCCCGGCTCCCCCTTGAAGGGACCGGCGACATCGGGCGTGATCCAGCCCCCGTAGAAGCCGCCGGGCTGGGGCGTCACCGCGATGCCGTCGACCGTGCAGCGCTCGACCCTGCCCGCGTAGAACGCGAGGTGGCCGCGCAGTGCCTGGTACGCGAGGCTCGGATCCCGGTAGTACCAACCGGCGTGCCACGCCACCAGATCGCCCACCACCACGTCCACGTAGGCGGCGGCACCCTTCCACTCGCAGAACGACGCCCCCTCGGCCGTGCGAAGCACGTCGCGGCGCACGTCGTCGAGCGGCAGGTAGAAGGTCGGTGGATGACTCGTCTCGAGGACTCTGACGGCCGAGGTCGTCTCGGCAATCGTGACACCTGCGAACGTCACGACGACGTGACGCTCGTCGAGCACGAACGCGGGCGGGCGGGGGTAGCGCCACACGGACTCGTGACCGTGGGCCGCTTCGACAGGAGTGGCAGCCATGCACCGATAATGCGCGCCGCCCGGCCGAACGACATCGGTCTGCCCGCGGGTGCAGAGGTTCACGGACAGGGTCCGACGGTGACCCGTACGCCCCGGTGATCCGATCCGGGCACGGTGATCGAGCCTGGGTCCTGCGCGCACCAGGCGGGCTCGACGAACACGTGGTCGATGCGCAGGAGGAGCGTCGTCCACCACCGTCCGACGTAGGTGGTGCGGCCGGCGGTGCCGGCCCGCATCGCGTCGGTGAGAGCGGCGTCCATCGCCCGGTAGCTCACCACCCGGTCGCTCATGTTGAAGTCGCCGGTCACGACCACGGGGCGGACCTCCTGACCGACGGCGGCCAGCAGCTCGTCGGTGAAGAGGTGCTGGTCGGCGAAGCTCGTGTCGCGCAGGGGGTTCAGGGAATGCACGACGTAGAGCACGAAGGGCATCCCGGGCGCATCGACGCCGACCCGCATCACGCGTGCGGGTGGCAGCCCCAGGTCGCCGAGCTCCCTGAGCGGGAATCGCGACCATGCCCCGAGCTCGCCGTCTTCCACGGTCGAGGTGAGACCCGAGGCGGTGGCCTGGGCGGTCATCCTCTCGTAGAACTCGTCGTTCGACATCTCCACGGCGACCACGACGTCGGGATCTCCGGCGAGGAGGGATCCCGGTACGGCCGCCTCGGTCGGGTTGTCGTCCCACACGTTCGCCACGACCAGGCGGGCACCCGGATCGGGAGAGGCGATCGCGCGAGGCAGCCGCGGTGAGATCACCGCGATCGAGCAGACCACCAGGACCGACGTGCCGGCGAGCACCGGCCATGCACGCCGCGTGGCCAGGCCGACGATCGCGCCCACCACGACCGCCGCGACACCGATCAACGGGAGGCCGACCGCCACGGTGTCGACGGGACCGCCGACGTCGCGGATGCCGAACCACACCCAGGGAATGGCGACCGCGATCAGGATGGGCAGCAGGCGGCGCGGGCGTCCGCCACGGCGAGCAGGTTCCACAGCGCGGAGCCTAGCCTCCGAGCGGCACTGCACGTGTGACGAGTCGATGGAGGTCCGCGGCGTTCGTGTGGGAAGCTTCGCGGACATGAGCGACCGACCCGACTTCCGCCTGGAGCACAGCGAGCTGCTCGGTGACGACGAGTTCAGCGAGTTCACGAGCACCGACCTGCCCTATTACTCCGATTGGCGGGGGTCGTTCGAGAAGCTGCCGTGGGCCACCGACGACGAGTCCCTGCGTGCGGCGAACGCCGACGTCGCGATCGTCGGCGCTCCGCTCGACGAGGGCACGTCGTCGCGGCCCGGGGCCCGGTTCGGGCCGCGCGCGATCCGCATGGCGCCCACGGCCTGGAGTCGCGAGTACGCCTGGTCGATCCAGCTCGACGTCGAGCCCTACGAGCACCTCACGGTGGTCGACGCCGGCGACGCACCGATCGTGCCGACACGCTTCGAGCGCGCGCTGCGGGTGATCCACGAGAAGGTGTACCGCGTCGCGAACGCCGGTCCCGTGCCGATCGTGCTCGGCGGCGACCACTCGATCACGTATCCGAGCGCGGCGGGCGTCGCGCGTGCCGTGTGGCCACGGAAGGTCGGCATCGTGCACTTCGACGCGCACGCCGACACCGGCGCCGACCAGTGGGGCAACCTGTACGGCCACGGCGAGCCGATGCGGCGCCTGATCGAGGAAGGATGGGTTGCCGGGCCTAACTTCGTGCAGGTCGGGCTGCGCGGCTACTGGCCCGAGCAGGAGACCTGGGACTGGATGCGCGAGCAGGGCCTGCGGTGGCACACGATGGTCGAGATCGAGGAACGTGGCAGCGAGGCGGTGATCGCCGACGCGATCGCCGAGGCGCTCGACGGCCCCGACTGCATCTACCTGAGCGTCGACATCGACGTGGTCGACCCCGGCATGGCGCCGGCGACCGGCACGCCCGAGTCTGGCGGCATGCTCGCGCGCGAGCTGCTGCGAGCGGTGCGCGAGATCGTGGGCCAGGTCGACCTGGTGGGCATGGATGTGGTCGAGGTCTCACCGCCTTACGACCACGCCGAGGTCACGGCGATCCTGGCCCATCGCACGGTGATGGAGGCGATCAGCGCACTCGCGAAGAGGCGGGCGAGCGCCGGATAGCTCATAGGGGTCGACTCTCGGTAGGCTGCGACGCATGTGCCGAAGCATCAAAACCCTGCGCAGCGCCGACGAGCCGGCGACCGAGGACGACATCCGTGCCGCCGCCCTGCAGTACGTGCGGAAGGTGAGCGGCTACCGCCAGCCCTCTCGCAAGAACGAGGAGGCCTTCGAGCGGGCCGTCGAGGCGGTCGCGGAAGCGTCGAAGACCCTGCTCGACGACGTGAGCCCTGCTGGCACGGCGCGCTGAGTCGCCCCACTTCTCGCGACCCGTCCGCCGCTACGATGGCCCTCATGCTGCCGCTCGATCCCGCTCCGGCCGAGATGCGCGCGATGGGGGAGTCCGCGCTCGAGTACCTGATCGGGTTCATCCACGGCCTCGACGACGCGCCTGCCGAGGCCACCGAAGGAGCGGTCGAGCTCGCACGCGAGCTCCGTGGGGTCCCGCCCGAGCGCGGCGGTGACTTCGAACCGCTCTTCGACGAGGCGCAACGCGCGATCGCGCACACGTTCGAGTACGCCGGACCCGGCTACCTCGCGTACATCCCCGGGGGCGGTCTCTACACCGCGGCGCTCGCCGACTTCCTCGCTCAAGGGGTGAACCGCTACGTCGGCCTGTGGCAGCCGAGCCCGGCGGTCGTGCAGATCGAGGAGAACGTCACCACCTGGCTCTGCGACGTCTTCGACTACCCGGAGGGTTCGCAAGGGCTGCTGCTCTCGGGCGGCTCGATGGCGAACCTCTCGGCGATGGTGACCGCTCGCCACGCGAAGCTGGGGGAGGACTTCCTCGACGGTACGTACTACGTGAGTGAGCAGGCGCATGCGAGCGTCACGAAGGCCGCCACGATCGCCGGCTTCTCGAAGCGGAACCTGCGCATCGTGCCGACCGACGCAGAGCTGCGCATGGACCCCGAGGCGTTGCGGGCACTCGTGGGCGAGGACCGAGCGGCCGGGCTCCGGCCGTTCCTCGTGGCGCCGAGCGCGGGCACGACGAACACGGGCGCGATCGATCCTCTCGACGCGATCGCCGACATCGCCGCCGACGAGGGACTGTGGATGCATGTCGACGGCGCCTACGGCGGCTTCTTCCAGCTCACCGAGCGCGGGCGCGCGGCGTTCCGGGGCATCGAGCGCAGCGACTCGGTGACCCTCGATCCGCACAAGGGCATGTTCCTGCCGTACGGCACGGGGGGGCTTGTCGTGCGCGACGGGCAGGAGCTGCGGGACGCGCACTACGAGGGGGCCGCCTACCTGCAGGACCTGCCGCCGACCGGGGAGCTGCCGAACTACAGCGAGTACTCCGCCGAGCTCTCGCGCGACTGGCGCGGGCTCCGCGTGTGGTTCCCCCTGCGGCTGCACGGGGTGGCGGCGTTCCGCGAGGCGCTCGAGGAGAAGCTCGACCTCGCCGGTGTGGTCGCCGAGGCCCTCGAGGCCGACCCGAACGTCGAGGTGTGCTGGCGGCCGCAGCTGAGCACTGTCGCGTTCCGCCTTGCGGATGACGCGGACGACGAACGCCAGGCGGAGTTCCTGCGACGCATCAACGCGTCGAAACGCGTGTTCCTGTCCTCGACGCGGATCCACGGCCGCTACGTGCTGCGCATCTGCATCGTGTCGCACCGCACGCACCGCGACCGCATCGACGAATGCATCGAGATCGTGGCGAAGGCTGCCGCGGAGCTCGCTGCGTAGGGCGAGCGATGCCCGAGATGCCGGAGGTGCAGGCGCTCGCCGAGCGGCTCGACGAGGTGCTCGCAGGCGCGACGCTCGACGCGCTCGACATGCTGCAGTTTTCATCGCTGAAGACGTTCGCGCCGAAGCCGGCGGAGGCGCTGGGCCGCTCGATCGAGCGCGTCGTCCGCCGGGGGAAGTACCTCGTGGTCGAGCTCGACGACGGCCTGCGGGTGCTCGTGCACCTCTCGCAGGGAGGGCGCGTCGACGTCGAGGCGCCGCCGAAGTCGACGAAGCCTCGCGGCTCGGTGCTGCGGATCCGAGCGCACGACCGCCCGAGCGTGCTCGTGAAGGAGTTCGGCAAGGAGCGCAAGGCCGGCTGGTGGGTGCTCGCGGCAGGGGACGACGGCCCGCTCGACAGGCTCGGCCCGGAAGCGGCGGGTCCCGAGGCCGACGAGCTCATCCGCTCGGGCGACGACGCCCGTCGCGTCCACACGATCCTGCGCGACCAACGCACGGTGACCGGCGTCGGTCGCGGCTACAGCGACGACATCCTGCATCGGGCGAAGCTCTCCCCGTACGCCTCGCTCGCCAAGCTCTCCGATGACGAGCGGGAACGGCTGATCGAAGCCACGCATGCGGTCCTGGCCGAGGCGCTCGAAGTGGAGCGGAAGCGCCAGGGCGGCCTTCCCACGAAGATCGGCGACCACTTCACCGTGCACAACCGGTCGGGGGAGCCATGCCCGGTGTGCGGCGCCGACCTGCGACGCGTGAGCTACGAGTCGCACGAGGTGACGTACTGCCCCGACTGTCAGACGGGCGGGAAGGTGCTCGCCGATCGCCGGATGAGCCGCTTGCTCCGATGAGGTGCCGTTCGACGATGCGACGACGCCCGCTCATCGCCGTGATCGTCCCGGTTGCTCCTCGTGGCGGGAATTGGCGTGTGGGCGGCTCCGCCCGCCGTCGCCGCCTGTGCGGAGGACCCTGATGCGCTCGCCTTGCGGGAGATGATCGATGCCGACACGACCGGGGAGCCCCGGTTCCCGTTGCTGATCCTCGGCCGCGTGGTCGGCCATCGCGACCTCGGTGGCGATCCCCGAGGTGGCGACACGATCGCGCGCGTCGAGGTCGTGGAGCATCCCGTCGGGTACGGGCCTCGCATCGCGCGGGTCCGGTTCTGGAAGGCCGCACCCGGCGTGGGGGCCGGGGAGAACCTCGAACTCACCATCGGTGGCCGGTACGGGCTCGTCGCTCGGCAACGCGACGATGGCACTTCCCGATTCGACGGGGCCTGCGGAGAGTCTCGACGCCTGAACCCACGAACGGTTCCGCGAGCTCGTCCGGTACGCCCGGCACCACTGAACCCGGCGCGAGCCGGTAGCGTGGGCGGCCGTCATGGCCGACCACCTCGGATCACCACCGCACGACCCGCAGCCCAAGGGCTTCCTCGCGCGCGCTCGGGGGCACCTGGTCGACGTCACCCCGCTCAAGGTGTCGCCGGACTTCCGGAAGCTCTTCATCGGCCGCTCGGTCTCGGACTTCGGGGACGAGATCGTGGCGGTGGTCGTGCCGTTCCAGGTGTACGACATCACGGGCTCGACGCTCGCGGTCGGGCTGATCGGGCTCGTGGAGCTGGTGCCGGTCTTCGTGTTCCCGATCGTCGGAGGGGCGTTCGCCGACGCGCTCGAGCGACGGCGGCTCACGATCGTGACCCACCTGATCCTCGTCGTGATGTCGGCGTTCATGGCGGTGAACGCGTTCCTCGACGAGCCGCTGCTGTGGCCGCTGTACGCGTTCGCGTTCGTCTCGGCCGGGCTCTACACGTTCAACCGACCCGCCCTCGACACGTGGCCGGCGCGGCTCGTCGACCCTGATCTGCTGCCCTCGGTGAAGGCGCTCGAGGCGGGTTTCGGCACGTTCGGATCGATGCTCGGCCCGGTCGTCGCGGGCGTGTTGCTCGCCACGATCTCGCCGAGCGGGGCGTTCGTGTTCGACGCGTTCACGTTCCTCTTCGTGATCGTGCAGATCGCGCGCATGCACCCGTCGCCGCCCAGCGACGAGGAGAACGAGGTGAGCTGGGAAGCGATCAAAGACGGCTTCCGGTTCCTGAAGGGCAAACGCACGTTGCAGACCGTGTTCCTGGTGGACCTGAACGCGATGGTCTTCGGGTTCCCGATCGCGCTGTTCCCGGCGGTCGCGGACCGGCTCGGCGAGGGGCCGTTCGTGCTTGGCCTGCTCTACGCCGCACCGGCCGTCGGCTCGTTCCTCGCGACGATGCTCTCCGGACGTGCCAAGCACGTGCGTCGTCAAGGTCGCGCGATCCTGATCGCGGTCGCCGTATGGGGCCTCGCGATCGTCGTCTTCGGGTTCTCAGACGTGCTCTGGCTCTCCCTCGCGATGCTCACGGTGGCGGGCGCCGGCGACATGGTGAGCGGTATCTACCGCTCCACGATCCTGCAGACGGCCGTGGAGGATCGCCTCCGCGGACGGCTCGACGGCATCGGCATGGCCGTGTGGGCGACCGGGCCCTCCCTCGGCAACGTGGAATCGGGCGCGGTGGCCTCGCTCACGAGCGTGCCGTTCTCGATCGTGTCGGGCGGGTTGCTCACGATCGTCGGCGTGGGCATCCTGCGGTGGTTCGCGCCCGGCTTCTGGCGATACGACGCGCGAGATCCGACCCCCTGACGTGCTTCCCCCGACGCCGCCCCGGCGGTATCGTCCCGCAGCCGGTCCGACACGGGAGGGTGCTCGGCGATGGAACTGCTCGCGTTCAACACGACCCTGTACAAGGCGATCGTCTTCGTGCACGTCTTCGCGGCGATCGTCTGGGTGGGAGGTGCGTTCTTCTTCCAGGTGAAGATCGCGCAGTTCAAGCGGGCGAACGACAACGCCGGGTTCCTACAGCTGGGCAAGGACGCCGAGCACATCGGGCAGCGGTTGTTCATGCCGGCGTCGGTCATCGTGCTGCTCTCGGGCATCGCGATGGTCTGGTACGGCCCCTATGCCTTCGAGCTCTGGATCACGCTCGCGCTGATCGGCATCGTGGCGACCGCCCTCACGGGCTCGCTCTTCCTCGGTCCGACCGGCGGCAAGATCGCGAGGCTCGCCGAGGAGAAGGGCGTCGACGACCCAGGCGTGACCGCGATGCGCGATCGCCTGGTCACGGTGTCGCGCGTCGACTACGCCGTGCTCGTCCTGGTCGTGCTCGACATGGTCTTCAAGCCCGGCGCGTAGCTGGGTGCAGCACGCCCCGGTCCGACGACCACATCGCGTACGGCGCGTCGGTGAGGTCGGCGAGCTCGAGCAGCACCGTGTCGTAGTTCACCCGCCACCCGGCGAAGTCCCGCCAGGCCCGGTCGCGGTCGGCCCGGATCGCCACCCCGTCGGCGGCCAGGTCGTCGATCGCGTCTTCCCATTCCTGCCTCGTGATCGAGATCGCATCGCCGGCTGCGGGCTCCCGGTCGAACTGGATGCCGAACCCCTCGGCGATGCGCCGAAGCGACAGGTATCCCGCCCGGATGCAGATGTCGGCCTGGACGTCGTGGGGGACGTCGATCGTCGAGGTCGTCAGCGCCGCCGCGTCGAGCACCGCGCCCGCCGCCGTCACCCACGAGTGGTCGGTCTGCGGTGAGCGGAAGAACGTGAGCGCCGAGAACGACGTGTGCGTCTCCTCGACGTCGACGAACCAGCGCTCCCACTCGACCCAGACCTCGTGCAGCTCGGACATACGCTCGAGTCGCCAGAAGCGAAGCACCATCTCCACGCCCGAGGGCGGCTCGCCGGCGCGCACCGAGAGCGCGGTCACCCCCTGCTCGCGGCGTGAGAACGCGCCGTTGATGCTGGGAAGGTAGGTGATCAACAGGGCGAGCAGGAACAGGCCGATCGCGGCCTCGGTGAAGGACACCATCATCAGCCAGAACGTGGAAGGCCGCAGGAACCCGAGCGTGAGCAGCGACGACCCGGAGAGCTCGATCGCCACCGTCGCGCTCGTGCCGCCGTCGAGCCCCCAGAAGATCGCGGCGTAGCCCAGGAAAGTCAGGCCGATCCACGCCACGAGCAGGCCCAGCATGCCGAGCGGGGCGTACGTGGCGAGCACGCGGTCACGGCGCTCGAACGACATCGATGCCGGGGTGACCAGGTCGTACGCGCGTTTGAGCACCGTGAAGACGGTTCGCGTGATCGCCGACGACGCATGTCGAGGGATCACGACGGTCTTGACCGCCGACGTCACCGCCGCGACCACCAGGCCAACCCCGATGAGGACCGAGATGATGCGAAGCGTCAGCTCCATGGCGGGATGCTGTCAGACCAGGCGCCGGTGCGCTCGACGCCCGACTCTCACGCCTCCACGGCGACGGGCGCCTCGCCCGGTGCCCTGACGAACGCGGCGTCGCGCCCCGGGATGAAGCGGTTCGCGATGAGCGCCGCCGTGAGCAGCGCGAGACCGGCGACGACGAGCGCGAAGCGGAACCCGCTCAGGAACGCGTCACCGAACGCCTGGCCCACCGCCGCAGCCTGCTCCGGGTTCAGTCCGAGCGCGCCGACGTCGAGCTGGCCGTGGCCGGCGGCGGCCGTGATCGCCTCCTGCTGCGCCGGCGAGAGGCCGAGATCGGCGATGCTCGGTGCCAGCACGGCTTCCAGTCGGGTGAACAGGATCGTGCCGAGCAGCGCGATGCCGAAGACACCACCGACCTCTCGGCTCGTGTTCGTCGTCGCGGAGCCGAGCCCGGCCCGCTGGGGTCCCACGGCGTTCATCACCGCGGCCGTCATGGGCGCCATCGTCGAGCCCATGCCGTGGCCCATGATCGCGAAGAGCACGCCCATGACCCAGTACGGCGTGTCGGGGGTGAGACGCGAGAGCGCCAACAGGCCGCCGCCGGCCAGGATCAGCCCGTACGTCATCGGCGCCCTCGAGCCGTGCTTCGACGCGTAGCGGCCGGCGTTGGGCGCCGTTACGACGATCATCAGCGTCATCGGCAGGAACCGCAGGCCCGTCTCGAACGCCGTGTACCCGCGCAGGAACGGGCTCTGCATGAAGAGGCTCAGGAAGAAGAACGTGGCGAACATGCCGAGCGATACGGAGAACGCCACGATGTTGCCGGCCGTGAACGCCGGGATGCGGAAGTACGAGAGCGGCATCATCGCGTGCGGGTTGCGGCCCTCCCACACGAGGAACGCGCCCACGAGCAGCGCGCCGACGACGAGCCCGGCGACGATCAGCGGGTCGTCCCACCCGCGCTGGTTCGCTTCGATGAGGGAGTACGTGAGCGCGAACAACGCCCCGGTGCCGAGCGCCAGCCCCACGAGGTCGAGGCTGCGAGCCTCGTCCGAGCGTGATTCCCGGACCGTTCGCACCGCCACCGCGTACGCGACGATGCCGACCGGCACGTTCAAGAAGAACACCGACTCCCAGCCGAGGTGCTCGACCATGTAGCCGCCGAGGGTCGGCCCCAGCGCGAGGGCAAGCCCCGAGACACCGGCCCACAGCCCGATCGCCTTGGCCCGCTCCTGCGGTGGGAACGTCACCGTGAGGATGGAGAGCGTGCCTGGCATCAGCAGTGCGGCGCCGACGCCCTGCGCGGCGCGCGCGGCGATCAGCTGCATGCTGCTGTCGGCCAGCCCGCAGGCGAGCGAGGACGCCGTGAAGATCGCGAGGCCGGCCAGGAACATGCGCTTGCGCCCGTAGCGGTCGCCGAGGATGCCGCCGGTCAACAGCAGGGAGGCGAAGACCAGCACGTAGCTGTCGACGATCCACTGCAGGTCGCTGATGCTCGCGCCGAGCTCCTGGTTGAGCGTCGGCAGCGCCACGTTGACGACGGTGTTGTCGATCATCACCATCGCCAGCGCGAAGCACATCGTGAGCAGCACGATGACCTTCTCGCGCGCGTCGTCACCTTCGAAACCGAATAGACCCACGGGCACTCCTCACTCGATGCGCGGCTCAGGTTTCCGCAACGCCGGGACGCTCGGTGGTGTTCCGAGCCTCAGTCGAGCTTGCGGTACAACCGGATGGCGATGGGCGCCGCGATCGCCAGGATGATCGCGATCCACACGACCGACTTGACGAGCAGGTTCTCGAACGTGTCGACGGGCACGTTCGTGATCGGGTCGGTGATGCCGATCGGACCGTTCGACAGGTACCTCGCGAGGTTGCACCAGATCGACACGGGGTTGGCGCGAGCGATCGGCTGCAGCCATTCGACCATGCCTTCGACCGGCGCGAACGCCGAGCTCACGAACACGACGGGGAAGACCAGCGTGAACGACGCCGCCTGCACGGCCTCGACCTGCTTCAGGGCCAGTCCCAGGCACGCGAACACCCACGACCACGCGAATCCGACCGCGAGAACGAGCAGCACCACGCCCACCGCGGAGAGGAACCCGTTCTCGAACCGGAACCCCACGAGGTACCCGATCACGATCACGATCAGCACCAGCAGCAGGTTCTTCGCGAGGTCGGATGTCGTGCGCCCGGCGAGCACCGCCGACCGCGCCATCGGCAGCGATCGGAACCGATCGATGATGCCGGTCTTCAGGTCCTCCGCGAGCCCGACCGCCGTCGTCGTCGCGCCGAAGATCGCGTTCTGCACGAAGATGCCCGGCATCAGGAACTGCACGTAGTCGAGTCCCTCCGGCAGGAACCGGAACTGATCCGCGTAGATGAACCGGAAGAGCAGCACGAACATCACGGGCTGCACCAGCTCGAAGATGAAGACGGTCGGCACCCGGGTGAGGGTGACCAGGTTCCGCCGTGCGACGAGCAGCCCGTCGGTGAACGCCAGGCTCATGCGCCCGCCGATGCTCGAGGGAGCCCGTCGGTCGAGGGGCGTCTGTGCGACCGCGCTCATGCGTGCTCCTCCTCCTTGCCTTTCCGACCCTTACCTCGTCTGCGATCCGCCGGTTCGGCCCCGGACTCGGAGCCGTCCTCGGCGACGCGGCCCGTGAGCGAGAGGAACACGTCGTCCAGGGTCGGGCGGTGCAGTGCGATGTCGACCACCCAGATCTTCCCCTCGTCGAGCAGGCGCACGCTGTCTCGCAAGGCGTCGAAACCATCGCTGCCCACCGGGATGCGAACCAGTCGGGCCTCGGCGTCGACGGAGGGCGCACCCGCCCCGACACCGTTGAGCGCCTCGGCCACGCGGGCCAGATGGCTGGCATCGTCGACGTGCAGCTCGAGCACCTCGCCACCGATCTGGTCCTTCAGCTCATCGGACGTGCCCTCGGCGATGACGGTCCCCTCGTCGATGACCGCGATGCGATCGGCGAGCTGGTCGGCCTCCTCGAGGTACTGCGTCGTGAGCAGCAGGGTCGTGCCGTCGGCCTGCAGCTCGCGGACGAAGTCCCACACGTCGATACGGCTGCGCGGGTCGAGCCCGGTCGTGGGCTCGTCGAGGAAGAGGATGTCGGGCCGCCCGACGAGGCTCGCTGCCAGGTCGAGGCGGCGTCGCATGCCGCCCGAGTAGGTCTTCGTGGGGCGGTCGGCGGCATCGGACAGGCCGAATCGCTCGAGCACCTCGCCGCCACGGCGTCGCGCCTCAGCCTTGGGCAGGTGATAGAGGCGCCCGACGAGCTCGAGGTTCTCGAGCCCGGTCAGGTTCTCGTCGACCGCGGCGCTCTGTCCGGCGAGCCCGATGCGGAACCGGAGCTCCTCGGCGTCGCGCACCACGTCGAGCCCGTCCACCTCCGCCCGGCCGCTTGTGGGCGCGAGCAAGGTCGTCAGGATGCGCACCGCCGTCGTCTTGCCGGCCCCGTTGGGGCCGAGCATGCCGAGCACGGTGCCCTTCTGCACCTCGAGATCGACGCCCTTGAGGGCCTGGACCTCGCCGAAGTGCTTGACGAGCTGCTCGGTCCGGATGATGGGAGAGGACATAGCCGACAACCCTATCGAGGCTGAGGGACAGGGGGGGTGCCCCTCCCTTCCTGGGATTGCGATTCCTTGCCCCGCGTTGCCGCCGGGCCCGCCGTGTCCTCGCGCATCGATCCTCCTTCGTGGTCCTCACCCCGTAGGACGGACGACGAGCTTAGAACTCATCGTGGTTGGTCAGCGGGCTTCGGCGAGCGACTGCGCCCCGTAGGTCTCCATGATCGCGTCGAGCTCGGCTTCCATGCCCTCGGGCAGCGGGACCGGCTCGTGCGTCGCGAGCAGCTCCCGAACGTCTCCCGCCAGAACTCGCGCATGTTGAGCAGCGTGTGCTCCTGGTCGAGGAAGTGCCCGGCCGGCCCCACCTCGTCGATCGCGTCGACCTGGAAGTCGTCCTCGTCGAATCGGAACCCCTCGGCCCACTCGCCGCGATGTCGAAGATCTCGGCGCCGAGCATCAGCTCGGTGAGCGATGAGACGCTGTCACCGCAGAGAGGGGAATATACCCCTGGGGGTATAGGGTTGTGCCCTTCGTGAGCCTGGGAAGGGAGCCCCGATGAACGTGGATGCCACCGAACTCCGCGAGGTCGTGAACCGCCTGCACCGCGTGCAGGGACAGGTGGACGGCCTGGCGACGATGATCGAAGACGGCCGCGACTGCCGCGACGTCGTGAGGCAGTTCGCCGCCGCGACCCGCGCGCTCGAGCGAGCGGGGGCCCGCTACCTCGTGGCGAACCTCACCGCGTGCCTGCGCGACGAGGAGTCGGCCGCGGCCGAGGGGTACGACCCCGAGGAGCTGCAGCGCCTGTTCCTGCAGCTGGCCTGAGCCTCGATGGACGACCTGGCCCTGGCTGCGCTGTTCGGCCTCGCGATCGGCGGCGCGCTCGGGGCACTCGGCGGCGGGGGGTCGATCCTGGCGGTGCCCGCGCTCGTGTACGGCCTGGGCTTGCCCGTGCGCCAGGCGATCCCCACCTCGCTGCTGGTCGTGGGGCTCACCGCGGCCGGCGCGGCGGCCGCCCACGTGCGCGCGGGCACCGTCTGGTTCCGCACGGCCGCCGTCTTCGCGTCGGCGGGCATCGTCGGCTCGTTCGCGGGGGCATGGGTGAACCATCGCCTCGACGAGGGCCTCGTGCTGGGAGGGTTCGCCGTCGTGATGGTCGTGGCCTCGATCGGCATGTGGCGCCGGGCGGGCCGGCCGGAGCCCGAGATGTCGGCCGCCGCCGCGGACGCCACCCGCGACCGCGTGACGGCCGATCGCGTCCCCAAGGTGCTCGCGGCGGGGTTCGGGCTCGGTGTGCTGACCGGGCTCTTCGGCGTGGGTGGCGGGTTCCTCGCGGTGCCCGTCATGGCGCTGGTGCTCGAACTGCCGACCCCCGTGGCGATCGGGACCTCGCTCGTCGTGATCGCGGTGAACGCGTTCGCGGGCCTGGTGGCCCACCTCGGCCTGGGTTCGATCGACCTGCCGGTGGCGCTGGTCTTCGCGGCCGGCGGTGTGTTGGGTGCGATCGGCGGTCAGTGCGTCGCTTCGCGGCTGAGCTCCGGCACGCTGGGGCGCGCGTTCGCGGTGTTCGTGATGGTGATCGGTGTGGTGACCCTCGTCGACGTGGCGACGGTGTGAGGATCTGATCGACATGGAAAGGACGACGACGATGTTCGGACGACACGAGATCGACCCGGCAGCCGTGCACGAACGGGCCGATGCGATGACCCTGCTCGACGTTCGCGATCACCACGAGTGGCAGGAAGGCCACGTGTCGGGGGCGACGCACCTTCCGCTCGCGAGCCTCCCGGCGAGGTTCGGCGAGATCGACCAGAGCCGACCCGTGGCGGTGATCTGCCGCAGTGGCAACCGCAGCGCGGCGGCGACGAGGTTCCTGCGCACGCACGGCCTCGACGTGGTCAACGTCTCCGGAGGTATGGTCGCGTGGGAGCGCCACGGGCTGCCGATCGCGACCGAGACCGGCCGTCCGGGAAGGGTCGCCTGATGTACCTGGAGCAGTTCCACCTCGAGAGCCTCGGCCACGCGTCGTATCTGGTCGGCGACGAGGACACGGGCGATGCTCTGGTGCTCGACCCGCAACGCGACGTGCGCGCCTACTTCGAAGCCGCTCGGGCGCACGGGTTCCGTGTCGCGTACGCGATCGACACCCACGGCCACAACGACTATCTGTCGGGCATCTCCGAGGTCGTCGCGCGCGCCCCCGGCATCACGGTGTTGGCGTCGGCCCTCGGTGCGTACGGCTACGACCATCGCCCCGTGCGTGACGGCGAGGTCGTGGAGATGGGCGACGTGGCGTTCGAGGCGCTCCACACGCCCGGTCACACCCCCGAGCACGTGAGCCTGCTCGTGCACGACCGCGCGGTCGGCGAAGATCCGGCGCTGCTGCTCTCGGGCGGAGCGTTGCTCGTCGGGGACGTGGCCCGGCCGGACCTGCTCGGCGGCGCCGAGCAGACGCGCGAGAGCGCGGCCGCGATGTGCGAGATGCTGCAGACCAAGATCCTGGAGCTGCCCGACCACGTCGAGGTCTTCCCGACGCACGTGGCGGGCTCGCTCTGCGGGGGCAACATCGGCTCGCGGCTGTCGACCACCGTCGGCTACGAGCGGCGCACGAACCCGATGCTGCGTCGGCTCATGAGCGAGGACGTGTTCGTGCGCGAGTGCATGGACCTGCAGGACCTGCCGGCGGTTCCTCCCTACTGGAAGCGCATGCGCGGCCAGAACATGGGCGGTCCCGCGCTGCTCGGCACGCTCGCCGAGCCGCCCGCGCTCGACGTCGAGCAGGTGACCAAGCTGCGGGCGGGGGGAGCCGTCGTGCTCGACGCGCGGCAGCCGGAGTCGTTCGCCGGGGGGCACGTGCCGGGCGCCCTGAACGTGGGGCTCGGCACGTCGTTCTCCACGTGGGCGGGCACGGTCGTCCCCGAAGGCGCCGACGTCGTGCTCGTGCTCGATCGCGCCGACGACCTGTGGGAGGCGACGTGGCAGCTCTTGCGTACCGGCTACGCCCCGCCGGTCGGATGGCTCGGCGGCGGCATGGGGGCCTGGCGGACCTCGGGCGAGCCGATCGCCACCCTGGCGCAACTCTCGGTGCGGGAGGCGCGCGAGGGTGCCGCCCGCAACGAGGTCGAGCTGCTCGACGTGCGTCAGCCGGGGGAGTGGCGCGAGGGCCACGCGGCCGACGCGACGTTCCTCACCGCCGGCGAGCTCCCGGCGCGTCTCGAGGAGGTCGCGGGCGACCGTCCGATGGCGGTGATCTGCGGGAGCGGGTTCCGCTCGTCGGTCGCGGCGAGCCTGCTGGTGGCCCACGGGCGCGAGGCGCTCACGGTCATCGGCGGTATGACGGCGTGGCGGGCAGCGGGGCTGCCGGTCGTGGCCGAGGACTGACCGTACGGGGTCTCGACGGGGATCTCGACCTCGTCGAAGGATCGCCCCTCCTGGTCGATCGCCCGCACCAGCAGATGGTCGGGGAACACGTTGATGTCGAGGAAGTGCAGCACCGACCACGAAACCTCGGTGAACCACTCCTCGCCGGTCCCTCTCGTGAGCCCGCCGGCGCCGCTGACGATGTAGGTCACACCGTCGATCGGCCGGCTGCGCTGGTAGTCGTGGTCGTGGCCCGAGAGCACGAGCTGCACGCCTTCGCGGGCGAACACCGGCGCGTAGCGATCGCGCACCTCGAGGTTGGAGCCCTGGTAGCCGGCCGAGTACGGCGACTCGTGGATCGCCACGATCGTCCACGGCTCGGTCGCCTCGTCGAGGGTGCGCTCGAGGAACGCCATCTGCTCGCGATCCCCGAGCGAGTAGGCGTCGAGACCGATCAGTCGCACGTCGCCGATCGCGTCGGTCCACCACCGCCCCGGCATGCCCAGGGCGGCGATCTGCTCGTCACCCCACCCTCCGGCGACGTCGTGGTTGCCGAGGATCGCGTCGAAGACCGTGCCTCGGTCGAGCAGGTCGCCGAACGGGCGGAAGACGGTGTCCGGCAGCCGCTCGGGGTCACCGCTCGGGTAGACGTTGTCGCCGAGCAGCAGGAGCGCGTCGTACGCAGGATTCCCTCGCTCGAGCATCGTCATCGCGCGCGCCGTGTTCCATTCCTCCTCCTCGCCCTCGCCGACGTCACCCACCGCTGCGATGCGGACGTCGGGTCGCCCGCCGGCGGGGAACGGAACGACCGCCGCCGTCGAGGGTGGCGGGCCCTTGCGGTGGGTCGCCAACGAGACGATCTGGTGGCGGTAGTAGAGGCCGACCGCGGCGGTCGCGCCGACGAGGACCACGACGACCCAGAGCCACCAGGGACGTCGTGACATCCACGTCAGCGCGCCGCGACTCGGCACGCCCGATGCGCTCGTGTGCGCGTGCATCCGGCCCTCCATCTCTATCGTGCGCCGGGGCGCCGCGCCCACTCACGCCGAACGTCCCTTCCACGTGAGGACGCGTGGCACGACGCGCGCGGGCTCGGAGCCGCCACGATGGTGACGAAGAGGCTCTCGAGCGGGGGCACATGGTGCGTGCCGCGAACGTGATCCAGCGCAGCGAGTCGCGCGCGGCCGTCGTCGAGCTCGGCGACCCTCGCGCGCTCGATCCGGCGATGACCGGCGCGAAGGCGTCGGCCCTCGCTCGTGCCGCGGCGGCCGGCTTCCCCGTGCTCCCGGGGTTCGTGATCGCAACGTCCGCGGACGTCGATCGCGACCTCGAGGCCCTCGAGGATGCGTGGCGCCGGCTCTCGTCCGAGGGCACGCCCCTCATCGTGCGATCGTCCTCGACGGTCGAGGATGCCGACGCATCATCGATGGCGGGGCGCTTCCGGACCGTGGTCGGGGTGCATGGGTGGGGGGCGTTCATCGACGCCGTGCGCGAGGTCCGGGACTCGGCCTCGAGCCTCCCGGGGATCGAGGCTCCGATGGCTGTGCTCGTGCAGCCGATGCTCGACCCTGTGCGAGGTGGGGTGGTGTTCGGGGTCGATCCGGTCACCGGCGATCGGCGGCGCTTCGTCGTGGAGAGCGTGCGCGGCTCGCCGAAGTCGCTGGTCGACGGTGTCGTGTCGGCCTGCCACATCGCGATCCGTCGCTCCGGCCTGGGCCTGCGTCGTCCGGGAGCCGGCCGTGGCGATGCGCGGCCCACCCGCATGGACGTGTTCCGGCTCGCCGCGCTCACCCGGCGGGCCGAACGGGTCTTCGGAACTCCGCAGGACATCGAGTGGGCCGTCGACCGCACGCATCACCTGTGGCTCCTGCAGAGCCGGCCGGTGACCGCCGTCGGGGAGGCGACCGGGGCGACCGGGCCCGTCCTGGGTCCGGGACCGATCGGGGAGACCTTCCCGCAGCCGCTCGCCTCGCTCGAGGAGGCGCTGTTCCTCGACCCCCTGCGCGAAGGCATCGTCGGCGCGCTCCGAGCGGTCGGCGCGGTGTCGTCCGCGCGGATCGAGGCGTCGCCCATCGCCCTCACGATCGGAGGGCGTGTGGCTGCCGACCTCGAGCTGCTCGGGTTCGCACCGAGGCGGCACGCGGTGTGGCGCGCGATAGACCCTCGCCGCGGCGCGCGGCGACTCGCCGCCGCGTGGCACACGGGGAGGTTGCGCCTCGCGATGCCGGAGGAGGCCGCGGCGCTGCTCGAGCGGACCGACGAATGGCTCGCGTGCATCCCCGCCTTCAGCACGCTCGGCGACGAGGCGCTGCTCGCCCTGCTCGATGATGCCGCCGAGCGCCTCCGGGGCCTCCACGGGCATCAGGTGCTCGCCGGGATGCTGCTGCCCGCCGAGGAGCACCGGCCTGGCGCGGCGGCGCTCGCGATCGACGTCCTCTCGACCTGCCGGGCGCGAGGGCAGCCGGACGAGGAGGTCGTGGCGGAGGCACCGGTCACCCTCGCGCTGGCACCGCCCAGGATCGCGGCCGTGCCGGAGTTGCCCGACGTGGTGACGCGGGGACACGGTCGCTCGGCGACCCTTCCTCTCTCGGCGATCGGGGCGCGCGAGGCCCTGCGGGTGCGAGCGCGGTGGGTCGACGAGCTCGCGGCCCGCGTGGCGTGGACGCTCGGATGCCGGCTCGAGCGTTCCGGACGGCTGCGGGAAGCAGGAGACGTCAGGTTCCTTCGTCGTGAGGAGGTGGCCCCGGTCGTCCGCGGGGGCCCGGTCCCGGGGGACCTCGCAGCCCGTGCCTCGGCACGTCCGGGTCCGCCGCTGCCGGGGTCGTTCCGGCTGACGCCGGGCGGCGCGGTGGTGCCTGAGCCCGATCGTGGCTGCGGCGACCGCGGCGTGCCGGCCGGCGGCGGGCGTGGGAGCGGCGCGGTGCGGTCCCCCGAGTGCGCCGGGCCCGGCGACGTGCTCGTGGTCGACGTGCTGGCGCCGGCGCTGGCCACGAAGCTCCCGGGGCTCGCCGGGCTGGTCTCGGAGACGGGCAGCGCCCTCTCGCACCTCGCGATCCTCGCGAGGGAGATGGGCGTGCCCACGGTCGTCGCCGTCGCCGGTGCCCGGCGACGGTTCCCGGAGGGCTCGCGCGTGGTCGTGGACGGCCTCATCGGTGAGGTCGCGCGGGTCGACGATGAGGGGGCCGGCCCATGACGATCCGCCGGCTCCTCTCCATGGCCGTCCGGCTGCTCGGCCTCGCGGTGCTCGTCACATCGGGCACGTATCTGCTCGTGTACCTGTACCGGTGGGAATGGAACCGAGCCCTGATCAGCGGACTGTTCTTCGTCGCGGCGGAGGTCGCGCTCGCCACCGGCACGTTGATGCGTCGGTTCGACCGCATCGAGCGGCGGCTCGACGACGTCGATGCGTCGCGGGGAGAGCCCCGGGGCGAGCGGACGGCGGGTGCGGCCGTTGAGCGCCCGCACCCGTTCGCGTGGCTAGAGCCCGACGGCCTCGGGGTCTTCGTGCCGGTGCTGCTGGGCATCGGTGTGATCCTCTCGGCGATCGCCTACGTCGTGGAACGGATGGCCGCGCTCTCGGGCACGTGGGAGAGCGATCGCGCCGTCGAGCGGCGCTTCGCGCTCGTCGGCGGATCGTCCGGCGTCGTGCACACGCGTCCTGGCGCGGACGCTCGCGCGAGTGAACGGCGGGATCGCCTGAAGATCGTGACGGCCGGGGTGTCGATCCTCATCGTGCTCGCGGCGGCCGTGCTCGTGCTCGCCGGGCTCACGCGGTATGAGGCCGACAGGCCCGGCCTCCCCGGAACGACGACCACCTACGCCCTGTCGGTCGAGTTCCGTGGCGCCGTGGGCGATCCTCTCGGGGTGACCGAGACCCTCACGACGTCGTGTCGGGCGCTGGTCGACGAGCACACCGAGATCGAGCTCGTCGAGGGACCGGCGGCCATCGTGATGCGGCTCAGCCCGAGCCCCGGTGATGGCGACGAGCGCCGCTTCCTCGGCTGCCTCAACGACGCGGCGCTCGACCGGGTCCGTGTGGAGGCCGAGCGCGTGGAGCCGGAACGGGGCGAGGCGAAGGCTGTGGGGGAGCCCGCCGATGACGACGTAATGCTGATTACAACTCGGGAATAGCTTCGGGGTGCGGGTCGTTCTTGCACCTGCAAGGCGGCTCCGGCCGCTTCCTTCGCGGATCACGGAGAACGAGATGCCCGAGATCGAGACCCCTGAGTTCGACCAGCCAGAGATCGACCAGCCTGAGATCGACCAACAGGTCCTTCCGCTCCTTCCCTTGACCACCGGCGTCGTGCTACCCGGCATGGTCGTGACGCTCACCCTCGAGACCGACGAGGCGCACGCCGCCGCGGAGGCGGCGGCGAGCACCGACGACGCCGTGCTGCTGCTCGTGCCCAAGGTCGACGGTCGCTACGCCCGCGTGGGCACGGTCGCCAAGATCGAGGAGCTGGGTCAGACGCGCGGTGGGGTCGAGGCCCTCGTGATCCGCGGGCTCGCGCGCGCCGTCGTCGGGGTGGGCGTGCCCGGCACCGGCGAGGCCGTGTGGGTGCAGGCCGAGTCCGTGGACGAGTCCGAGCCCACGGCGCGCGCTCGCGAGTTGGCGCGTGAGTACCGCGCCGTGATCGAGAACATCGTCGAGGCGCGCGGCGTGCCGCAGGTGGCCGAGTTCCTGCGTGGCATCGACGACCCCGGCCAGATCGCCGACACGAGCGGCTACTCGCCCGATCTCGGCTTCGAGCGCAAGATCGAGGTGCTCGAGACCCTCGACGTCGAAGCGCGGCTGGAGCTCGTCACCGGGTGGGCGAAAGACACGCTCGCCGAGATCGAGCTGAAGGACAAGATCCGCACCGACGTGAGCGAGGGCATGGAGAAGCGCCAGCGTGAGTTCCTGCTGCGCGAGCAGATGAGCGCGATCCGCAAGGAGCTCGGCGAGGACGGCGAGGAAGACGTCGTCGAGGGCTACCGAGTGAAGATCGCGGAGGCGGGCATGCCGGACGACGTGCTGGCCCAGGCCGAGAAGGAGCTCGGGCGCCTCGAGCGCACCAGCGAGCAGTCGCCCGAGTACGGCTGGATCCGCACCTACCTCGATTGGCTGATCGACGTGCCGTGGAGCGTGCGCACGGACGACATCCTCCAGATCGCCGAGGCGCGTGCGGTGCTCGACGCCGACCACGAGGGCCTCGAGGACGTCAAGGACCGCATCCTGGAGTACCTGGCGGTGCGCAAGCTCCGTGCCGAGCGTGGTCTCGGCGAGGCGACCGGGCGCGGCTCCGGCGCGATCCTCACCCTCGTCGGGCCCCCCGGTGTGGGCAAGACGTCGCTGGGCGGGTCCGTCGCCCGAGCGCTGGGCCGGAACTTCGTGCGCGTCTCGCTCGGGGGCATCCACGACGAGGCCGAGATCCGTGGGCACCGGCGCACGTACGTCGGTGCCTTGCCGGGTCGCATCGTCCGCGCGCTCAAGGACGCCGGATCGAAGAACCCGGTGATGATGCTCGACGAGATCGACAAGGTCGGCGCCGATTGGCGCGGCGACCCGTCGAGCGCGCTGCTCGAGGTCCTCGACCCCGCGCAGAACCACACGTTCCGCGATCACTACCTCGACGTCGACCTCGATCTCTCCGAGGTGCTCTTCATCACGACGGCCAACGTCGCGGAGACGATCCCCGGTCCGCTGTTCGACCGGATGGAAGTGATCCGGATCGACGGCTACACCGAGGACGAGAAGGTCGCGATCGCGAAGCATCACCTCGTCGGGCGCCAGCGCGAGCGGAACGCTCTGCGCGAGGACGAGGTCGACTTCACCGACGACGCCCTGCGCACGATCGTGGGCGACTACACGCGGGAAGCCGGCGTGCGCAACCTCGAGCGCGAGCTGGGCAAGGCGCTGCGCAAGGTCGCGACGAGGGTCGCGGCGAGCGAGGTGCAGCCACCGGTGACGATCGACGCCGATGACGTGCGCGAGTACCTGGGGCGCCAGAAGTTCTTCTTCGAGGCGGCCGAGCGAACAGCGGTGCCGGGTGTCGCGACGGGGCTGGCAGTCACCGGCGTCGGCGGCGACGTGCTGTTCATCGAGGCGAGCCGTGAACTCGGCGGCGACGCGCCGGATCGACTCACCCTCACTGGTCAGCTCGGCGACGTCATGAAGGAATCGGCCCAGATCGCCCTGAGCTACGTGCGATCGCACGCCGAGGCCCTCGGCATCGAGTCCGAGCGCCTGCGTGGGCGGTTCCACGTGCACGTGCCTGCGGGCGCGGTGCCGAAGGACGGCCCGAGCGCCGGCGTCACGATGACGACCTCCCTCGTCTCACTACTCACCGACACCCCGGTGCGCGCGGAGGTGGGCATGACCGGCGAGGTCACGCTCCAGGGGCGCGTGCTCCCGATCGGCGGGCTGAAGCAGAAGGTGCTGGCGGCCCACCGCGCGGGGCTCACGGAGGTGATCCTGCCGAAGCGGAACGAAGGCGACCTCGACGACGTGCCCGAGTCGGTGCGCGAGTTGATGACGTTCCACGTCGCGGAGAGCATCGACCAGGTGCTCGAGGTGGCGTTGTGTGAGAGGGAAGCAGTAGTGTCCGCCGGGTGAAGCTGGTGGTGTTCGGGGCGACCGGTCGGACCGGTCGCCTCGTCGTGACGCAGGGGCTCGAACGCGGTCACGTGGTGACCGCGTTCGCCCGCTCCACGCCAACCGAGGGCTCGCTCGGCCCGGTCGAGCGCGTGGTGACCGGCGACGCTCGCAACGCGGCCGCCGTGACGTCGGCGCTTCGCGATGTCGAGGCCGTGATCTCCGCGATGGGCCCGAAGGGCCCCGATCCGGGATCCGTGTACTCCGACGCGATCGGGAGCCTCGTCCGCGCGACGAGTCAGGCAGACGTGCGCCGGCTCGTGATCTCGGCCAACTCCCGAGTCCTCGACGACGCCGCGCTCGAGGAGCCGTATGCGGCCGTCTCTCGGGAGCACCGCGAGGCGCTAGCGACGCTCCGCGCGAGCGACCTGGACTGGACGGTGGTCTCGACGCCGATGCTCACCGAGGAGGATCCGTCGGGGACCTACGCCGCGGCCTTGAACGGCCGAGCGCCCGGTGGATCGATCGCCCGGGCCGACTTCGCGTCGGCTCTGCTCGATGTGCTCGAGAGCGACGACAGCATCGGGCGCATCGTCGATGTGACCGCCGCCGGCTAACGCTCGAATCCGACGTTCGCCGCCCGCATGCCTAAGCTGGCGTGCGTGCCCGTGCCGATGATGTCCGCATGCTCGAGCTGACCGGTCTGCGCCGCACGTTCGGCGACCTCGTGGCGCTCGACGACGTCTCGTTCACCGTGCCCGAGGGGTGCATCGTGGGGTTCGTCGGGCCGAACGGGGCGGGCAAGACCACCGCGATGCGCATCGCCCTCGGCGTGCTCACGCCCGACGCCGGTGCGGTGCGCTGGCGCGGTGAGGCCGTCGACGCTCGGGTACGCCGTCGCTTCGGCTACATGCCCGAGGAGCGCGGCCTCTATCCAAAGATGCGGGTCCTCGATCAGCTCGTCTACCTGGCGAGGCTGCACGGGGTCGCCAAGGCCGACGCGCGGCGTCGGGCCGAGGAGACGATCGAGGTGCTCGGCGTGGCCGAGCGCGCGAACGATCGTGTCGAGGCGCTCTCCCTCGGCAACCAGCAGCGCGTGCAGCTGGCCTCGGCGCTCGTGCACGAGCCCGACCTGCTCGTGCTCGACGAGCCGTTCTCGGGGCTCGATCCGGTCGGGGTCGACGTGCTGTCGGGCGTGCTGCGTCGGCAGGCCGCGAACCATGGGGTGCCCGTGGTGTTCTCGAGCCATCAGCTCGAGCTCGTGGAGCGACTGTGCGACTCGGTCGTGCTGATCGACCGCGGACGCATCGTGGCCCAGGGGACGATCGGCGACCTTCGGGCCCGCCGCGAGCGGCGACTCTTCCTCGTGCAGGTACGCGGCGGCTCCGACGAGTGGTACGGGTCGATCCCCGGGGTCGGGCTCGTCGAGGTGAGGACGGACGGCGCCGTGCTCGAGCTGGCCGACGACGTCGACGAGCAACGCGTCCTCGATCTCGCGCGGGCGTCGGGCGACGTCGTTCGGTTCGGGCCGGTGCATCCCACGCTCGCCGAGCTGTTCCGTGAGGTGGTGAGCGCGTGAACGACCGCCTCGCGCACGATCCGAGGCCGACCGACCGCGGCGCCTGGCGCCTGGTCGCGATGAGGGACTTCCGGGTGCGGCTGCGGGACAAGGGCTTCTTCATCTCCACCGGCATCACGCTCGCGGTGCTGACGGTGTTCATCCTGCTGCGGGCGTTCGGAGACGAGGTCACCCCCTCCTTCGACCTCGGCATCACGGGAACCGACGAGGTCGCGATCCAGCGGACCACGGCTGGGCTCGACGATGTGGCCGAGCGAGAGGGTGTGGAGCTGCGGGTCGTGGTCTGGGACGACGTCGAGGAGGCCGAGGCCGCGGTGCGGAGCGGACGACTCGATGCGGCGCTGGTCGACGACGAACTGGTGGGGGATGACGCGGTCCCGGCCACGCTGACGCAGCTGGTCCGCAACGCGCTCATCCGGGTGAGGATCACAGCCGCGCTCGAGGCCGGGGGCGCGGATCCGAGCGAGATCGATGCGGTCCTGAACCGGCCCGCGATCGAGGTGCGGACGCTCGAACCGGAGGATCCCGACCGCGAGGAGAACGCCGGCATCGCCTTCATCGCCGTGCTGCTCGCGTATGGCCAGCTCTTCGGATACGGGGTGTGGGTCGCGACCGGCGTGATCGAGGAGAAGGCGTCGCGGGTGGTCGAGATCCTCCTCTCGGCGATCCGTCCGCGACAGTTGCTCGCCGGCAAGATCGCCGGCATCGGGCTGCTCGGCATCGTGCAGCTCGCGTTCATCGCCGCGTACGCGATCGGCCTCTCGGTCGTGACCGGAGCCCTCGACATCCCTGGTACAGCGATCGGGATCGCGTTGGTCGTGCTCGCCTGGTTCGTGATGGGCTTCGCGTTCTACGCGGGACTGTTCGCGGTCTCCGGATCGCTCGTCTCACGCATGGAGGAGCTGCAGAACGCGATGGTGCCGATCAACCTGATCATCTTCATCTCGTTCTTCATCTCGATCGGGGCGCTCGAGAGCCCGGACTCGCCGCTCTCGGTCGTGGCGTCGATCCTGCCGTTCTCCTCGGCGCTCGCGATGCCCGTCCGCATCGCCTTGGGATCGGCAACCCTCCAACAGATCGCCCTCTCGATCTCACTGCTCGTGGCCGGCACGGCTCTGTTGGTCCCCCTGTCGGCCCGTCTGTATGCCGGCGCCGTGCTGAAGACCGGAGGTCGGGTGAAGCTCCGCGATGCATGGCGATCCGCCCCGGCCACGAACGGACAAGGCTGAGTCGTGGCGAGTACTGGCTGGACCCGCGAGAACGTGTGGCACGCGCTCTCGGTGCTTCGCCACGGGCGGAACCCCGCCGCGACCGTCTACGACAGCATCGGCGCGGACTTCGTGGTCGCGCTCGCCCCGGGGTGGCTGAACCTCGGCCTGTGGGAGGGCGACGGGAGCGATCCCGAGGAAGCCCCGGTCGCCGTGCGACGACTCGTGCGAACGATCGCGGCCGAGCTGCCGACCGATGGCGACGTGCTCGACGTCGGCAACGGCTTGGCGGAGCAGGACCCGCTGATCGCCGAGGTCGCTCGGACGCGATCGTTGACCGCGCTCAACATCACGCTGTCGCAGCTGATCGCAGGGAAGCCTCGCTTGGCCGAGGCCGTCGCGAAGGGCGTGAACGGCGACGCCACGCGGCTGCCGCTGCGAAGCGGCTCGTTCGACGGCGTGATCAGCGTCGAGGCGGCGTTCCACTTCCCGTCGCGTGCGCTGTTCTTCGCCGAGGCCTTCCGCGTGCTGCGTCCCGGCGGGGTGCTCACGATGTCGGACATCCCGACGGCGCGCCTGCCGCGCACACCGGGCGAGGCGATCGCGGCATGGACACAGCTCCGGGCGTGGGGACTCGGCATGCACGCGGCGGCCACGACCGACGAGATCGTGGGACTCGCCTTGGATGCCGGGTTCGTCGACGTGCGGGCCGAGCCGGTGGGAGAACGGGTGATCGGTCCGGCCCTGCGCTTCGTGCGCGACCGCCTCGACCGCGCCCATGGTGAGATCTCGACGAGCTACGAGCTCACCGTGCGCATCATGCTGCGCCAGGTCGACCTCTTGTGGGAACGTGGGGTGCTCGACTACCTGCTGCTGCGCGGGGTCAAGCCCAGCGGATCTTCCCGCGCGGACTAGTTGGTCTTCGAGGGGAGCTGCGGGATCAACCAGCCGAGGAAGTCGGCGGGGCTCCGCGTCTGGATCCACAGGGTGCCGGGGCCGGTGAACGTGGCCACGAGTCCCTCGCCCGAGAGCAGGGTCGACTTCCAGCCCCCGACCTTGTTGACCTCGTATCCGATGCCCTCGGTGAAGGCGACGATGTGGCCAGTGTCGATCTTCAGGACCTCGCCGGCGCCGAGCTGACGCTGCTCGATCGCGCCGTAGCTCGACACGAGCATGTCTCCGGCGCCGGTGCAGCGGAGCAGGAAGAGCCCCTCGCCCGAGAAGAACGTCTTCGCGCCGCCCCACTTCGTGTCGACCTCGACGCCGGTCTCCGACGCGAGCCACGAGCCGGACTGCACCATCATCGGGGTCGAGGCGTCGACGGGCAGGTGGACGATGTCGCCCGGCAGGGTGGGGGCGACGGTGAGCTCGCCGCCCTGCGGCGCGCGGAACGTGTTGATGAAGAAGCTCTCGCCGCCGAGCACCGACCGCTTCAGGCCGGCCATCACGCCGCCTTGCGCCTTGGTCTCGATCTCGACGCCGCCCGACATGCTCGTCATCGCGCCGGCCTCCGCCTTGATCTCGCCGCCGGCTGGGATCGCGATCACGCCCATCGCGAACGCCGGACTGAACCTGATGTCGACCTGCATGCCGAGCCTCCCTCGGTGAGTCGTGGACGCGGCCGAGCCTACCCTGCGCGGTCCTCGAGCCCCATCTCGCGGCGGAACGCGGGGAGCGGCAGCTGGCCGAGCTCCAGCACCCGGTCGTGGAACCCGCGCAGGTCGAACCCCGTCTCGGCGGCGGCCGCCTCGCGGGCACGTTCGATCTCGATCATGCCGATCGTGTATGCGAGGGCCTGGCCGGGCTCGGTGATGTAGCGGTCGATCTCGATCACCGCGTCGGTGTGCGGCACGCCGCCGTCCTCGAGCACCGCGACCGACCGCTCGCGGCTCCAGCCCAACGCGTGCAGGCCTGTGTCGGTCACGAGCCGGGCCGCCCGGTGGATCTGCGCATCGAGCATGCCGAGGCGCTCCCAGTCGTCCACGTAGAGGCCCATCTCGTCGGCGAGGCGCTCCGCGTACAGCCCCCAGCCCTCGGCGAACGCGCTGCCCGCGTGCGTCCCCGCGAACCGTCGCAGGGCCGGCCGGTCCTCGGCCTCCTGCTCGAGCGCCAGCTGGAAGTGGTGTCCGGGCACGGCCTCGTGGAACGTGACGGTCGCCATGATGTGGAGCGGTCGGGTCGGCAGGTCGTAGCCGTTCACGTAGTAGATGCCGGGCCGCTCGCCGTCACCCGACGGCGCCCAGTAGTAGGCGAACGGTTGGTCGGCCTCGTGGAATGGTTCGACGAGTCGCACCTGGCACGCCGACCGCGGCAGGCGTCCGAAGTACTGGGGGGCGGCACCCATCGCGGAATCGATCTGCTCGTTCGCCATGTCGACCAGCTCCTGGGGCCTGCCGGCGGCGTTCCTGCCCGATGCACCGTGGGCCGCGATGGCGGTGTTCGCATCGGCATGGCCGAGACGCTCGGCGAGCGCGCGGCGCTCCTCCTGGATCGCGTCGAACCGTTCGAGGCCGAGCTCGTGGACCTGTGTCGGGTCGAGCGGCAGCGTCGTCCAGTTCAGGATCTGCGCGGCGTAGAGGTCCTCCCCGCCCGGCAGCGCCGACAACCCGACGGTCTCCGTGGCTCGGGGCAGCAGGTCGCGGAGCACCTCGAGGTACGCGGCGAGCGCCGGGTTCATCACCTCACCGACGACTGCCTCGACCCGGTCGCGGGCCTCGTCGCCGACCTCGGCGAGCGGGAGCATCGCCGGGCTCTCACGTGGGCCGAGGGCGAGCACGCGCTCGAGCTGGTCGATCGAGCGCGCCACGACCACGCGGGGTGAGGTCACACCGGCGGCGATGCCGTCTCGGATCACGTCGGCCCACGCGTCGAGATAGGCGGGGAACGCGCGCAGCCGCGCCTCGTAACGGTCGAGGCGCTCGGGCGTGTCGGCGCGCTGCAACGACGCGATCACGGCGGGCATCGCGACCGGCCCCGAGAAGTAGCTCGCGGCGTAGAGGCGGTCGAGCCGGTGCTCGAGCTCGGAGAGCCCCCGGCGCGCGATCGCCTCGAGCACGTCCATCGTGCCGCGCTCGGAGGCCGGCAACAGGGAACGGTCGATCGTGGCGAGCTCGTCGAGCGCCGCACGATGTACGGACGCGTCGTGAGCACGCCCCGACTCGCTCGGGTCGCCGAGCCGGTCGTCGAAGCGCTCGTCGCCGGCCTCGGTGCCGAGCAGCGGCGCGATCTCGATCAGCCCGAGCCAGTACCGGTCCGCGAGGACGCGCGCGCGGTCCGTGTGGTCCTGTCGCGCGCCGGCCTCGGGATCCATGGCCAGGATGGTACGAGGACCGACGTGTCGCGGGGGAGCGCGTACGCTTCACGGATGCCCCGGCAGCCTTCCCCTCGGGCGATCGTCGGCGCGGCCGTCGCCGTGATCGCGCTCGTGGCCGTGATCGCGCTCGTCGCCGGACGCGACGTCGGCTCCGAAGCCGCCGAGCCGCTCGTGCGCCCGAACCCGGCCACCGGACCGTTCGAGGGACTCGGGGTCTGGGTCGACATCCACGACGATGAGGCATGGGCCGATCCCCTCGGCGCGGTCGACACGATGGCCTCGAACGGCGCCCGCACCGTGTTCCTGCAGACGTCGAACGGCGACCGATCCGTGCCGTTCGTGTACCGGGAGCAGACGGCGGTGTTCATCGAGGCGGCGCACGACCGCGACATCGGCATCGTCGCCTGGTACCTGCCACACCTCACCGACCTCACGGTCGACCGTGCGCGCACACGGGCGGCGATCGCGTTCGCCACGCCGAGAGGCGACCGTTTCGACGGGTTCGCGCTCGATATCGAGTCCGCCGCCGTCCGCGACCCGGGGAGGCGCAGCGAGCGGTTGATCCGTCTCTCCGAGCGACTGCGGGAGATCGTGGGTGACCGGTACCCGCTCGGCGCGATCGTGCCGTCGCCGGTGCGCCTGGTGGACGACGTCGCGTACTGGCCCGGGTTCCCGTGGGCAGACCTCGCGCGCATCTACGACGCGGTGCTGCCGATGACCTACTTCACGTACCGGGTGCACGGGCCGGCCGAGACGGGCGCCTACGTGACCCGTGCGATCGAGGAGATCCGGGCGGGGGTGGGCAGCGACGAGGTGCCGATCCACGTGATCGGTGGGCTCGCGCGCGACGCGACCGGGCCCGAGACGCGCGCGTTCGTGAGGGTCGTGCGCGACGCGGGCGCGGTTGGCGCGAGCTACTACACGCTGCCGTTCGTGAGCGAGGAGCAGTGGGCGATCCTGGGCCGGATCTGAGCCGGACGTTTGTCCCCCCGAGCGTCCGTCGATAGGCTCGATCGTCTCGTCCGACGACGCAGGAGGCTCCACGCCGATGTCGATGCGCTCGCGCTCCGTCCGCTTCGCCGCCCTCGCCGTGCTCTCGATCGCGGCCGCCGCGTGCACGAAGACGCTCGACACCGATGGGCTGGAGGGCGAGCTGAAGGGCCAGATCGAGCAGCAGATTCCCGGCGAGATCGCCTCGGTCGACTGCCCCGCCGACGTGGCGGTCGAGGCCGGCGCCACGTTCGAATGCACCGCCGTCGATGAATCGGGCGCCGAGTTCACGATCTCGGTCACGCAGCGCGACGATCAGGGGAACGTGGACTGGGAAGTCACCGACGCGGGCGCGGCCGCCTGAGCGCCGGCGCACGAGGGGGAGACGTGTTGCTCGAGGGGAAGCGGTTCCTGATCACCGGCGTGCTCACGCCGCAGTCGATCGCGTTCGCGGCCGCGCGGTCCGTGCAGGAGCAGGGCGGCGAGATCGTGCTCACGAACTTCGGGAGAGGCGTGAGCATCACCGAGAAGGTGGCCAAGCGCCTGCCCGACCCGCCCGACGTGCTCGAGCTCGACGTGAACGAGCCCGATCACGTCGTCGCCGTCCGCGACGAGCTCGCGAGCCGATGGGGATCGATCGACGGGTTCCTACACGCGATCGCGTTCGCGCCCCAGGACGCTCTCGGCGGCAACTTCCTCAACACGGAGTGGGAGAGTGTCGCGACGGCGGTCCGCACGAGCGCGTTCTCGCTGAAGGTGCTCGGGGTGGGCATGCTTCCGCTGATGCAGGAACGGGGCGGCTCGATCGTCTCGCTCGACTTCGACGCGACGGTCGCGTGGCCGGTCTACGACTGGATGGGCGTGGCGAAGGCCGGGCTCGAGTCGGTCACCCGCTACCTCGCCCGCGACCTCGGGCCGAGGGGCGTACGGGTGAACACGGTGAGCGCGGGCCCGGTGCGCACGATGGCCGGCAAGGGCATCCCCGGGTTCGACGCGATCACCGACACGTGGGGACGGCGAGCGCCACTCGGTTGGGACGTGACCGATTCGACACCCGTCGGGAACACCGTCGCGTTCCTGCTCTCGGACCTGTCGAAGGGCATCACCGGCGAGATGATCCACGTCGACGGCGGCTTCCACGCGATGGGCACGGATCTCTCGCTCGACTGAACGCGCTCACCGAAGGCCCGGGTGCACGCCCTCCTCGGTGCCGGTCAGCCGCTGCGCTCTGGTGATCACACGGAAGGCCTCCTTCAGGCCGCTGCGGGAGAACGAGCCGAGAGACGCAGGGTCGACGAAGTCGTCGGGCGGCTCGCCGGCCCCGACCTGACCCGCCTGGTGATGCAGGCGCACGTCCCAGAGGAAGTGGAACGCCTCCACGAGCTCGTCCGCGACCCCGTGCTCGATCGACCCCGCCGCGGCGGCGCCGTGCAGGCGTCCGATCGTGTCCTTCGCGGTCACCCCGGCGCGGACCGCCCACACACGCGCGAGGTTGTTCACGATCGTGATGCCGCCGTGCTTGATGTCGAGCCGCCCGGCGTGCTCGCCCCTGGCCTCCACAACCAGGTCTCGCAGGAACCCGGTCGGGGGCCTCAGATCGAGCGCGCGGCGGGCCATCTGACGCACGAAGGCCGGCCTCGCCCGGGCGCGGCGCATTGCGTCGTCGAGCGCGGGCTCGGCGCCGAGCGGGCCCGCGACCTGTCGGAAGTCGTAGCCGATCGACGAGAGCACGACGGCGTGCGGGTCGGCGCTGTCCATCCACGTGGCGAACGCCTCGACGAACTCGCCGAGCGGTCGCCGCAGGGTGGGATGCGTCGCCATCGCGTCGCCCTCGCAGCGAGGGATGCCTGCCGCCTCGAGCCCGGCCGTCACCCGCTCGGCGAAGTCGGCGAACCACGGGTCGGGATCGAGCTCCCCGAGGACCGGGTCGTAGACGAGGGCGTGATCTTGGTCCGTGCGCAGAGCCTGCTCGTGGCGCGCGGCGCTGCCGAGCGCGAGCCATGCCCACGCGCACGGAGGGTCGCCGAGATCGTCGATCGCGAGAGCGATCAGACGCTCGGTGATCGCGTCGACGACGAGGGCCGAAACACGGCCCACGTCGATCGGGTCGGCATGAGCGCGCACCATCGTCACCACGAGCTGAGGGAGATCGCGTCCGGCCGCGGCGACGTCGTTGGCCGTCGTCGCCCGCTCGATCGCGCTCTTCATCGCGAACGGCGTGTGTCGGCCGAGCCCCATCAGATCCGTGTCGGTCACCACTCCGATCAACTCGCCGCCGGAACCGACCACCGGGAAGTGATGCACGCCCTGGGCGAACATCGCGAGCAGCGCGTCGCCGGCGAGCGCGTCGTGGCTGATCGTCCGCACCGGGAACGTCGCGATCGACTCGAGCGGGGTCGCCGGATCGGTCTGCGTGGCGACGACCCTCGTGCGGAGGTCACGATCGGTCACGATGCCCCAGCCGCCGCGCATCGGCACGAGCAGCGAGGAGACCCGCTCTGCAGCCATGCGTGCGGCACCCTCGGCGATCGTCTCGGTCGGGTCGGCTGTGACCGGCGCCCGACGCACCAGGTCGCCCACCGGTCGCAAGCGGGCATCGGGCACGTCGGCAGTCGCATCGGTAGCTCGCGCGATGCGCCGGCGCATGCTGCCGATCACGAACGACAGGCCCGCGTGCGTCTCGAGCACCGGGTCCGCGGCCGGCTCCGGCACGAGGTAGCACAGCGTGTCCTCATGCGCTCGCACGGTGAGCGACGGCACGTCGTGGGCCAGCAAGGAGAACTGTCCGAATACCTCGCCCTCGAGCAGCAGGTCGAGCACCTGGCCGTCGTCCAGCAGCTCGACGGCGCCCTTGCGCACCACGTAGAGGGCGCTCGCGGGCTCTCCACCCTGTTGCAGGATCACGGCACCAGCCGGGAAGTGCTCGATCTCGACCGTGCGGGCGACCTCGGCGAGCCGTTCGGCGTTCAGCTCGTCGAACGGCGGATACCGGCGCAGGAACCCCGCGATGTCCACGGCGGGAGTATCGCCGATGGGCGTGACCCGCGTGGAGTGGGTCAGGCGCTCGGCAGGATGCGCCACGTGCCGTACTCGACCGTGGTCGGCACGGCACGGACCCTCGTCACCCGGTACGCGTCGCCCCGCCGCTCCACCCGCAACAGCACGATCACGCCGTCCTCGACGCCGTCGGGCCACATCTCGCTCGGCCGCATGCCCGAGAGGAAGTTGCCCATGCCGTAGGCGACGACCTTCCCGTTCACGCGCTCGATCGGCTGCACCACGTGCGCGTGGTGGCCGACGATCGCGTCGACGAACGGCGATCGCGTGAGGCGTTCGGCCACCTGGGTCTGGAACGCCGTGGGCGTCGTGATCGGCTCCACACCCCAGTGCAGGCTGACGACCGTGAAGTCAGAGCCGCGGTCTCGGGCGCGCCGCGCGTCGTCGAGGATGCGTTCGACCTCGATTGCGTTTGCCTGCCAGTCGTGCTCGGGCGTGAACCCGTTGAACCCGAACGAGTAGGAGAGTTGGGCGACGCTGGCCCCCTCGACGTCGAGCATCGTGATGCGACGGGATTCGGGTCGGCTGCGCGCCGTCCCCGCGTGGGCGACGCCGCTGCGGTCGAGCGAGTCAAGGGTGGCGTCGATGCCGGGGGCACCCCCGTCGAGCGAGTGGTTCGACGCCGTCGAGCACGAGTCGTATCCGGCGTGCGCGATCGCGTCGGTGATCTCGATCGGCGCGGCGAACACCGGGTAGCTCGAGACGCTGCCGTCGGCAGTCACCGGCGTCTCGAGGTGGCACAGCGCCAGGTCGGCCCCGGCGAGGGTGTCGCGCACGCGCCGGAACATCGGTCGGAAGTCATACTCCTCACTACGTGCGGCGCCCAGCCGGGCGGCGCGCTCCCACAGTGACTCGTGGATCAAGATGTCGCCGGTCGCCGCGATCGTGAACCTGTGGGGAGCTTCGGGGCGTCGCGGTGCCGGAGCCGAAGGAGCCGACGACCGGGCACGGCGTCGTTCCGAGCGTTCCGGAGCCTCCGCCTGACGAGGCGTGGCCAAGCTCACGGCGAGCACCCCGACCATCACGGCCGAGAGGCTGATCGGGCCCGGGGGTGGCCGGCGGCGTCGATGCTTCCCGCGCATCGCAGACCTCGTGGGGTTGGGGAAGGGAGGCGCGAGCCGCGCCCCGAGGAAGGTCCGCCGAGGATACGCCCGGGCATCCCCGGAACCGTGGAGCCCAGCCCAGATCGTGTCACGTCCGACGAGGCCGCTTCGCCCTACGTCAGCTGCCGTCCCACTGCCCGGCGTACGGCCCGCGATCCGCGGCGCAGGTGGCGCCGCACCGGGCCGCGAACGTCAGCGCTCGCTCGACCTCCCACGACATGCCCAACGCGTACGTCAGCCCGGCGGCGAACGAGTCGCCGGCACCGTAGGCGTCGCCGGCGAGCCCGTGTGGCATCTCGACCGCCTCGTAGCGCCCGGCTTCCCCGCTCGCCGTCTCGTAGCGGCCGCCCGACGTCCCCTCCGTCCGAACGAGCAGCGGCGGCCGCCACGGCAGCGCCTCGGCGTCGACGTGCTCCGCACGATCGCGGTCGCTGCCCACGAGCGCGTCAGGCACGACGTCGGCATCGAGCAGCTCGTCGAGCACGCGTGTGGTCACCACCATGACACGAGCCCTGCGTGCCCGCCGGAAGGCTCCGGCATCGCCCGCCGTCACGTACACGGCGTCGGCCTCGTCGAGCCGATCCCATGGCAGCGGGTCGTCGGCCGACGGAGCGAGCCGTCGTCCGAGCGTGGTGATCGTGCGCTCGCCCGCCGGATCGACGAGCGTGAGTGCGCGCCTGGTGGGGTCGTCGCGCCGCGCAGCGTGCACATCGACGCCCAGCGCGGCGAGCTCGCGGGCCGCGCGGTCGCCGAGGTCGTCCGTGCCGAGTGCCGTGAGGAAGTCGCAGGAACCCCCGAGCTTCGCGAGCTGTACCGCGGCGACGGCGCCGCCCCCGCCCGGTTCCTCCCAGTCGTCGCTCGAGTGCGCGATCTCGCCGGCGGCGGGGATGCGGTCGACCGTGCCGAACCAGACCCATTCGGTATGTCCGACGACCGCGACCCGCATCGAGCCAGTGTCTCGCGGAACTCCGGGAGGTGTGCGACGGTCACCTCATCACGCACCGAGCGGAGGGGTGGCGTGGCGCGAGACGAGGAGCACGACCCTGGTCTGCCGATCCAGTTCGGTCCGGCCTCCAACGGGGAGTACGACCCCGAGCCGTCGCTGCCGCCGGTGCTCAGGGAGACGATCGTCCGTGCGCAGGCGTGGTCGGCCGAGAACGCCGACAAGCTCGGCATGTCGCGTCGGGAGTTCCTGCTCTCGGCATGTGGCGCGGCGACCGCGTTCCTCGCGTTGAACGCCTGTACGGCCGAGGAGCACGCCGCGGGGCCGTCGTCGCCGAGCGCGACGGGCTCGAGCCCGGGCGGCTCCTACGAGGTGCCGCCGAGCGCGTCGGTCGAACCCGAGAGCGCGTTCGAGGCGCTCGGCGGCGAAGAGTTCGTCTTCGACATCCAGGGGCACCTGCTCGAGTACCACCTGAACCCGGTGCTGAACGGCCAGGACTTCTGGACGTCGTTCCCGCAGCAGGACTGCGGCGAGGACGACCCGCGCGCCTGTTACTCGATCGAGCACTTCCTCGACCTGATGTTCCTGCGCTCAGACACGAACATGCTCGTGCTCTCCGCACTGCCGATCTTCCCCGAGGGCAGTCCGCAGGGCCACGACGTGATGGACCTGACGCGGAAGGTCGCCGCCTCGCTCTGCCGCGACGAGCGCATCCTGCTGCACGGCCAGGCTCTGCCGAACGTGGGGAAGCTCGATGCCGCGCTCGCCGCGATGGAGCACACGGCCGCGGCCTACCCCGTCGCCGCCTGGAAGACGTTCACCCACTTCCCCGACGCCTTCGAGGGCGATGGCAACGGATGGTGGCTCGACGACCGCGATCCGAGCGAGCGACAGGTCGGGGAGCGCTTCATCCGCAAGGCGAAGGAGATCGGCACCGACACGATCTGCGTCCACAAGGGGCTCTCGCTCGGCTCGCCGTTCGCCTCGCCCGACGACGTGGGCCCGGCGGCGCGCAGGCACCGCGACATGAACTTCGTGGCGTACCACTCCGGGTTCGAGGCGAACGTGACCGAGGTGCCCTACACGAGGTCCACGAGACACATGGGCACGAACCGATTGATCTGGTCGATGGAACGCGAGGGGATCGGCCCGAACGAGAACGTCTACGCCGAGATGGGCACGTCGTGGTGGTTCGTGATGCGCTACCCCGACCAGGCGGCGCACTTCCTCGGCAAGCTGTTGCGGTACATCGGCGAGGACAACGTGCTGTGGGGCACGGACTGCCTGTTCTACGGCTCGCCCCAGCCGATGATCCAGGCGATGCGGGCGTTCCAGATCTCCGCGGAGTTCCAGGAGCGCTACGGCTACCCGAAGCTCACGAAGGAGCTCAAGGCGAAGATCCTTGGGCTCAACGGCGCCGCGCTCTACGGCGTGGAGCCGAACACGGAGACGTGCGAGTTCTCCCGGCGCGACCTCGAGCAGATCCGCCGGAAGCTCCCAGGCCTGAACCGAGTGCTGGGGCCGACCACGATGGCCGAGACGCAGGCGTTCCGCGACGACGACCGCGAGCAGTGGGCGACGATGGCCACGATGCTCGCGTAGCGCGCCGGATTCTCGTCCGTCCGGACGATGGTGTCGCGTCGTCGGACGGTCGATACTGAAGTGGATGATCCCGACGATGTTCTTGTTCGGGCTCGTGCTCGGTCGATGGTGGAAGGTGACAGTGCCGCTCGCCGCCGTCACGTGGCCCCTCCTTCTCGTTCTGAGTGACATCGATCTCGACCGCTGGGAGGCGGCGGCCGCCGCGATCCTCGGTATGGCCAACGCCGGGGTCGGGGCCGCGTTGTACCTCGCGGCCGCGGGTCTCGTCGTCGTCGTCGTCCGCTCGCTTCGCCGCTCCTGATCCCGGCTCGGCTCGTAGGCTCGACGGGTGCCTCGACGATCGATCCGGCTCGTTGCTCCCGCGGACGAGTTGCGCACGACCTTCGAGGCGATCCGTGCCGACATCGGCATCCCTGAGAAGTTCCCGCCCGACGTGCTCGCCGAGGCCGAGCGCTCGGCGCGTGAACCACCGGTTCCCGACACCGATCTCACCGAGCTGCCGTTCGTCACGCTCGATCCGCCGGAGTCGATGGACCTCGATCAGGCGTTCCATCTCGAACGACTGTCCGGCGGCGGATTCCGACTTCGATACGCGATCGCCGACGTCGCCGCGTTCGTCGATCCGGAGGGCGTGATCGACGCCGAAGCCCATCGGCGGGCCGAGACCGCATACAGCCCCGACGGCCGCGCCCCTCTGTACCCGCCGGTGCTCTCGGAGGGCGCCGCATCGCTGCTGCCCGACGGCCCGCGGCCCGCGGTCGTCTGGCGGGTGGACGTCGACGCGACCGGAATCACGGTCGACACCGACGTGGAGCGTGCCGGTGTCATGAGTCGGGCGAAGCTCGGCTACGCCGGCGTGCAGGCAGCCCTCGATGACGGGACCGCCGACGACATGCTGCGGCTCCTGCCGGAGATCGGCACGCTCCTGCAGCAGGCCGAGCACGCCCGTGGCGGCGCGAGCCTCGGCGTTCCGACGCAGGAGGTCGTCGGGCGCGACGGCGGCTACTCACTGCGGTTCCGCTCGCTGCTGCCGGTGGAGGCCTGGAACGCCCAGCTCTCGCTGCTCACGGGGCGTGCCGCCGCGGAGATGATGCTCGAGGCCGGCCTGGGCATCGTCCGGACGATGCCACCCGCCAACGAGTACGACGTGGCCCGTTTGCGTCGTGTGGCCGCCGGCCTGGGCATCGACTGGCCGGCCGACCTTCCCTACGCGGAGATGCTGCACACGGTCGACCCCTCCCGCTCCGACGCCGAGGCGGTGTTCCTGCAGGAGGCGGCGGTGCTGTTCAGGGCCGCCTCCTACGTCGCCTTCGACGGGCAGCCACCGCCCGGCCCGATGCACGCGGCCCTCGCTGCCCGCTATGCCCACTGCACGGCGCCGCTGCGCCGCCTCGGCGACCGGTACGCGAACGAGGTGTGCCTCGCGCTGTGCGCCGGGCTCGACGTGCCCGTGTGGGCGCGCGACGCCTTGCCCGCCCTGCCGATCGAGATGGCGCTCGGCGCCGAGCGCGGCAACCGACTCGAGCGCACCGTCGTCGACGCGGTCGAGGCCGCCGTGTTGGCGCCGCTGGTCGGGCAGGAATCGGACGGGCTGGTGATCGACCTGTGGAAGCGGGGCAGGGGGGAAGTCGCGCTGCGGCATCCGGCGGTGATCGGACCGTGCGACGACGTGCACGAGCTGGGCGCGAGGGTGCGCGTCCGGCTCGAGGAAGCCGATGTCACGACGCATACGATCCGCTTCGCGAGAGTTTCCTCGTGAGCGGATTGACCGCTCGGCGCAGGTCCGGTGGGATTAGACGCCACGCCGACCCAAGGGGGCACCGATGGACACGCCACCACCACCGCCCGGACTCGAGACCGCCCTGAACTTCCCG
>JBGGNG010000185.1:0-9204 GCA_041287635.1 Actinomycetota bacterium | reverse complement strand
CTCTCGGTCGTGAAGCACGTCTCCGACCGGGTCGCGGTGATGTACCTCGGCAAGATCGTCGAGATGGCCGGCGGCGACGCCCTCTACAAGACACCCAAGCATCCGTACACCGGCGCGCTGCTCTCGGCGGTCCCGATCGCCGACCCGGCGTTGGCGCGCAAGAAGAAGAGCATCATCCTCGAAGGCGACGTGCCGTCGCCGATCGATCCGCCGGCGGGGTGCCGGTTCCATCCACGCTGCCCGCGGACGCGGCAGATCGCCCGGTCCGAGGGCATCCCCGATGGCGTGGAGCCGCGCTGCAACACGGAGGAACCGCAGCTGGAGCCGTTCGGTGAGGGGCAGTTCGCCGCGTGTCACTTCCCGCTCGAAGAAACTATCATCCCTGATTCCGGCGACTGACCGGATCCCGGCGACAGCGGAGTCCCCATGCTGACCACCATCGTGATCGTGATCGACGTGATCGCAGCCCTGTTCCTGATCTTGACGATCCTCCTGCACTCCGGGCGGGGGAGCGGGCTGTCCGACATGTTCGGAGGCACGTCGTCGCTGTCGGGAGGCACCGCCATGGAGCGCACCCTCGACCGCCTCACCGTGATCACCGCCCTGATCTTCGGGCTCTGCACCTTCTACCTCGCTTGGCAGTGGAACCCGTAGAGGACCACGCCTGAGCGGTTGGTAGGATTCGGGCCTCCACGTCGGAGTGGCGGAACTTGGTAGACGCGCTAGGTTGAGGGCCTAGTGCCCCTTGCGGGGCGTGGGGGTTCAAATCCCCCCTCCGACACCGATGAGACGCGTGCGGGCGCTCCTGGCCAGGCTCCACACCCGAGCAGCGACCCGCCGGAAGCGAGCCCTCCGCAGAGCCGCAGCCGAGATGGAACGACGCGACCCGCACGGAGGCAGCATCTGGCGATCAGGCAAGGGCGGCGCTCACCACGACCGATGACGGCCGGCTCGCGTTGGCGTTCGCCCTGAACGGCTTGGAGCGCGTGCTGGCCGTCAGGTCGCGAGCACCGCGCCCACCCACACCCCGATCATCACCACGCCGGCCCCGAGCTGGATCGCGATGCCGATCCCCACGCCCTTCATCGCGTCCCCGGTCGCCCGCCACGCAGGTCCCGGGCGCCGGTGCCGGACGAGCTCGGCGACGAACACGCCGGCCGGGAACCCGATGAGCGCTCCGATCACCGGCACCACGAAGAATCCGATCACGAGCCCGACAGCGCCCGAGGCGATCACCCACGCCGGAGCGCCCGCCGCGGACGCGCGACGCGCGGGAAGCACGCTCGAGGCCACGATCCCCGCGATGCCGACCGCGGCGATGATCGCGAACGCTGCCCAGGCGCCAGGACCACCACGCTGCAGCGCCCAGACGAACCCCGCGACGATCACGAGGATCAGCCCCGGGAATACGGGGACGACGACGCCCACGAGGCCGACGAGCATGACGATCCCGAGGACGGCCTCCAGCGACGACACGACCGCACCCTATCGCCGCCTGACGGCCCTTCATGTCGCCTGGCATCCCGGGAAGTACCATGTTCGCCGCGCGGTGTGGGGGGACCGCAGGGGATCGGCCGGCAAGGGCGACGGCGAGCCCGGGGCACGATGGCATTCGCCCGCGGACGATCGATCGAGGAGGAACCACCGCATGACCGTACGGAAGTCTCTCGCAAGGGCGATCGCCCTCGCTGTCACCGCCGCTTCGCTCCTGACGATCGCCGGCCCGGTATCGGCCGGCGGCGACACCCGCGCGACGGTGTTCGTGGTGCACGGCCTCCCTGTGGGCAAGGTCGACGTGTGCATCGGCGGCCTCGGTGAGGTCGCCTCCGGCCTCCCGTATGCCGAGCGCTTCAAGAAGCGCCTCGATCCCGGGTCCTACAAGATCAAGGTCCGTGCGGCCTCGAACGGTGAGTGCAAGGGCGACGTCGTGGCCAAGTCGCCCCTGACGGTCGCCGAGCTCGACAACCTGACAGCCGTCGTGCGATCGGTCGACGGCACGCCGGGCATCACCACGTTCGGCAACGACGTCTCCCCGACGGCGCCCGGCGAGATCCGCCTGACCACCGCGCACATGATGAAGGGTGGCCCGATCGACGTCTGGTCGAACGGTGTGGTCGAGATCGCGGGCCTGCTTCGTGGTGACGACGAGACCACCACGCTCCCGGCCGACGCCGTCTACTCCGTGTGGGGCACGAAGACGGGCGAGTCTGCCCCGGTCGTTGGACCGCGCGTGATCGACAGCACCTCCGAGGGTCAGGCCTTCTCGTTCGTGATGGTGGGGACCAAGGTCGCGAACAGCCGGTTCGTGGTCTTCAAGCAGCCGGTCGTGACGCCCCCGGCCTGACGAGGCACATCGGTGGCTGCTGCCGCGGCCTCCGCTATAGTCGTCCCGTGCACTAGCCGGGACTCCTTCACCGACAGGGCGCCGAGATCGGCGCCCTGTCGCCGTGCCCACCGGCCGTGACGACCCGAAGGAGCCCCATCCGATGCGCCGCCCCACCCCGATCAACCGAACCGCCGTCGAGCAGCGGTCTGGAGCGACCCCGTGATCCCTCTCGAGGTGCGGCACCTCGACGTCGAGGCGGGCGGACTGAGAGTCGTCGGCGATCTCTCGTTCACCCTGCGGTCGGGCGAGAAGATGGGTGTGGTGGGTCGCAACGGCGCCGGCAAGACCAGCACCCTGCGGGTCCTGGCGGGCGAGCAGCCTGTCGCGGGGGGTTCGGTCGTCCGCCACGGCGCGATGGGGTACCTGCGCCAGGATCCGCGGCAGCACCGGGAGCACGACGACATGCCGGCGCTCAGGTACGTGATGGAAGCACGCGACCTCGTCGACCTCGCAACGAGGCTCGAGAAGGCACGTCTCGCGCTCGAAGAGGATCCGTCCGATCGCAGGATCGCCAGTTTCGCCGCGCTCGAGGATCGGTACCGGTCCGTGGGGGGATACCGGGCGGAGGCGGAGGTCCGTTCGATCGCGTCGGGCCTCGGCCTCGCGCAGGACCGACTCTCCCTGCCGGTCAAGGCCCTCTCAGGAGGCGAACGCCGCAGGCTCGAGCTCACGCGCATCCTGTTCGGTGGCTCCGACCTCCTGATGCTCGACGAGCCGACGAACCACCTCGATGCCGACGCGAAGACGTGGCTGATGAAGTTCCTCGCCGGCTACGGGGGAGCCCTCCTCGTGGTCAGCCACGACCTCGGCCTGCTCGACGCCTCCATCACGCGCATCATGCACCTCGACCGCGACGGTGTGGTCGAGTACCGAGGCACCTACTCGCAGTACCGCGAGGCGAGGGCGCGCGACGAGGCTCGTCTGACGACGCTCGCGGAGCGCCAGGAACAGGAGATCCGGCGCCTGCGGACGCTCGCAGACTCGATGCGCGGGCAGACCCAGCGCCGGGCGCGGACCGCGAAGTCGATGGACACCCGCCGGGAGAAGCTCCAGGCCGCGAAGATCACTGCTCCGACGCACGAGCGAAGCATCCGTGTCCGTTTCCCCGAGCCTCCGCACTGCGGAGCGACCGTGCTCACGGTGGACGGCCTGGCCAAGTCCTACGGGGCGACCGACGTCTTCGAGGGCGTCTCGTTCGACGTCGGACGGGGTCAGCGGCTGCTGATCATGGGATTGAACGGAGCCGGCAAGACCACGCTGTTGCGGATCCTCACCGAGCAGACCGAGCCGGACGCCGGCGACGTGCGATTGGGACACGACGTCGTGCCCGGCTACTACGCCCAGGAACACGAAGGCATCACCGATGGGGTCGAGGTGCTGGCCCATATGCGAGCGTCGTCGTCGGCCGACGACCAGCAGCTCCGCTCGCTGCTCGGCATGTTCGGCCTGTCCGGCCCGATCGCGTTCCAGGATGCCGGCACGTTGTCCGGCGGCGAGAAGACGAAGCTCGCCCTCGCGCAGCTCGTTGCGGGACGCAAGAACCTGCTCCTGCTCGACGAGCCGACGAACAACCTCGATCCTCCGTCACGAACCGCGATCGCCGAGGCCCTGCAAGGGTGGCCGGGCGCGATGCTCATCGTGAGCCACGACCCGGAGTTCGTGCAGGCGTTGGCGCCCGAGAGGGTTCTGATGATGCCCGAGGGGGCCCTCGGATACTGGGACGACGAGCTGCTCGACCTCGTATCCCTCGCGTGAGTACCGGTCCGTGGTCTCCATACCCCCACAAGGGATATCCTCCGCGCAGCATCCGAGCAGGAAGGAACTGGCCTGTATGAACGGGAACGCCGATCTGGCCTTCGTGAACGGGGCCGTCTACACGGTCGACGCGGCCCGCTCCTGGGCGCAGGCGGTCGCGGTTCGCGACGGACGCATCGGCGTGGTCGGCACCGATGCCGACATCCGGACGCACGTCGGTCAGGCGACCGAGATCGTCGACCTCAACGGCAGGATGCTCGTGCCCGGCTTCCAGGACGCCCACGTGCACCCGGTGGGTGGGGGTCTCGACATGCTCCAGTGCGACCTGCACGACCTCTCGACGGAGGATGAGTACCTGCGCGCGATCGTGACCTACGCCGCGGATCACCCGGACCGCGAGTGGATCCTCGGCGGCGGGTGGTCGATGGATGTCTTCCCGGGAGGCACACCCCGCAAGGAGCTCCTCGATGCTCTGGTGCCCGACCGATGCGTCTACCTCCCCAACCGCGACGGCCACAGCACCTGGGTCAACTCGAAAGCCCTCGAGCTCGCCGGCGTCACGAGGGACACTCCCGACCCGGCCGACGGACGGATCGAGCGCGGCGAGGATGGTGAGCCCTCGGGCACCCTGCACGAGGGTGCCGCCGAGCTCGTCGCGCGCCTCGCCCCTGCGCCCACGACTGAGGAGATGGCCGAAGCGCTGCTGAAGGGACAGCAGTACCTCCACTCCCTGGGCATCACCGCGTGGCAGGACGCCATCGTCGACGACCACGAGCACTTCGGTCGCAACTTCCAGACCTACGTCGATGCCGCGGGTCGCGGCGACCTCACCGCGCGTGTGGTGGGGGCGCTGTGGTGGGATCGCCATCGAGACGCGGAGCAGATCGAGGGGTTCGTGGAGATGCGCGAGCGCGGCCGCGTCGGCCGGTTCGCCCCCACGAGCATCAAGATCATGCAGGACGGCGTCTGCGAGAACTTCACGGCCGCCGTCATCGATCCCTACCTCGATGCCAACGGCGAGTCGACCGAGAATCGAGGCATCTCGTTCGTGGATCCCGAAGCCCTGAAGGGGTACGTCACCGAGCTGGACCGGCTCGGCTTCCAGGTGCACTACCACGCCCTCGCCGAGCGGGCAGTGCGCGAAGCCCTCGATGCGATCGAGGCCGCGCTGGCCGCGAACGGTCCGAGCGACAACCGGCACCACCTCGCGCATATCCAGGTCGTGCACCCCGACGACATCCCGCGGTTCCGAACTTTGCATGCCGTGGCGAACGCACAACCGCTCTGGGCTGCCCACGAGTCGCAGATGGATGACCTGACGATCCCGTTCCTCGGTGAGCCGCGCTGGCGATGGCAGTACCCCTTCGCGAGCCTGGTTCGTGCTGGGGCGATGCTCGCGATGGGCAGCGACTGGAGCGTCTCCAGTCCCGATCCGCTCGAGGAGATCCATGTGGCGGTGAACCGCCGGATGTCGTCGGCCTATCCGCACAAGGTCGAGACCCGCGAGGTCTTCATCCCCGACGAGCGGCTCGATCTCGCGACGGCGCTCGCCGCGTTCACGATGGGGTCGGCCTACGTGAACCACCTCGACAGATCGACGGGCTCGATCGAGGTCGGGAAGTACGCGGACCTCGCGGTGATCGACCGTGACCTCTTCGAGCATCCGGGCGACGAGATCGCCGAGGCGACGGTCGAGCAGACCTTCGTGGAGGGCGAGCGCGTGTTCGCGCTCTCCACGTCATGAGCGAACGTCAGGAGGACCACGTGTGGGAGCGATGGAGACGGATCGTCGTGCTCGCCGCCGCGATGGCGACGGTCTCGCTCGTTGGCCCCGGGGGGGTCTCTCCGCGAGCGCCCGGCGCGGCCTCGATTACGAGTGTCGCCTGGCGGCGACGAAGCTCGGCGACGAGATCGCCGTGACGCTGCGCCTTCTGACGGACCAGGCTCGAGACGATTGGCGTGTGCGTCTCTACCACGAGGAGGAACTCATCTTCTCGAAGGTGCGGACCACCAACGCACAGGGAGACCTCAAGGTGGTGCGCGTCGTCCCGAACCTGCCGGGTCGCGACGACCTAGCCAGCCGGGCTCGCCATCTCGAGTCGGGCACGATCTGCGAGGTCGAGTCCCGCATCTAAGCACAGCACATGGGTTCGTTGACCCGAGGTCGTCGAGCCCTCCGCGTCTCGTGACGACCCGATGCTAGCCTCGGCTCGCCTGCACCGATCCTTCCTGCCCCTTCGGAGGTCTTTCACCACCATGTCGATGAGCCCGATCGCGCCCCAGCTCCTGCGTCCGGTGTTGGCGCCGACCCTCGGCCTGGCGCGGACCCTCCCTGCCGAGGCGTACATCTCATCACCGGTCTTCGACTGGGAGGCGCTGCACCTCTTCGAGCGGGGGTGGGTCTGTGTGGGCCGTGCCGACGAACTCGCGAGCCCCGGTGACCAACGAGCCTTCCGCATCGGGGCCGAGGGCATCCTCGTCGTGCGCGACCTCGAGGGTGAGCTTCGGGGCTTTTACAACACCTGCCGCCACCGCGGCCATGAGCTGCTCGAACCGGGCGCGACGAGGAATCTCCGAGCGATCAAGTGCCCGTATCACGCGTGGGTCTATCAGCTCGACGGCTCGCTCGGCGCGGCACCGCGGTTCGGCGACCTCGACGGGTTCGACAAGTCCCAGTACCCGCTGGTCGCCGCTCGCATCGCCGAGTGGCGCGGCTGGGTCTTCGTGAACGCCGACGGCGCCGCCTCCTCGTTCCCGGAGCACGTCGGCAACCTCGACCAGCTGATCGCGCCGTGGGAGACCGAGCGTCTCTTCGTCGCCGAAACCCACACGTACGAGGTCGCGGCGAACTGGAAGACGATCACCGAGAACTACCACGAGTGCTATCACTGCCCCTCGATCCATCCGGCGCTGTGCGACGTGACCCCGGTGGACTCGGGTCAGAACTTCGCCCACGACGGGCTCTGGGTCGGGGGGAACATGGAGCTCAAGGACTTCGCGGAAACGATGTCGCTCACGGGGGAGTCCGGCGGCGTGACGATCCGCGGCCTCGACGAGCGGCAGCGGCGTGAGGTCTTCTACTTCGGCCTCTTCCCGAACCTGTTGATCAGCCTGCACCCCGACTACGTGATGACCCATCGCATCGAACCGCTCGCTCCGGGTCGTACGAAGGTCGAGTGCCAGTGGCTCTTCCCGCCCGAGGCCACCGAGCGACCGGACTTCAGCCCGGCGTACGCGAGCGAGTTCTGGGACATCACGAACCGCGAGGACTGGCTCGCCTGCGAGTCGGTGTACCGGGGGCTGCAGAGCCAAGGGTTCCACCAAGGTCCGTTCGCTTGGAGCGAGGACGAGGTGCACATCTTCATGGCGATGGTCGCCCAGGCCTACGTCGACGGCCACGCGAGCCGCCCTCCGCAGGTGCACGAGGCCGATACGGCCGACGCCTGACTCCCGGACAGCGAGCGATCAGCCGCCGGGCGCGGTTCGGCATACCATCGCCCAACCGACCGGAGGGAGCGACCATGGCAGAGCCGTTCGATATGTCCCAGGTGCAGCGGGGCGCCCGTAACCGCCGAACCCCCTACTACGAGGCCACCCAGCGCTACGGGCCCAAAGGATTCACCGTCTACAACCACATGTACTTCCCGATCCGGTTCGACACCTTCGAGGCGGAGTTCGACGCCCTGCTGAACGCCGTCACCCTCTGGGACGTCTCGGTCGAACGCTGCCTCGAGATCTCGGGGCCCGACGGGTTCGCGTTCGCACAGTTGCTCACCCCCCGCGACCTCTCGAAGTGCGCGGTCGGCCAGGCGAAGTACGTGCTGATCTGCGACAGCGACGGCGGCATCATCAACGACCCGGTCCTCACGCGCATGGACGAGAACACGTTCTGGTTCGCGCTCGCGTCCAGCGACGCGCTGCTCTTCGCGCGTGGGCTCAAGAACGCCTACCCCGACCTGGACGTCACGATCGAGGAAGCCGACGTGGCGCCGCTGCAGGTGCAGGGGCCCAGATCTAAGGACCTGATGGTGGCGTTGCTCGGTGACGACATCCTCGACCTGAAGTACTACTTCTGGACGCACGCGGAGATCGCCGGGGTACCGGTCGTGGTCACGCGAACCGGGTGGACCTCAGAGGTCGGATACGAGGTGTACACCACCGACACCGCCCGTGGGAACGATGTCTACGAGGCGATCATGGAAGCCGGCCGGGGATTCGGCATCGTGCCGACCGGGCCGAGCGACATCCGTCGCATCGAAGGCGCGATCTTCAACTGGGGCGCCGACATGACCTACGAGAACAACCCGATCGAGATGGGACTCGATCGGCTCGTCGACTGGGACAGCCTGGGCGACGACGCCTGCATCTCCCTGGCGGCTCTGCGCCGCATCCGCGACGCGGGCGTCGAGCGCCGCATCGTCGGCGTCGAGATCGACGGAGAGCCGTTCCCCGCACTGAACAACGTGAAGTGGTCGGTCTCGTCGGGCGATGCGCTCGTGGGCACGGTCACGTCCGCGATCCACTCACCTCGGCTCGGTGCGAACATCGGATTCGCCTGGGTCCCGACGGGGCTCTCGGCGCTGGGCACACAGCTCGCCGTGTCGTCGGAGTGGGGCGAGCGCGGCGCCACCGTCGTCGAGATGCCGTTCGTCGACCCCAAGAAGCAGATCCCACTGGCATAGCCGGCACTGACCATCCGTTCAGCATCTCCACGCTGGCCTCGGGCCGGTATCGGCTTGCGTGTGCGGCGTGATTGAACGATGATTCAACCCGTTGCGTCGGGCACGGAGTCCGGCCGAGACCTGGAAACGGAGACACGACACGATGGCGAACGAGCGCCAGGAGATGCTCGAGAAGAGCGCGACCCTGTACTTCGGTCCGTGGTACCGGCAGTCGCCGTTCTTCAACGCGACCCGACGCGCGGGCTGCACGTCCTACGACATCTACAACCACATGTACCTGCCCGCCTACTACGACGATCCCGAGGTCGAGTACTGGGTGCTCGCGAACGGGGTCACGATGTGGGACGTCGGTGTCGAGCGGACGATCGAGGTCAGCGGGCC
>JBGGNG010000184.1:0-3406 GCA_041287635.1 Actinomycetota bacterium | reverse complement strand
CTCGGCGTCGCGACCGCAGCCCCGACCGTGAGGACCAGGACAGCCGCCAGAGCGATGATTACGCGCTTCTTCTTCATGTAGGCGTCCTTCCTTCGAAGCGGGCTGGTTTCGACCGGAAAGACAGCCGAGGAGGTCCACGAGATTGCGCTAACTCGACCATTTCTCGACCGTAGGAAGCGGTTCGTCATCGGTCAACCCGCACGGAGCAGATCAGCCTGTCAGATTGGCGACCCCCTCACAGCCCGAGGTCGTTGATTTCGCCAAGCACCCGCACCGAGGATGGTCCGAACATCCGAAGGGGGACTCGATGCGTGGACGAGTGGTGGTTGCTGCTCTGGTGGCAAGCGTGGCAGTGGTTCTCGCCGGGCATCGCCTTCGCGGCGATTCCAGGCTCCGACGGGACGATCTCGGCTTGCTTCAAGAAGACGACCAAGATCCTACGAGTGATCAACGCCGAGGACGGCCAGAAGTGCAGAAGCGATGAGAGACCGTTGAGTTGGAATCAGGAAGGACCGGCTGGCCCATCTGGGAGCCCGGGTCTCCCCGGCCCATCGGGGAGCCCAGGGCCGCAAGGACCCGCCGTTTGCGCGTTCGGTGACCTAGCTGCCGACCCCTTCATCGAACACGCTCACCGACTCAGCACCCGCCTCGCTCAGCAAGTGTGAATAGACGTCGGCGGTGATCGCCAGACTCGCGTGGCCGGCCATCTTGCTGACGACGACCAAGGGCTTGCCGGCCATCAACTGCACCGTGACCCAGGAATGGCGCAGACCGTGCAGGCCGATGCGCTCGATGTCCGGGTTGGCCTTCATGAATCGCTTGACCCTGCTCGCCCATGCATCCCCCAGCCGGGACGGGTTGATCGGCTCGCCGTGGGCGTCGGTGAACAGCCAGGCGTCACCGATGGCCGGGTTGTTAGCGCGGTGAGCCCGCAGGATCCGCTCCATGCGGGCGGGCAGCGAGACCGTGCGGGTGCCGGCGTCGGTCTTGGGGGTCCGCACGGTGACCACGGAACCCTCACGAGCGCGGACGCGCTGGATGCAGACGTGGGGCTTGTCGCCGTCGGCGTGGCGGTGGGGGCGATCTCCGGTCAGCACGACGTCGGAGACCTGCAGACCTGCGGCTTCCTCCGAGCGTAGCCCGAGCCACTGACCCGCCATGTAGGCCGGGTAGAACACATCATCGGTCTCGAAGGACTCGTGCAAGACCAGCGTCTTGAGCGGCCACGCCCGGTCCGCTCTCGTGGCGGGAGCCTTACGTGGCTTGGGGCGGGTGATCCGGTCCTTGCTGAACGGGTTGAACGCCACCTTGCCGGCCACGGTGGCGCGCTGCATCGTCCCGTTGGCTACCTGCAGCGTCGCGCGGTAGATACGGGCCGAGTGTGCGTCGCGCATCTCACGTAGGAACTTCACGGCGACGTCGGTGGTCACACCTCGCATGGCGTAGCCCTCGAACCAGGCTTGAACGTGGCGGGCCTGGCCGCGCAGGAGGATCTGGGAACTACCCACCATGGCGCTGTCGTCGATGTGGTCGGTGAGCCATCCCTCCATCTCGTCGGTGAACAGCTCACGCCCACCCGACCCGGACACGAACGTCCCATCCTTGACCGCCACGTCGACGCGAGCCTTGGCCTCGGATGCTGCCGTCATCGTGGGGGCCGTCGTGACGTAGACGTTGCGATCGTGGCCCACGACGACACGGGCAAGGGTGGGCTCAAGCACGACACGATCCGGGTGACGTTGAACCAGAAGCTCAACGGTCAGGTCGACTCGATCTCTCGTCTCGATGGCAGCGCGTGGTGGCGCGTCTGAGCCGAACGACAGGGACGTCACACGACGCCCGGCCCGTCAGCACGAGGGGTCGGACGTAATGCTGTGTATAGGTCGTAATCGGGCGTAACGCCTATAGAGCGTCGTTACGCCCGTTACGCCCCCCCTGGTATGGGTGTAACGGCTGGTACGGATTACACCCGTTACGCCCATCGGGGTAGGACAGGTGTCACCCAGGAGATGGGTAGCATCTGCCTGTACGTACGATTGCGTTGGGATTGCGTTGGGATTGCGTTGGCACGGGCGTACATCCCTGGCACGAGCGAGCACGTGACGACACGAGATGCGCAGGTCAGCGCGTTGCCACGCACGATCACGCACGACGTTGCGCCCTGCGTAGCGAACCCATAGGGTTGCCCGGCAAGGATCCCTTCCCGAACGGACATCGGCGTGGCCGGAGATCGGACGATGAACGGCGACTCGACCCGCGTCGAGATGCCCGGCCGAGGAGAACGCGCCGAAGCCCTCACCGCCGTGGTCGAGGATCTCGCCGGCGAGTTGTCGCTCCGGCCGCTGCTCGAGCGGATCCTGAAGCGTTCGACTGAGCTGCTGGGCTGCGACGCCGGCTCGATCTGCCTCGTCGACGAGGCGGCGGGCGTCTACCGCAAGGAAGCGGACATCGGCATCGCCTGCCAGTCGGGCAAGATCTTCCCCCTGACGGAGGGCACGACCGGCGCGGTCGTCGCGCGTCGGGGCCCCGTGATCTTCGAGGACTACGGCGATGTCCCCGGGGGTCACGTTCGCCCGGAGGACCGGGGAGAGCTCAAGGGCGTCATCGGGGTCCCGATCTGGTGGCGGGGGTCGATCGTCGGTTCCTGCGTGGTGTTCACCCGCGACCCCGACCGCGTGTTCGCGCAGGAGGATGCCGAGCTGCTCGAGCTGTTCGCCAAGCACGCCGCGATCGCGATCACGAACGCCCGCCTGCATGAGGCGGCCGAATCGGAGGCTCGGGCCGAGGCCGCGGCGGCCGAGCGCAACCGCATGGCGCGCGAGGTGCACGACACCGTCGCACAAGGCCTCGTGTCGGTCCTGATGCAGCTCCGAGAGGCCCAGCGCTCGATCGCTGAGGGACTTCCCGACGAGGCGATGGCCGCGCTGGCTGAGGCGCGAGCCGCCGCGGAGGTGGTCTTCGAGGAGACGAGGCGCAGCGTGCTCGGGCTCGCGCCGTCTCCTTTGGAAGGCCGCTCGCTCGAAGAGGCCCTCGAGCTCGAGATCGCGTGGGCGAACCGCACGGGCGCGCTCGAGGCTCGGCTCGTGACGGCGGGCACTCCGAGGGTGCCCGACCCCGACGTCGCCCACACGTTGTTCCGGATCGCCCAGGAAGCGCTGACGAACGCGATCCGCCACGCGCGGGCGACCTCGGTCAGGGTCGGGCTCGTGTACTCGCCCACGGGCGTCAGCCTGCTCGTGCAGGACGACGGCGCCGGATTCGATCGGGCACAGGTCGTCGAGGAAGGCGAGGCGCATGCGCTCGGTCTGGGCGGGATGGCCGAGCGGGCTCGGTTGCTGGGCGGCACGCTCGAGCTCGAGTCGACACCAGGATGGGGCACCAGGATCCGCGCGTGGATCCCGTCGGC
>JBGGNG010000183.1:0-3645 GCA_041287635.1 Actinomycetota bacterium | reverse complement strand
GTCGCCATCGTGTCTCGCACGCCCTCGGCCATCTCCTCGAGGTAGGCGACGTCCAGGGCGACGCCGTTCGCCTGCATCCTCGCAAGGACCGAGGACAGCGGGAGCTCGACCTCGTCGAGCAGACGACGGAGCCCGGCCTTGTCGATGCGTTCGTCGAGCACCGGAGCGAGCAGCGCCACCGCCGCGGCCTCGGCCGCGGTCCGCCGCCACCCCTCACCGAACAGCTGGCCCTCGGCCTCCTCGGCGACCGAGCCGAGCACATCGGTCCCGAGGTACTGCTCGCTCAACGGTTGGAGTTCGAAGCTGGGGGCGGCCGGGTCAAGCAGATACGCCGCCAGCATCGTGTCGGTCCGGACGCCCTCCAGCGACCGGCCCTCGGCGACGACCGCGGTCTCGAGGTCCTTGGCGTCGTGGATCCACTTCGGCACCGCGTCCTCGCCGAGGGCCGCCGCGAACGCCTCGAGGCCCTGGACGTCCGCGAAGGCGGCCTGCCCCCCGCCCACCGAGACGGCCACGCCTCGCACCTCGCCGTCCTCCAGATCGAGCCGGATCGCCTTCGGCCCATCCGCCGCGACGAGGGCGACCGCCTCGGTCACGTCGACCTTGCGAAGGTCGAGCTCGGCCACCTCGACGGCGGGCTTCGCGCTCCGGCCGACCTCCTCGAGCCGATCGAACAGCGTTCGGAACTCCAGCGAGGTGAACAGCCGCCGCACGGCCTCCAGGTCCCACTCCCCCATCACCGCATCCTCGGGCTCGAGGTCCACGTCGACGTCGGTGTTGAGCTCGGCCAGCTCCTTATTGAGCGCGAGCTGGTCACCGGCCGCCGAGATCGACTCCTTCAGCTTCCCCTTGAGCTCGTCGGTCCGGGTCAGCAGCTCCTCGACCGAGCCGAAGTCCTGTACGAGCTTGGACGCCGTCTTCTCACCGACGCCGGGTACACCCGGGATGTTGTCCGAGGCGTCCCCCTTGAGGGCGACGTAGTCCAGGTACTTCTCAGGCGGGAGCCCGAACCGCTCGGTCACCGCCTCGACGTCGTACCTACGGATGTCGGAGATGCCCTTGACGTTGAACATCACGGTCAGCCCGGGCCGCACGAGCTGGAAGAAGTCCCGGTCCGCGGTCACGACGACCACATCGATGCCCTGTTCGAGCGCCCGCAGGGCAAGCGTCGCGATCGCGTCATCCGCCTCGTGGCCCTCGATGCCGATCACCGGGATCCGCAGGGTCTCCAGCACCTCGACGATCAGCCCGAGCTGCTGACGGAACTCGTCGGGCGTCTCGGGCCGTCCCGCCTTGTACTCCGCGTACTTGTCCAGCCGCACGGTGGGCCTGCCGACGTCGAACGCCACCGCGATCAGGTCCGGACGCTCCTCCGCCAGGAGCTTGATCAGCATCGACGTGAAGCCGTAGACCGCGTTCGTCACCTGGCCGGACGTCGTCGCCAGCGAGGGTGGGAGCGCGAAGAACGCGCGGTACGACAGGCTGTGACCGTCGAGGAGGAACAGCCGCCGCGGTTGATCGTCGGTGTCGGTCGCCACCGCGCCGATTGTAGTCGTCGGCCGTGACCCAACCCGAGCGTCCCTCGCCTCACCGCCAGTGCCCTCGCGTCGTCCTCAGCACTGTCATCGGCGACGACGTCGCTGTCGAGATCTTCGTTGAGCCAGGACGAATGAGGATCGGTGATCCGATCTTCCTCGAGAGGTCGTTCGTCACCGAACGACCTTGACGAGAATCCCATCTCCTGGATAGGATTCCCCGTCGTTAGGGAAGTCGAAAGGCTGCCTTAGGGAGCCCTAACAGCTACTCGGATCGTTCGGCTGGATCGCCGGGAAAGGCCGGGAGGGAAGGATGATACCCACCTTCGTCATCGGCCTCCGCGAGGGTCTCGAGGCCTCGCTGATCGTCGGGATCATCGCCGCGTTCCTGATCCAACGGGGCGAGCGGCGAGCCCTCGGCCCTATGTGGGTGGGCGTGGGCATCGCGATCGGCCTGTGCGTCGCCATCGCGATCGTCCTCGAGGTCGTGGGAGGATCCCTCCCGCTCCGTCAGCGCGAGACGATGGAGGGGATCCTCGCTCTGGTTGCGGTCGCCGGCGTCACCTACATGGTGGTCTGGATGCGGCGCCACTCGCGCGAGCTCAAGCTGACGCTCGAGTCGAGCGCCGAGGGCGCCCTGCTCCGGGGTTCGATGTGGGCGTTGGTGGGGATCGCCTTCTTCGCGGTTATCCGCTAAGGGCTCGAGACCGCCATCTTCATGCTCGCCGCCTTCGACAGCGTCACCGACCCCCTCGCGGCCGGGATCGGCGCGGTGCTCGGTGTCGCGATCGCGCTCGTGCTCGGCTACGCGATCTACCGAGGTGGCGTCCGCATCAACCTGTCGCGGTTCTTCAAGGTGACCGGCTTCGTCCTGGTGTTGGTCGCCGGCGGGCTCCTCGCCACCGCCGTGCACGAGTTCGCCGAAGCCGGCGTCGTGACCGCGATGCAGCAGTCCGTCGCCGATCTCAGCTGGCTCGTCGAGCCCGGCACCGTCCACGCGTCCCTGCTCACCGGGATGCTGGGTGTGCAACCGGTGCCGACGGTCGCCGAGGTCCTGATCTGGCTCGTGTACGTCGTGCCGATGTCGGCGTATGTCCTTTGGCCCCAACCTCCACGACAGGTCGCGGCCAGCGCTCCCGCGTGAAGGGTCCCGACCACGACCGATAGGAGGTTCTCGTTGCGGATCGCCGCTAACCACGCTCGGGTCTGGATGTTCGCCGCTCTGGTTCCGCTCCTCGCCGTCTCGTGCAACGGCGATGGAGGGGAAGCGGACGTCGACGTCACGCTCAACGATTCCTCGATCGAGCTCGCCCCCGGGACCGCGACCGCCGGCGACGTCACCCTGGTTGCCACCAACCAGGGTTCCACGACCCATGAATTCGAGATCTTCACGGTCGAAGGGGACGTCGATCCGTCGTCGTTGCCCGTCGAAGACAACGTGGCCACGACCGATGGGCTGACGCTCCTCGACGAGGTGGAGGACGTCACCCCGGGCTCCCAGGCCGAGCTCACCGTTGATCTCGCAACGGGAAGGTACGCCGTCATCTGCAACCTTCCCGGTCACTACGCCCAGGGGATGCACGCGACCCTCACGGTGGACTGACGCGGTAGCTTGACCAGCGGTCGCCATCACATCACCGTTTGTCACTCTTTCTTCGTCGTGAACGCGCGCGCCGCTACCTGCAACGTCGTTCGGATCTCCTTGCAGCCCAACCGCTCTCATCGCGTTGACAGGCACGAGGCTCGTCGCTACATTTCGCTCCGGTCCCGAGCGGTCGCTGGGATCGGGAGGCGGAAAGCGCTTCCGTCACGTGGATCGGACGAGGGGGCGCGAGTCCCCGAGAGCGTTCTACCGAGACTGGAGAGGCGCCGGTTCCCGGGAGTCCGGGTCGCTTGGGGCCACCTTTTGACGGGTCGAGGAACCGAGTAGACAACGCTCGCGTATGGGGAAGGCGTGAGCGGATCCAAAGGTTCCTCGGCCCGTCGATCCTTGTGCGAGCGTTCCGGGACGAACGCGAGCCCACGATCGAACACCTCCGACTCACTCCGACGCGATGATGATCACGCCCTTCATGCCGAACGCCGCCAGGTGGATCTCGCAGAGGAGTTC
>JBGGNG010000182.1:0-3406 GCA_041287635.1 Actinomycetota bacterium | reverse complement strand
CATCAGTACTTCCTCTCCATGGGCACGTAAGGACCCATCTTCACGGGTTTGAAGTCCAGGCGGATCGAGCCGTCGTCGTTGCGGTAGGCGAGCGTGTGCTTCAGCCAGTTCGCGTCGTCGCGGAGCGGGTGGTCGTCGCGGTAGTGGCCGCCGCGGCTCTCGGTGCGGGCGCGCGCGCTGACCACGAGGGCCTGCGCGCAGTCGAGCAGGTAGCCGACCTCGATGGTCTCCATCAGGTCGGTGTTGTACACGGCGCCCTTGTCGGTGATCGCGACCCGCGCGTAGCGCTCCTGCAACCCGCCGATGATCTCCTCCATCTTCGACAGGCTCTCCTCACTGCGCACGACGAACGCGAGGTCGAACATGCTCGTCTGCAGCTCCTTGCGGATGTCGGCAGCGTTGTCGCCCTCGGAACGCCCGAGCACCCCGTTCAGCATCGAGAGGGTCCGCTCGGTGGGTCGATCCGGCACGTCGGGGAGCGCGGCTTCCTTGGCATGGCGAGCGGCGTCGGCTCCTGCGCGGCGACCGAACACCACGAGGTCGAGCAGCGAGTTGGTGCCGAGCCGGTTCGCCCCGTGCACGCTCACGCACGCGCACTCGCCGGCCGCGTACAGCCCCGGGATCGGCGTCTCGTCGGGACCCGTGACGACCCGGCCGTCGACGTCGGTCGGGATGCCGCCCATCGCGTAGTGGGCGGTCGGCTGGATCGGCACCGGCTCCTTCGTCGGCTCGACCTTGAGGTAGACGCGAGCGAACTCGGTGATGTCGGGCAGCTTCTCCTCGATCACCTTCGGGTCGAGGTGAGTGATGTCGAGGTAGGCCCAGTCGCCGTTCGGCCCGCCGCCGCGACCCTCCTTGATCTCCTGGTAGATCGCGCGGCTCACCATGTCGCGCGGGGCGAGGTCTTTGATCGTGGGCGCGTAGCGCTCCATGAAGCGCTCGCCGTCCTTGTTCCGCACGATGCCGCCCTCGCCTCGTGCTGCCTCGCTGAGGAGCACGCCGAGCTTCGCAAGGCCCGTTGGATGGAACTGGAACATCTCCATGTCCTCGAGCGGGACGCCGCGGCGCCATACGACGGCGGGGCCGTCGCCGGTGAGCGCGTGCGCGTTCGAGGTCACGCTGAACATGCGGCCGTAGCCCCCCGTCGCGAAGACGATCGACTTCGCGCGGAAGACGTGCAGCTCGCCGGTTGCGAGCTCGTAGGCCACGACGCCCGTGGCGGCGCCGGCCTCGTCGCGCAGCAGGTCCAGGCAGTAGAACTCGTTGAAGAACCGCACGTCGCGCTTCACGCACTGCTGGTAGAGCGTCTGCAGGATCATATGGCCGGTGCGGTCGGCCGCGTAGCAGGCGCGTCGCACCGGGCGCTCGCCGTGCTCCGCGGTGTGCCCGCCGAAGCGTCGCTGGTCGATGCGCCCGTCGGGTGTGCGGTTGAACGGCAGCCCCCAGCGCTCGAGCTGGTAGATCGCGTCGATCGCTTCCTCGGTCATCAACTGGGCGGCCGGCTGGTCCACGAGGTAGTCCCCGCCCTTCACGGTGTCGAAGGCATGCCACTCGGGGCTGTCCTCCTCGGTATTGCCGAGGGCCGCGCAGACCCCGCCTTGGGCCGCGCCCGTGTGCGACCGGGTCGGGTACAGCTTCGAGATCACCGCGGTGCGCACCTGATCGCTGAGCTCGATCGCGGCGCGCATGCCGGCGCCGCCACCGCCGATCACGAGCGCGTCGTACGTGTGGGTCGTGGCCATCGCTACGCGTCCTTGGAAGTGGCCATCGCTACGCGTCCTTGGAAGTGGCCATCGCTACGCGTCCTTGGAAGTGGCCATCGCTACCGTCCTTGGAAGTGGCCATCGCTACGCGACCGGTCCCCACTTGTTCGGGTCGAACGTGACGACGATCACGGACCCGAGCACGAACAACGTGAACCCGAGCACGTAGAAGACCATGTTGGCGGCGAAGCGCACGCCGGGCTTGCGCACATAGTCGAGCGTGATGTTGCGCAGCCCGTTGATGCCGTGGATCAGCGCGAGCGTGAGCAGCATCCAGTCCCACGTGCGCCAGAACGGGCTTTCCCAGCGGGTCGCGACGAAGCCGAAGTCGACGCGGTCCACCCCGCCGGCGGGCAGGTGCATGATCAGCGTGTGGCCGAGCGCCAACACGAGCAGCATGATGCCGCTGATCCGCATGAACAGCCACATCCAGAGCTCGAAGCCGCCCACGGGACGCTCGCGACCCCGGGTGTAGTCGCGCTGCGGTGGCGGCGGCGCCCCGCCCTCGGGGCTCGGCGGTCGTTCGATCGTGGTGGCCATCAGCTCGCTCCGCTCACAACAGGTCGATGATCTGCTTGCCCATGATCGCGGTGACCGCGAGCGCCGAGACGAGGAAGATCGCCGCCGACGTGCGCCCGACCGCCTTGATGTGACCGGCGAGGCTCGGGAAGAAGTCGATCAACGTGATCTTCATCCCGTTGACCGAGTGGAACAGCACCGCGAGCACGAGACCCAGCTCGAGCACGTGCACGGCGGGGTTCTTGTACGCCTCGGTGACCCGGTCGTAGGCCTCGGGACCCCATCCGATCACGGCGGTGTCGACGACGTGGGCGAACAGGAACAGGATCACGGCGACGCCGGTGATGCGGTGGAAGATCCAGGACCACTGGCCCTCATGGCCCAGATAGGGAGAGCCGAAGTCGTCCTTCTGCTTCTTACGGAGTCTGGTGGCCACGGTGATCACCCTCAGGCTATCTCGCGCCCCGGCGATCACGTCAGCCGAGGCGTCCAGCGGACGGCGCGGAGTCTACTCCGTTCCGGCAGAGGGTCACCGATGCAGATTGGGTCACGCCGTGCGCAGTGCCACGAGCACGCCGTCGCGGATCGGCAGGATCGTCGTCACGTACCGATCGTCGGCCGCGACCATGGCGTTGTGCTCGCGGATCGCGTCGGTGAGGTCGTCGGGCGGCTCGCCGTCGGGCGGCACGCGCCCGTACCAGAGCGTGTTGTCGCAGATGTAGAGCCCGCCGACGCGCACCCGGTCGCGGGCGGCGCGCCAGGCATCGGGATAGCCGTGCTTGTCGATGTCGTCGTAGACGATGTCGAAGTCGCCGTCGACCGCGGCGAACGACGTCAGGGCGTCGCCGACGTGGTAGGTCACGCGGTCCCAGACACCCGCGCGCCCCAGGTAAACGGCGGCCTTCCGCTCGTTGGCGGCGTCGCCGTCGGTGAGGTGGATCTCGCCCTCGGCGCCGGTGGCCCTCGCGAACCAGTATGCCGAGTAGCCGAACCCCGAGCCGAGCTCGAAGACACGTCGCGCGCCGATCGAGGCGGCGAGGGTCCAGAGCGTGACGCCGACGTTGCGGCCGACGATCGGGAAGTCGAGAGCGCGTGCCTCGGCTTCCATCTCGAGCACCACCGGT
>JBGGNG010000181.1:0-32531 GCA_041287635.1 Actinomycetota bacterium | reverse complement strand
CTGGTGGTGCTCTTCGGCGTCGGGCAGTCCCTGTACGGTCCGGCGCACAACTCGATCCTGCCCGATCTGGTGCCCAAGGAGATGCTCGTGCAGGCGAACTCCCTGGCGCAGTTCTCGCGCCCGTTCGCGATGACCTTGCTGGGTCCCGCTCTCGGGGGTCTGCTGGTCGGGACGGTCGGCGCCGGTCTCGCGTTCTACGTCGACGCCGGCACGTTCGCGTTCTCCGCCCTGATGCTGCTGTTGATGCGCGGGGTCGCCCGAACGGCGCCCGAGGGAGGGCATGCATCGGTCTGGCACGACGCCCGCGAGGGGCTCCGTTTCGTGTTCCAGCGGCCGTGGCTCTGGGCGGGCATGGCGGCCGCGACGATCAGCCTGCTGTGCACCTGGGGGCCGTGGGAGGTGCTCGTGCCCTACCTGGTGAAGAACGAGCTCGGCGGCAGCGCCGCTTCCCTCGGGCTCGTCTTCGCGGCCGGGGGTGCCGGCGCCGTGCTCGCGGCGGTCACCATGGGACAGCGCGACCTGCCTCGTCGCCCGATCACGGTCCTGTATTGGGCGTGGGCGATCGCCGCGTTCGCGACGATCGGGTTCGGCGTGTCGCGAGCCGTCTGGCACGCGATGCTCGCCAGCTTCGTCATGGAATCGGGCATCACGGTGCTGCTGGTGCTCTGGTACACGCTGCTGCAGCGCCTCGTGCCGTCGTCGATCCTGGGACGGGTCTCGTCCCTCGACTGGCTGATCTCGGTCGCCGGTGTCCCGTTGTCGTTCGCACTGGTCGGGCCGCTCGCGGAGGCACTCGGCACACGCGGGACGCTGATCCTCGCGGGAACGGTCGGAGGGATCGTGATCCTGTTCTTCCTCTACCTCGTGCCGGGATCGCGCGCCCCCGAACGAGACGGATCGGTCGAGGCCACGAGACCGGCGGATCCGCTCACCGAACGTTCATCGAGCCCGGCGTAGACTCGTCGTCATGGAGTACACCCACGTCGGCCGGCTCGGCCTCGTCGTCTCACGGCTGTGCCTCGGCACGATGAACTTCGGCCCTCACACATCGGAGGCCGACTCTCACACGATCATGGATGCCGCGATCGCCAACGGCATCAACTTCTTCGACACCGCCAACGTGTACGGACGCCACCTGGGCGTGGGTGCCACCGAGGAAATCATCGGACGCTGGAGCGCCAAGGGCAGCGGCCGCCGAGACAAGGTCGTGCTCGCCACGAAGGTCTACGGCACGATGGGCGATTGGCCGAACGAGTCACGCCTCTCGAAGCTCGCGATCGTCCGCCAGTGCGAGGAGTCACTCCGCCGCCTCGGCACCGATCGCATCGATCTCTATCAGATGCACCACATCGATCGGAACGCGTGGTGGGACGAGATCTGGGAGGCGATGGATCAGCTCAAGCGCACAGGCAAGATCCTCTACGTGGGCTCGTCCAACTTCGCGGGGTGGCACATCGCCCGCGCCAACGAGATCGCCGGGTACCGGCACTCGCTGGGCCTCGCAACCGAACAGTCGCTCTACAACCTCACCGCTCGGACCCTCGAGCTCGAGGTGATCCCGGCGCTCGTCGAGTACGGCATGGGCTTGATCCCGTCGAGCCCACTCTCGGGTGGACTGCTCGCCGGTGCCCTCTCGAAGGTCGAGGAAGGTCGGCGGGGCACCGAGTACATGCAGGGGGAGATCGAGGCGCATCGTTCGACGTTGGAGCGGTGGGAGGCCCTCTGTGCCGAGATGGGCGAGGACCCGGCTCACGTCGCCCTCGCGTGGCTCCTTCACCAGCCGGCCGTGACCGCCCCGATCATCGGTCCACGCACCGAGGAGCAGCTCTTGCACGCGATGCACGCGCTGGACATCAAGCTCCCCGGCGACGTGCTCGCGAAGCTCGACGAGATCTTCCCCGGCCCGGGCGGACCGGCGCCCGAGGCCTACGCCTGGTAGGCGTTCGGCCGGGGTTCGGCACGGGTCAGCAGCACGTCCTCGGTCTCGGCATCGAGTGGCACGTCGTGCTTGAGACGCAGGTACAGGTCGCGCAGGAACCAGACGAGCACGATCACCAGGATCGGATGTCCGATCGCTAGGTCGACGTGCATCCATTCGGGCAGGCGGAAGTTCTCGGTGGTGAGCTGGGCCGTGACGAGCGCGATGAACGAGAACTCAAGCGTCCGACGGGGCACGCGCGGCAGGGCCCATGCCACCGGCAGGATCCACGCGAAGTACCAGGGGAACAGCGTCGGTGAGAACAGCATCATCAACAGGAACGACCATCCCCACGCGGCCGCGAGGAACGAGACCGAACCTTCCTTGGCGTGGCGCATGACCTGACGCAGGATCGTGAACAAGCCTGCGGCGAGCGCCGCGAACATGCCGAGGCGGGCGAGCACGATGCCGATGGTGGCGCCGAGATCGCCGGCGACTACGGTACCCGCCGCCTCGAAGATCCGCTCGACCAGGGCGGGCGGAGCGATCCAGGAGCCGTGTTGCACGAGCTCCACCATGCCGAGGGTGGGGTTCGATCGCTGCATGAACGGCACGACGGCGATGAATCCGATGCCCATGACGGTGCCGATGTGCGCGGCCGCGACCTTCCAGCGCCGCGAAGGCTCTGCGCGGGTCACGACGTAGGCGATCAGCAGGACGAGCGGCACCGCCGCGGAGATCTTCACGAGGGCCCCCACGGTGAGCGCCACGGTCGCAGGCAGCTCTCGCTGGGTGGCGACGAAGTAGATCGCGGCGGCGACGGCGAGCATGACGAGTACGTCGACGTGGCCGCCACCGACCGTGTGGAACAGGACGATCGGGTTCAGCCCGATCATCGCGGCCGCGTACGCCTGCCGTTGGGGCCGCACACGGCCGACCAGCCGGACCACGAACCACAACGAGCCGAGGCTGGCCGCAATCGCCACGGCGCGAAACGCCTCGATCACGTCGACCAGGCCACGGAATACCGCGGTGATCGCGGCCGCGAGCCACACGAACACCGGGCCGTAGACCGAGGGGGTGTCGCGCCATCCATCCCAGACGAACCTCGAGATGTCGTTGGCCGGGAAGTCCGCCGGGGTGCTCACGTATGGGTTCTGCCCGTATCGGCTGAGGATGCGGCCGTAGAACGCGTAGCTGAACACGTCGCGGGACAGCAGCAGGGGAAGCATCAGCACGACGACGTGGTAGGCCACCGCCATCCACACCACGGTGCGGGTCGACACCTCGCCGCGTTCGGTCGCCCACAGGACGAGCAGGAACGCCACCCCTGCCGCGATCATCGCGACGAACCCGATCACGATCAGCACGCCGTGCGGCAACCGGTCGAGGAACAGCAGGCCGGCGAGGATGCCGATCGGGCCGTTGCCCTGACTCTCCGGCAGCACCGGATGGTACGGGGATCCTGGGGTCGCCGCGATCAGGGCGACGGCGCTGAAGGTGGCGACCGAAGCGGTGATCGCCCGGCGACCCGTGAGCCAGCCGTCGACCGAGCGTTGCAGGGCCTGAACGCGAGACATGTGCGCCCGAGCTTACGGGAAGTCGTCAGGTCCGCGCTACGCCGAGCGAGGCCTCGATCTCCCGTGCGGCGGCGGTGACGGCAGGTGCGTATCGCCGAGCGCCGATACGGGAGACGCGCGACGTCGGGCCCGAGATCGAGACCACCGCGACGAGCTCATCGTGGTGGCCGACCACGGGCGCGCTCACCGAGCCCACGCCGTCCTCCCGCTCGCCCGCACTCGATGCCCATCCCTGTCGCCGGACGGTCGCGAGTTGGCGATGCAGTCGATCCTCGACGGGCGTCGCCGCCGTGAGGGCTCGGGCCAAGGCGACGAGCTCACTGCGCGCCGGTTCCCCCGTCCATGCCATGAACACCTTGCCCGCGGAGCCGACCCAGATGGGCAGCTCCGTGCCGACGGGTACGAACGTACGCAGCTCGCTCGAGGACTCGACACCGTCGACGCAGACCCGCCCCCCGAGCGAGCGGACATAGAGCTGCGCGCTCTCGCCGGTGGTCTCGGCCAGACGCTCCAGGGCGGGATGCGCCACTGCGCGCAATGAGGGTTCCTGAAGGGCGGCGGCGGCGATCTGCAGCAGCCTGGGGCCGAGTCGGTACCCCCACCCCCCGACGTGTTCGATCATGCCGTGGAGTTCGAGGGAGCCGAGCAACCGATGGGCGGTCGTGCGTGGGAGACCGGTCGCCGCCACGACCCCCGCGTGGGTCCTCGCGCCGTGCTGGACCGCATCGATCACGGCCACGCTCCTGTCGAGGACGCCGACGGACGTCTCGGCGATCCGGCGCACACCTTGGGCATCTGATACCGTCATGTTCCATATATCGGTATCACAGTTCCATATATCGGAACAACTCGGGGAGAAGAGACCCGCGATCCGATCCCCTGCGGAAGGAGGAGATCGACCACCGTGCCTCAGACGCTCGCCGAGAAGGTGTGGGAACGCCACGTGGTGCATCGAGCCGAGGGTGAGCCCGATCTGCTCTACGTCGATCTCCACCTCGTTCACGAAGTGACGAGCCCCCAGGCGTTCGAGAGCCTGCGCATGCACGAGCGCGCCGTGCGCCGCCCCGATCTCACCGTCGCGACGATGGATCACAACGTGCCGACGACCGACGGGCCGGTCACCGACGAGATCAGCGCGCGTCAGATGCAGGCGCTGCAGACCAATGCCGACGAGTTCGGCATCACGCTCTATCCCTGGGGATCCGCCGGCCAAGGCATCGTGCACGTGATCGGTCCCGAGATGGGCTACACGCAGCCCGGCATGACGATCGTCTGCGGCGACTCGCACACGTCGACGCACGGCGCGTTCGGCGCCCTCGCGTTCGGCATCGGCACGAGCGAGGTCGAGCACGTGCTCGCGACGCAGACCCTTCCGCAGCACCCCGCGAAGACGATGGCGGTGACCGTTGAAGGCGACCTGCCCGACGGCGTCGGCGCCAAGGACATCATCCTCGCCATCATCAACCGCATCGGCACCGGCGGGGGCGTCGGCCACGTGCTCGAGTACCGCGGATCCACGATCCGAGCGTTGTCGATGGAGGGGCGCATGACGATCTGCAACATGTCGATCGAGGGCGGTGCCCGCGCCGGCATGGTCGCGCCCGACGACACCACCTTTGCCTACGTCGAGGGCCGGCCGCACGCCCCGAGAGGCCCCGACTGGGAAGCGGCGCTCGACGCGTGGCGAACCCTTCCCAGTGATCCCGGCGCGTCGTTCGACGCTGAGGTCGAGATCGATGCGACCGAACTGAAGCCCTACGTGAGCTGGGGCACCAACCCGGCCCAGTCGGTCACGATCGACGAGGCAGTCCCCGATCCCGAAGGCCTCGTCGAGCCTTCGAAGCGCGACGCGGCCACTCGCGCGCTCACGTACATGGACCTCCGACCGGGCACGCCCATGCGTGAGATCCGGCCCGACACGGTCTTCCTCGGCTCGTGCACGAACTCGCGCATCGAGGACCTGCGCCTGGCCGCCGAGATCGTCGGCGGGCGCCGGGTCGCCCCGAACCTTCGCGCGCTCGTGGTGCCCGGCAGCGTCTCGGTGAAGCTGCAGGCCGAGGCGGAGGGGCTCGATCGGGTGTTCACCGAGGCGGGGTTCGACTGGCGCGGCGCCGGATGCTCGATGTGTCTGGGCATGAACCCCGACATCCTGCAGCCGGGGGAGCGCAGCGCGAGCACGAGCAACCGCAACTTCGAGGGACGACAGGGCAAGGGCGGACGCACGCACCTCGTGAGCCCCGCCGTCGCCGCTGCCACCGCCGTGCTCGGGCGCTTCGGCACGCCCGACGAGCTGCCGGCCAAGGAGGTGGTCTGACGTGGAGCCGATCGCCGTGATCGAGGGCACCGCGGTGCCGCTCGACCGTTCCGACGTCGATACGGACCAGATCATCCCCGCGCAGTACCTGAAGCGCATAGAGCGCACCGGGTTCGGGCCGTTCCTGTTCGACGAGTGGCGCAAGGACCCCGACTTCGTCCTCAACGACGAGCGCTACCGGGGCGCGAGCATCCTGATCGCCGGCGCGAACTTCGGGAGCGGCTCGAGCCGCGAACACGCGCCCTGGGCACTCGAGGACTACGGATTCCGGGCAGTGATCGCGCCGAGCTTCGCCGACATCTTCCGCAACAACTGCTTCAAGATCGGCCTGCTGCCGGTGGAGCTGCGGGCCGAGTCGGTGCGTGCGCTGATGGACGCCGCGCTCGACGACCCGACCACGCGCATCGTGATCGACCTGCCCGACCGCGCCGTGCGCGCGCCCGGGCTCGACGAGACGTTCGACATCGACGAGTTCACGCACTGGCGCCTCGTCGAGGGGCTCGACGACATCGGCCTGTCGCTGAGGAACGAGGAGAAGATCAGCGCGTTCGAGGCGACGCGCCCGAGCTGGCTCCCGACCGCCTGAGTGCCCCCTCGTTCCCGCCCTGCGGCGCATCGGCCGGAGGGCCAGGAAGCGTGTCCGCACGACGCAGCCGAAAGATGTCGGACGAGTTCGTGCGGCATCCCCGTCGATCGAAGAAGATGCGATCGCGCTCACCCGTGAAATCCCCGCTCAGGTTCGCCGGCTCGCGACCGGAGCGGAACGAGAGCACCAGCGTCGGAGTGCCGTCGGGATCCACCCGGTAGAGGGCCGCGTTCGACCCACATCGGTCCCCCGCCTGGGCGACGTAGGCGGTGCCGTTCGGAGAGACGGTGACGGCGTACTCGTCGTGGTCGGTCGGCAGCAGGGGAACTTGCTCGCCCGTCCTGATGTCGTAGCGCCAGGCCGTCGCGTCCTCACCCACGGCCCATGTCACCCACGGGTAGGCCACCGTGCCCGGGAAGAGGCATCCACATCGATTCGTGGTCTCGGCGAGCAGGGTGCGCTCGCCCGTGGAGGCGTTGTAGAGGAAGAACCGCCACTTCGCCCCCGGGCTGCCGAACCGATTCACGCCGTACACGACCCACGTCGTCCCTCTGTGGGTGTCGATCGCGGGGTTCCATTGCCAGTGACCATCGTTGAGTTCACCGAGCGCCGTGCGCTCGTTCGCTCCCACGTCGAAGAGGAACAGGTCGCTCTCTCCACGCCGGACCTGCTGGTAGACCAGCAGGTCGGTGCCGGCGTCGAAGCCGCCGACGTACCCCATCGTCCTGCTGGCGCTCACCCGTCGCATCCCTCCGGCGACGTCGACGAACGCGGCGAGATCGGTGCTCCTGCTCGCGACCTCCGCGGACCACGCGAAGAGTCGGCGCGACCCGACGTGGGTACTGGCGCCGTAGCCCTCGAAGATCGGCCCGCCCTTGACGACGTCGGGGTTCTCCAACGCCGATGCCATCAGCGCAGGCGAGGTCACCAGCAGTGCGGCGATGATCGTCAGACGGATCGCGGTCCTCATATGCGCCCTCCCCCGGGGGGATCGGTTCGGGTGTCTCGCGGAACCCTACGGTTGCGAGGCCCGGGGCACAACCGGCGTTCGGCCTAGACCTGGCTCACGAACGCCTGCACCGTCGTGCCGTAGGCCTGCGGATCGAGGTTCCAGCAGCCGATGTGCTCGGCGCCGTCGCACTCGATCAGGTCGACCTGCTCGGGCAACAGGTCTGCGAACTCACGGCTCGTGCCGATCGGCACGGTGGTGTCGTCGGTGCCGTGGAACACCAGGAACGGCGTCTCGTACCGGCTCGTGTCGGCGAGGTAGTCGAGTGCAGGCCAGTCCACGTCGAACCGCACGTCGGCCATCCACTTGGCGACCGAGGTGAGCGACTGCGGCAGAGGCAGACCCAGCACGGGAAGCGTCTCGCGCGAGGCGTTGTCGTCGACCGTCGTCGAGAAGTCCAGCATCGGGGCGTCGAGGATCACCGCGCGCACCTCGCCGGCGAGCGACGAGCGCTGCAGGAACGCCATCACGATCCCCCCGCCCATGGAGTAGCCGTCGAGCACGACACCGTCGGATCCCTGCTCGAGCGCGTATCGGACCATCGCCTCCAGGTCCTCCCACTCGGTGAGGCCGTACCGTAGCTTCCCGCTCGGATCCTCGGGCGTACCCGAGTCGTTGCGATAGGTGGTCACCAGCGTGGGGAATCCGGCCTCGGTGAGGATCGGCACCATGCGCAGCCCGTCGGCCGGTGAGAGCGAGTTGCCGTGGACGACGATCGCCCACGTCGGGCCATCGGCCGGGCCGAGCCATGCGGGGTACTCCCCGTGGGGACCGGCGACCGTAAGCGACTCCAGGCCGAGCCCCGAGTCGGCCGGCTCCATCGGGTACGCCCGCACGTCGAACTCGGCGGACGTGCCGGGCAGCGGGAGGTCTCCGTTCACCAGGGCGAATCGGCGCTCGAACGATTCGCCGTCCGCCGTGCCGGTCGGCTCAAGGCGGCCGTACCCGTCGGCCCACCGCAATCCTTGGACGCCCTCGGCGGTCACCCCCAGATCGTCCTCGAGCGGCCGAAGGGTGATGGAGGCGCCGACCCCACCGGCATCGGACAGCTCGACGACCTCCACGTTCGGTTCCAGCTCGGCTGTCGCCGCCCGCATCGCCGCCGCATCGAGCGCCCGTTCGTCGAGCACGTTCGAGAAGTAGAACCCGCCGCCCAGGTAGAAGAGAGCCGTGAGCATGACGATCGAGGCGCCGACGATCCACGGCCAGCGACGACGACGCCTCGCGCCGACCGCAGGATGCGAGTCCGCCGGGTCGCTCATCCGGTGACCCCCGCCCGTCGCTCGGCCTCGCCGCGGGTGCGGTCGGTGAGCGCGCGGAGGGCCTCGCTGTGCGTCACGGTCACGTGCTCGGGATGCGTGAGGCGCCGGGCCTTCCGCGGCACGCGGGCAAGGTCCGCCTCGAACCGAACCCGACCATCGGCGATCGACGGCGACGGGGTGAGCCGGCGCCCTTCCCGCATCACGGCTTCGAGCATGGGCTCGGCGCCGGCGGGAGCGTCCTCGTCGCGGAGGCAGAGCACATCATCGTGCTCCCCGTTGCGAGGGCGCCAGACCTGCTTGCGACCCGGGGGGCTCACCTTCGCCGACGAGAGCTTCATGACGGGCCGCCCGTCGTACTCCACGAGCTTGTAGACCGAGTCGACGTACGGCGCGTCGGCGGACACGCCCAGCTGGGTGCCGATCCCGAACGCGTCGACGGGCGCGCCGGCGCGCACGAGCTCGTGCACCTCGAGCTCGTCCAGGCCCCCGCTCGCGAAGATGCGTGCCTCGGGCAGTCCCGCCTCGTCGAGCAGCGCTCGTGCACCTCGAGCGAGCACGTCGAGGTCGCCGCTGTCGAGCCGCACGCCCAGCGCGCCGTCGAGCCCGAGATCTCGGATCACCTCGATCGCCGCACGCACGCCTCCCAGCGAGTCATACGTGTCGACGAGGAACGTCGTCCGGTTCGGGTGGTCCTCGGCGAAGGCGCGGAACGCTTCACCCTCGGTCGGGAACGCCTCGATGAACGAGTGCGCCATCGTGCCCGCCACGGTGAGCTCGTAGCGGCGGGCCGCCTCGACGTTGGACGTCGCGGCGAACCCCACGAGGGCGCTCGCCCGTGCGATCGCCATCGCGGCCTCGACCCCATGCGTGCGCCGGAAGGCGAAGTCGACGAGCTGCCGCCCCTCGGCCGCGAGCACGTAGCGTGCGGCCTTCGATGCGAGGGTGGTGTGCAGCGTGATCTGGTTCAGCAGCACGGTCTCGACCACCTGGGCGACCGCGACCGGGGCCGTCACCTCGAGCATCGGTTCCTCGGAGTAGACGACACGCCCCTCCGGCACCGCCCAGACCTCGCCCGAGAACCGCAGGGTCGAGAGGTCCTCGAGCGCCCGATCGTCGAAGCCCATCGAGCCGAGCGCGGCCAGCTCGTCGTCGGTGAACGAGAACGACTCGAGGAAGTCCAGGCACGACTCGAGACCGGCCGCCACCAGGAATCCGCGCGCCTTCGGGAGTCCCCGCACGTAGAGGCTGAACGTCGCGAGACCGTCCATGTCGCGGCGCAGGTAGCTGGCCGCCATGTTGAGCTCGTACAGGTCGGTGAGGAGCCCCCCGGGCATGCGCGTAGGCTACTCGCATGTCGTCAGATCGCATGTCGTCAGGCCCTGCGGCCCCCGACCAGGAGCGGTTCATGGCCCTAGTCGCCGAGGCGCTCGACGCGCTGCCCGAGTGGGTGCGCCGCACGCTGGACAACGTCGATGTGCTCGTCGACGACCATCCGCCCGACGAGATCGATCCCGACACCCTCGGGCTGTACGAGGGCATCCCGCTCACCGAACGTGGCAGCGACTACTCGGGCGTGCTGCCCGATCGCATCACGCTGTTCGCGATGCCGATCGCCGCGGAAGCGGGGCCCGACGACGATGCGCTGAAGCGCGTGATCGGCGAGACGGTCGTGCACGAGATCGCCCACCACTTCGGCATCGACGACGAACGGCTGCACCAAATCGACCGTTACTAGTATGAATCAGAGTAGCCCCCTGGATGACGACGCCGCGATGCGCCTGGCGCTCGACGAGGCGCGGTCGTGCGTCGGGTCGGGCGACGTCCCCGTCGGCGCGGTGGTCCTGCGTGGCGGGGTGGTGATCGCGGCGGCGGGCAACGCGAGGGAACGGCTGGGCGACCCGACCGCGCACGCGGAGATGTTGGCGTTGCGCGAGGCCGCACGCCGCACCGGATCGTGGCGGCTCGACGGATGCACGCTCGTCGTGACGCTCGAGCCGTGCGCGATGTGCGCCGGTGCGATCGTGCTGGCGCGGGTCGACCGGGTGGTCTTCGGCGCCGACGATCCGAAGGCGGGCTTCGCCGGTTCGCTCGGCGACCTCGTTCGTGACCCGCGCCTGAACCACCGCGTAAAGCTGACGTCGGGTGTGCTCGGCGATGCGTGCGGCGACGTGCTGCGCGCGTTCTTCCGGCAGCGTCGCGGTGGCGCGGCGGATCAGTCGCCGGGGTGACGCGGCGACCGCGCGTGCACGGCCTCGTGGATCTGCTCGGCCACGTGCGGGAGTTCCCGCTGCATCGAGTCGAAGTCGCGTTGGTGCATCACGATCGCCGTGATCGGCGTCGACGCGACGACGCTGGCGGTGCGTCGGTCCCCCTCGATCAGCGCGACCTCGCCGAAGAAGTCGCCCGGGCCGAGGTCGGTGAGGTGGCGCCCGTCCTGGGTGACCTCGACGTCCCCATGGAGCAGCACGAAGAACTCGTGGGCGAACGCGCCCTGGTCGCAGAGGTGGTAGCCGAGGGGCAGGTCCACGACGTCGGCGTAGCCCGCGACGTGCTGGCGTTCCTTCTTCGACAGCCCCGCGAACAAGGGCACCGCCTCGAGGTCCTTCGCGTCCACGTTACGCCTCCGGCTTCCTCGGCCGAGCTCCGACGCCCGGCTCCCGTCGTTCGCGATGATGCCACGGAACGGCCTCGCCCGCCTTGCTAGACTCGTCGACGGAGGCGTGCCGGAGCGGACGAACGGGACCGCCTCGAAAGCGGTTAGGGGTCTAAACCGCCCCTCGCGTGTTCAAATCACGCCGCCTCCGCGCTGATGTCGCCGACGTGCGACGATGTGGACGAGTGCGCACCACGCGGTGCGCACTCGTCGCGTCTCTCTATGCGACATGGCGGGAGCGGTCGACCGGTGGATGGCCTCTCGCGCGCGTCGCTTCCTGCGGATTGTCGCGCACCTTCCCCGTCGATCTCGATCGGTCGTCCTCCTGCTCGAACCGTACGCTCACGACCTCCTCATCCGTGCGCTCCTCCTGCCCGGCCGACCGCCGGAGGGCGAGGCGGTCCGACCGGGTCAGCTCGCCCTGGAGTGACCGGGGCCACAGCCGAAGCTTCAGCACGACGTTGAGCGCCGCGCCGACGAGCATGAGCTGGGCGCCCAGGTAGATCCACGCCAGCAGCCCGATCACCAGCGCGAAGGACCCGTAGACGTCGGACGAGGACGCGATGCGGTTCCCGACGATCATGCTCCCGGTGGTGAGGAGGGCCGTCCATCCGATCCCGGCGAGCACGGCGCCGGATGCCACGTCGGACCAGGCCACGTCCGCCGCGGTCAGCACGCGACGGCGAGCGGGAACCCGAGCCAGCCGTGGGCTCGTTGGAAGCCGTCGATGACCCGCAACGGTCGTCCTCTGTCCAAGCCCAACCTGCGCCCCTCGGTCGCGGCGACACGCTCGTCGTCTACTCAGTGACCTTTCGCAACGCGGCTCCCGCGGCGTCCTGCACGGAGCCCTTGGCCCGCTGCGCGAGACCTTTCGCCTCGAGGGCGCGGTCGCCCTTCAGACGACCGGCCAGCTGGCGGACAGCCCCGGCCTGCTTGTTGAACTGCCCCTTCGCCTGTCCCTTCCTCCCGGTCATGACCGACCTCCTGTCTCGCCGATGGCCGCCGCCGCAGGTGTCCCGGTCCCGCGCGTCGCGAACGCCGAACTCGGCGGCACGCACACGATGACGGCGGCCGCCTCGACGTCGATCTTGAGCGATCGGGTCGCCGGCCGGTCACCACCGTCCAGCTCGTACGGCATCTCACGATCGAGCTTGATCCGCACGCGCCGGCCCGACATCGTCTGCACGAATGGCGAGCGTGCGGTCGTGCCGACCGCCGCCCGACCCAGCGTGCGCACCCACTCGAGGGCCCCGTCGGCGGTGACCACGCCGATCTCGAGCAGGCCGTCGTCGGGCCGCGCGTGGTCGAATGCCTCGATGCCGCCCATGATCGTGCCCACGTTTCCCATGAGCACCGAGCTCACGTCGCCGTCGAACCACAAAGTTCGGTCGACCTTGACGCGCGCGCGGAACGGAGGGACGCGGATACCGGACGCTCCTGTGACCACGTAGGCGAGCTTGCCGATGCGGTTCTTCAGGCCGGCGTCGGCGTCCCTGATCATCAGGGCGTCGACGCCGACGCCCGCCATGACCGCGAACCGCTCGCCGTTGATGCGGCCCACGTCCAGGCGCGTGCGTGAGCCGCGCATCGCGACCCGCACGGCTCCCGCGATGTGCTGCGGGATGCCCAGGTTGGTCGCGAACAGATTGGCGGTGCCCGCAGGCACGACCGCCATCGCGGTGTCGGATCCCGCCAGGGCGTCGACGCACCGCTGGACCATGCCGTCGCCCCCCCATACGAGGACGAGGTCGGCTCCGGCATCCATCGCCCTGCGAACCCGCTTGGGCGCGCGCTTGCTCTTGGACACCTCGAACCACAGAGGTTCGGTGACACCCTCCTCCGCCAGTCGGCGCCGCAGCTCGATCAGGCCCCCGCCCGTCGTCTTGCCCGTATGCGCGACCACGGCGACGGTCGTCATCGGACCTGCTCGTCGGGGGGCCTCACGGCGATCGTCGCCGTCACGAGCGCTCCCGCGCCGAGCACGAGGCTCCCCACGACGTCGGTCACGTGGTGCATGCCGGCGTAGATCCGCGATACGGCCACGAGCAGCGGGATCGCGACCGCCACGAGCCACACGATCACGCGTGACCACCGGCTCCGGAGGTGTGGCGTCAGGGCCAGCGCGAGGCCGAAGTAAAGGGCGATCGCGGCCGCGGTGTGCCCGGACGGGAAGCTGGACGTGGGAGGGGAGGCTTCCAGTTGTGGAACGGTGGGTCGCTCACGCGACACGATCAGCGTGGTGAGCAGGAAGACGGACACCTCCACCGTCAGCGCCACGATCAGGAGCCCTGCTCCCCGTCTCCAGCCGAACGATAAGAACGCGATCACGACGACCGCCGCGACAGCGATGATCCATCCCGTGCCCCCGATGGTGGAGCCGACGTGGGCCACGGCGCTCACTGATTGGGTGCGACGGTTGAGGAACCAGTCGTTGACCCACTCGTCCCACTGCCCGAGCGGCCCGCTGAGGAGCCCCTCGGTCAGCGAGAGGCCGAGGCCCGCGAGGATCGCGCACATGACGACGGCTCCGGTTGCTCCGACCCCGGCGGCGACGGCCACAGGACGCCGGGTCCGGAGGGGTCGTTCTTCGGGGCGATCGGTCGGACGATCGCCTGGGCGGTCCTTGGACGAGACCGAGCTGCTTTCCACGGCACGAGTTTCACCGCTCCCGGTCTCTCGTAAACGTCCTGATCGAGCGGCTTTCCGACTCCGTGCCCTTCTCGTTCGGGGTGCACTCGATCGCCGGGGGGCGAGGGCAGGCTCGTACGTGTCCTGGACGGCCCGGTCGCCCGGGAGGCCGCGGGTCAGTAGCGTCCGTCGTGACGCATCACGCGCGGCCGCCCGTCGGGGTCGACGATCGTGCGGTAGAGGGGTTGCGCCCACCATCGCTCCCACCAGCGCACGTCCGGGAACCGGTGGGCGCGCAACCGTCCGGGTGGGCGGGGGCCGCGACGTCCCCGCTCGTGCCAGTCGTCGAGCGCCTGCGCCGCCTGGTGGGCGAGGTCGAAGGCCTCGATCGGGTCGACCAGTCCCCGATCGCCGTCACGGCCGAGGTGCTCACGCATCAGGGCGAGTCGCAGCCCGCGGGCGAACGCTCGAGCTCCGTCGCCGTGACCCCCAGGGTCGAGTGGCTCGCGTCGGTCACGGGCGCCGTCGACGACCGCGCACGAGAGCTCAGAGTCGTGCGTCCACGACCGCCGGTTCAGGTTGTCCGAGCCCACCGCCACCCACGTGTCGTCGACCACCACCGTCTTGGCGTGCACGTAGATGGGCGTACCCGCTTCGTTCTCGAGGTCGTAGATCGCGAAGCGGTCGCGCCCGACCGCCTCGAGGCGATCGACGAGCTCGAGCTGCGCGAGCCGGTGGGGCGGGCCGGAGAACGGCCCGTTGCGTTCGGGGATGCGGGGCACGATCACGATCACCTTCAGCGTGGGGGCGCGCTCCATCGCCTCGGCGAACAGCGCGCTGACGTCGCTGGACCATAGGTACTGATCCTCCACGTAGATCAGCGTGCGGGCGCGCTCGAACGCCTTCCGGTAGGCGCGGACGATGCTCCGCTCTCCCTCTGGGGCGAACGGGTACGGAGGTCGCTTGGCCGGGTACGTGCGGAGCACCTGCACGGCCATGTCGCCCGCCCGCGGTGGGTCGGGCGCCGAGTCGGGCAGCGGATCAGGGTGCGGTGGGTGGTCTGCCACCTTCGAGAGCATCGAGCGCAGCGGCGTGCGGCGGTCTTCCAGCGGCGTAGGGTCGTTCCAACGTTCGCGGAACGTGTGATCGAGATCGCCGACGGCCGGGCCGCGGACACGGATCTGGATGTCGTGCCACGGCGGGTGCTCGCCGTATCGCTCGTCGAGGTCCTCGGGTTGCGGGTCCCCGCTGTGCTCGTGATCGTCGCGCCGCCCGTGGCACAGGTCGATGCCGCCGACGAACGCCACGTCGCGGGAGGAATCGCCCTCGTGCCGGATCAGGACCAGCTTCTGATGGTGGGAACCGGCCCATCGGACCCGCTGGTCGAGAAGGATTTGGCCACCGTCCTCGTTGACTTCCCTGGCCAGCGCGACGTGATGCTCCAGGTGGAAGCCCGTGACCTTCGGGTGCGACCGCCACACCAGCCCGCGCACGGCGACGCCGCGCGTCGCCAGGTCCGAGAGGACGCCGGCCAGGTCTCGGTCGTCGACCAGCCGCACGTCGGGGTCGCCCCGCCAATCGGCGAGCGACACTGAGTCGTCGGGTCCGGTGAGGCAAAGGGTCTCGTGCAGGGCCTCGAAGTACGGGCGGCCGTGCACGAGCGCCTCGACGTGGTTGCCCGCGCTCCAGGCGATCCCGTCGCCGCGCCGGCGGTCGAGCGAGGTCGCGAGGTTGCCGCGCTCGTGCGGGCCGAGGAACCATCGCTCGGTCGCAGGGTCCCCCGACATGGCCCCGAAGCCTACCCCGAACCCACGCGAGCGCGCCGCCGGAGCGCGCGGGCCCGTTTGAAGGACCGTCCGCCTGGGGAAGTCGGCGCCATGACCTCGATCACGCAGGATCACACGCTCCACGGTGTGGACGCATCGCCGCGGCGTGCCGGTGCGTTCTTGGCCGACGCCGTGCGGCGCTTCCGCGGGTCCGACGGGACGAGCCACACGCGGGCGCTCGCGTATCAGGTGTTGCTCGTCGTCCTCTCGGGGTTCATCGGTCTCGTTGGCCTCGCGAGCATGCTCGCCCTTCCGGAGGTTCGCCGTCTCGTCCAGCACCTGTCCGTGTCCGTCTCGCCCGGTCCGTCGGGAAGCCTGCTCACGGAGGCCGCCCAGCAGGGAGCGAGCGGCGGAGCCGTGGCGGCCTTCGTCGGGCTCGCCACCGCCTGGATCGCCGGCACCTTCGCGATGGCACAGGTGGAGCGGAGCGCCAATCGCATCGCCGGTCTGGACCGGGACCGTCCGACCGCCAGGCGATACGTCGTCGCGGCGCTCGTCGCCGTACCGGTAGGTGCGCTGCTCACCCTCGGAGGTCTCGCGATCGGGGCCGGGGGCGCCGTCGTGAGCGGATTGGGGCTCGAGGAAACTGCCCGGGTGGTCTGGGAGGTCGCGCGATGGCCGGTCGGCCTGGCGCTCGCCGGAGCCGGGCTCCTGCTCCTGCTGCGTGTCTCGCCCGCGATGCCGCTCGGTTCGACGCGTCACGTGCTCGCCGGCGCCGGCGTCTCGCTCGTGCTCTGGGCTTCCTTCACGGCGCTGTTGAGCCTCTACTTCGCCCTCTCGAGCTCCTCGAGCCGCACGTACGGGCCCTTGCTCGCGGTGGTCGCGCTGATCCTCTGGGCCGGGCTCACGTCGCTCGCGCTGCATCTCGGCATCTCGACCACCGTCGAGCTCGAGCGCTCCTGAACGAGCCAAGGGTTCGCGGAACCGCCGTGTCTTTGGGATCCTCGCTGCGGCCTCAAAGCGACCTCCCGCACGACCGTTGATGGGAACCATGGATCGATCTGACCGCTCCCCCGGCCGCGTCGCCGTGGTGATGCTGATGGCCGGCGACGTTGCTCGTGTCGTCCGCGATCGCCGGATCGCCGCCCAAGGGAAGGTTCGGCGTCGGCGACTCGATCATGCTGTCGGCCAAGCCCGAGTTGCGACCGCTCGGATACGGGGTGAACGCCAGCGTAGGTCGTCAGTTCGGCGCCGGGGTGTGGATCGTTCGGCACAAGGCCGAGGACGGCACGCTTCCCAAGCGCGTGATCGTGCACCTGGGCACGAACGGCACGATCGACCCCGGCGATTGCGACCGGCTCGTCGGCTACGCCGGACCCAAGCGACGCGTGTTCCTCATGACGATCACGGTGCCTCGCGCCTGGGAGGAGCCGAACAACGAGACGCTGAACGCGTGCGCGAACGCTCACGACAAGGTGCACGTGATCCGCTGGTGGTCGAAGAGCCCACGACCACCCCGAGTGGTTCGCCGACGACGGCTTCCACCTCAACGCCGCGGGACGCGCGGTCTACGTCCGCTTCGTCGATCGGAAGGTCGACGACGTGCTGGCCGAGCTTCGCGCGCGGGCCGCTCGCTAGACTCGTCGCGGTGGCCTGCCCGAGCGGCCGAAGGGACACGCCTGGAAAGCGTGTAGGGGGGCAACTCCCTCGAGGGTTCGAATCCCTCGGCCACCGCCGGTCGCGTTGCGGCGACGCTCAGTCGTCGGTGAGCTGCTTCGTGTACCGCGTGAAGCTCGAACGCACCCGCATACCGACGTGTTCGTAGAGCCCGAGCGCGCCCGTGCGCGAGTCGGTGGACAGGCCCGCCCGCCGGTATCCCACGCCGTGGAAACGCCTGAAGCTCTCCTGCAGCAGGGCACGGCCGAGCCCACGGCCTCGATAGGCACGGTCGACGGCGAGCTGCTGGGTCCAGCCCTCCACGTCGTCATCGACGCCGTAGTGGTAGTTGAGCGCGACGCCCACGATGCGATCACCGTCGACCACGAGGGGCACGAGCTCGGAGAGCACCTCGTCCCGGTGCAGGAACGCCGGCGCCCAGTTGTCGAACCCGTGCGATTCCCGGTCGTCCCACTCGTCGAACGCGACGTCGATCACCTCGAAGACCGCTCGATCGTCGTCCCCGGGGCGGAAGTCGCGGAACGAGAGGCCGTCCGGCAGGGCCGGAGCCGGCGGCGGCTCGTCGGCGAGGTCGATGCGTAGGGCCCACGCCGTATGGCCGGCCTCGTAGCCGTGTGCGGTGAAGAGGGGTGCGGCGTCGGTGCGCCTGTCCGACACCGTCTGGCCGACGGAGTCCCTGCCGTCGGCTCGCGCGACCGCCCAGGTCCATGGCAGCAGGGCCGATCCGATCCCACGATCGCGGTGGGCCGGGGCGACGTCGACCTCGGCTCGGCCCATGAACACGTCGCCGCTGGCCGCAAGCTCATCGTCGTGCCACACGGTGATCGACATCGCCTCGAGGTCGAAATCGGGTCGCTCCCATTCCGCCGCGATGTCGCTGCGGGCGATCTCGGCCGCTCCGTCGTCGTGTTCCTCGGCCGCGGCGACGAGCCGGAAGGTCGCCTCGAGGTCGTCGGCCGTCGACGGCCGTGCCGTGTAGCCGTCGGGCAAGCCGATCGGGTGCATCCCCTCAGGGTACGGTCCAGCCGGGGCACGGCTCGGGAGTGACGGGTCCGGGGAGCGGCTCCTCGCCCTCGAGCCACCGACGCACGTCGTCGAAGTCCGTCCAGGGCACGAACTTAACCCCGTCGCGCTCGCAATGCGCGATGAGCTCGAGCTTGGCGAACGTCACGTCTGCGTAGAGCGCCCCGTATCGGTCGCTCGAACCCTCGCCCACGAACGCGACGGCGACGTCGGCCCGGCGACGGGAGAGCACGGCCTGCATCTTGCACGTGCCGCACCCGACGCACTCCGTGTGCCGGTTGACGAAGCGCAGTCCCCCAGGTCGGTCGTCGTCGTTCCAGACCTGCTCGTTCGTGATCACGGGGATCGGCGGCACACCGGCCGCGGCGAGGAGGGGCTCGATGTAGAAGCCGAAGCCGTCGGACGCGACGGCGACGTCGATGCCGTTGTCGTGGGCCCACCCGACGAACGGTGCGAACGTGGGGTCCATCCTGCAGTGCGTCTGCACGAATCCGAGGAGCGTGTCACGGTCGGCGTCGAGCATCGCGCTCTGTGCCGCGATGACCTCCTGTGATCCCAGGGCACCTCGTTCCCAGGCCTCGTCGAGCGACTCCCAGTCTCCCGGGGCGAACGCCCGCAGCAGGTGCTCGGCGGCGTCGTGCAGGCAGGCGGTGCCGTCGAAGTCCACGACCACCGCACCGACCTTCACGGGCACGATGCTACCGAGAGCGGTGCTCGCCCCCTGGTCCTGGCAGACTCTCACCGTGCAGCAGGCCGAACGACTCGCGCTCGGGCTCGTCGCTGCCGAGCGCGCTCGCAGGGCGAACGTGACGGGCGCCGAGGTGCTCGAGATCGACGGGCTCGTTTTGGCGCTCGCGAACCTCCCCGATCCCGCGCTCAGCTCCGTCGTGGTCGAGGCGCTACCTCGTGACGCCGTGGCCGCGCTCGCGGCCGCCGAGGCAGAGTTCGCGCGTCGGGGGCTGCAGTTCGGCGTCGATCTCCAGGTGGGGCGCCATCCTGAGGTCGATGCGGCGGTCCGCTCGATGGGACTCACCTGCATCATCCAACGGCCGGGCCTGGTGATCGATCCGGGGGCCCTGCCCGAGGTGCAGGTGCCCGACGGGGTCGAGATCCGAGCGGTCGATGGCCCGGATGACGCGGAGGCCCTCGTGCAGGTCGGCGTCCTCGCGTTCGGGGACAATCCCGACACCGGACGGGCCTTCTACGGCGCCGGTGCCCTCGGAGCACCCGACGCGCAGATGTTCGTCGGATGGCAGGGGGCGGAACCGGTCGCCATCGCCGCTGGGTATCGCGACGGCCCCACGACCGGGGTGATGGGCGTCGGCGTCGTGCCGGCGGCGCGGGGTCGAGGGATCGGATCGGCGATGACCGTGCGGGCGGCGCGGGCGTTCACAGGTGCCGACCTCGCCTGGCTGCACCCGAGCGACGAGGCACGGTCGATGTACGCGCGGCTCGGCTTCGAGCAGGTGTCCGAGTGGGAGGTGTGGGTCCGAGAACCGGGGGCGGCGGACGACGTCGACGTGGAGGCCGCCCGGCTCCCGTGAGTCACTCGGCGGCGCCGTCGACGATCTCGCGATCGTCCAGAGGCTCGTCGAGCTGCACGATCACTCGCTTGAACACGCCGATCTCGATGCAGGCGACGTCTCCGGCGTTCGGATCGCGGCCCTCGTACAACGTGATCGTCACGGCGACGGCTCCGTACTGCACGTCGACGCGATCGAGCACAGCGCACGGTTCCACGCCGCTCACGAAGTCGATGGTGACGCTGGTGCCGTCGCCGTTCACGGTCGCCGAGTCGAACGGCCGCGCGTACACGTCGGTCATGCCGGGTGTCGGTTCCACGAGCACGGGACCCCCGTCGCCCGGATCCGGATCGTCGGAGATCGGTCCGGAGCTGACGGGCTCGTCCGGATCGCCGGTCGAGGCGGCGATCGCGGCGCCCGCGACGACGACCAGGAGCACGGCGATCGACGTGAACAGGATCCAACGAGAACGGCTGGTGGTGCGCATCGTGACCTCCGGGAAGCTCCTGGGCCCGCTCGCGGGCCTGGCGTCGCTGTCTCGGGTTCGACGGCCCGGGACCGTTCGCAGGTTCCCGCCGACGTCTCCTATCCGGTGCGCATCGACGCCGGCAGGCAGGGCAGCTGTTCGATCGTCGAGGTGGGGAAGACAGCTTGGAACGCGGGATCGTTCGCCTCGCCGGGCCGGGTGCCCGCCGTCGTCGCGACGTCGGCTTGGGTGAGGTCCGCGAGGAACTCGGCGACCTGCTCCACCGTGTAGCCCTTGCGCTCGAGCAGCTTCTCGTCGAGCCACATCTGTGTCGGACGCGCCTTCAGGATCACGGGCCGGCCGGCGGTGCCGCCGAACGCGGACTCGACCGCGCTGCCTAGCCGGTCGATGTCGATCAGGAACGCGCCGATCGCCGCGGGGTCGCGTTGCATGCCGTGGTCGGCGGTCAGGATCATCGCCCACTCCCCGCGGCCCACCTCGTCGTTCAGGAACCGGACGAAGCGGCGGAGCTCGCCGTCCTGGACTTCCAGTCCGTCGGTCATCTCCTCACCGTCGGCGGAGAACTGATGGCCCATCGTGTCGATGATCTTGTAGTTCAGGTAGAGCAGGTCGGGCACGCGGTCGCGTCCGAAGCTCTCCCGCTTCACGAGCTCCTCGAAGAGGGTGGTCTGGTACGGGGAACGAGCCGGTGTGTTGAACCCGTTGGCCATCTGCTCGATCGAGAAGCCGCGCCAGAGGCCGTCGAGGCTGCCGTCGCGCTGGTCGAGAGCCGTCTTCGCCTGCTCGAACGACGCGTCGATCGTGTCGTCGTTCACCCACTCCGGCATGCGGTAGTAGGGCCGCATGCCGTCGGTGAGCCCCCATTCGTTCGCCGTGTCGTCGCCGCCGGTCGCGGCCCCCTGCACCTCGCGAGCGATCGCGATGTCGTCGTCGCCGCCCTGCCACGCGAGTCCGTGGCCCATCATCATCAGGTGCGCCGAGAGGCTCGCGGCCCCGCCCACGATCGGCTCGTTGTCCATCGCGAGGTCGTAGGCGTCGGCCAGGGTCGGCAGCTTCATGAATGTCGGGCCTTCGGCGTTGGGCTTCTGCAGCGACCCATTGATCCAGATGTATTCATCGGCGAAGCCGTGGTGGCGGGGGTAGGCGCCGGTGCCGATCGTGGCGTGGCTCGGAGGGGTGTTCGCGGGCGCCGAGTTCAGCTGAGCGTCCGTGAACCATGCACCTTGTCGAGCCAGCTGCCGCAGGTAGGGCCACGACCGTGGCCACCGCTCGAGCAGGTCGACCCCGGCGGAATCCCAGACCATCGTGACGAGCAGCTTCGGTGGCGTCCGCTCGTCGGTGGGCAGAAGTGCCTCGTCGAGCGCCCGGCCGTCGGGCGCCGTGAACCCGTCGAATTCCAGCATCGACGCCGCGGTCTGGGAGACGTCTGTGAGCATCGCCGGTTCGTCGTACACACCGGGCTTCACGATGCCGGGCCCGTACAGCAGCAGGGGCACCTCCTGTGTGTGGTCGAACGGGGTCGCATGCGTGAGGCCGGAGGAGACGTAGTCGGGGTAGGGGGTGATCATCTGCAGATCGCCGCTGCGCACGAGATGGGTGCCGTTGACGGTGCGGACCAGCACCTCTCTCGGCACGGCCTTGCAGACCTGGCGGGCCAGGCGGTCGGGCGCGACCGTCTCGGTGTCCGACGGGGCAGCCGGCGTCACGGTCGCCGGTTCGGCCGCGGCCGGTGGTGCGGCGGGGTTCGAGCCACCCGATCCTGGCCATGCCAACGCCGCCACGCCGATCGCCACGAGGACGACCACGGTGACCAGCATCGAACGTCTACGGAGGGGTGCCGACAGGGGCATGGGGCTCCCAGGGTACCGTGGCCGCCGGGCGTGTCCGGTCAGTCCAGGGCTGTGAGTGCGAACGCGAGCGCGAACCCGAGCACGACGAATAGGCCGGTCCGCAAGCCCGAGTCGCGGTAGGCGTCGGGAAGCAGGGAGTCGGCGATCAGGGCGAGCAGTGCGCCGGCGGCGAAGGACTGCACGGTCGCGACGGCCCCCTGGTCGAGGCGATCGAGCGTCGCGCCGAGCGCCGCGAAGGCTGCGCTCACGGCGGCGACCACGAACCACAACGCGACCACACGACCACGCGAGTGGCCGGCCGCGATCATCCCTCGCGTGGAGGCGAGAGACTCAGGCACGTTGGAAACGAACACGGCGATCAAGAAGGTCACGCTCACCGCGCCACCGGTCGCGAGCGAGATCCCCAACACGAGGGACTCCGGGATGCCGTCGAGGACCGCCCCGAGCGCGATCGGCAGTCCGCCGTCATCGTCGGCGATGCCCGGGTCGCGACGCCGATGGCGGCGGCCTCCGTACCTGACGAGCGCGGCGTCGCCGGCGGTGAAGGCGATGGCGCCCAAACCGAGGCCGAGCACGACCGGCCACAGGTCGGTTCGCCTGAACGCCTGATCGACCAGTTCGAACGTGACGGCCGTGATCAGCGTTCCCGCGCCGAACGCCATGATCGCGCCGACCGTGCGTGTCGACAGGGTGTATCGGGTCGCGAAGAGCGCGCCGAGCGGCAGCGCCGATGCGGCCAGGAACCCCCAAAGCGCAGCTTGCACCACGTCGTCCATCGCTCGCCTCCGCTCGTCGGACCCCCCACGTATACTGCCCGTGGCCGTGCTAGGCGGGGAGCTAGCGGTGCCCTGTACCCGCGATCCGCTTCAGCGGGGCTGAATCCCCGCCCGAGGCCCGGAAGGTCCGGGGCAGCCCTCGGAACGGAGCGTTGAAGGTCGGGTCCTGCGCGACATCGGCCCGCGAACCCGGTCAGGTCCGGAAGGAAGCAGCCGTAAGCGGAAGCCGGTGGGTGCCGCAGGGATGCCTGGCTGGAGCTGCCGTTCCAGGTAGCGACCGAGTCATCCGTGGTCGACGGCGGGTGCACGGCCACCTTTCTCGCCCCGCTTGGGGGGCGGCGTGATGGCGAAGCGAGCTGGTGGCCCGGCGGGAGCGGCGGGCGGGAGCGGCCGACGGGGAGCGTAGGAGGCACGTGGCGGACGAGACGCAGCACCAGGCCCTGTACCGGCGCTACCGACCGCAGACGCCCGCCGAGGTGCTCGGGCAGGATCACGTCGTGCGTGCGCTTACCGGCGCGATCCGTGAGGGCCGCCTGCACCACGCGTTCTTGTTCTGCGGACCGCGAGGCACGGGCAAAACGTCGACCGCTCGCATCCTCGCCAAGATGGTCAACTGCGAGCAGGGACCGACGGCCGAGCCGTGCGGCACGTGCTCGCAGTGCGTCGACGTGCGCGACGGCACCCACCTCGACGTCGTCGAGATCGACGCGGCAAGCCACGGGGGGGTCGAGGACGCCCGCGAGCTGCGCGAGAAGGCGCCCACGGCGCCGGTGCAGGGTCGCGAGAAGGTCTACATCATCGACGAGGCTCAGCGCCTGTCTCGCGAGGCCTTCGACGCGCTGCTGAAGGTCTTCGAGGAACCGCCGACAGGCGTCCGCTTCGTCCTCGCGACCACCGAGCCGCACAAGATGCCGGCCACGATCGTCGGGCGGTGCCAGCGGTTCGACTTCCGGCGTTTCACGCTCGAGACGCTGTCGGACCAGCTGATCTCGATCGCCTCGCAGGAGGGCGCGACGCTCACCGCTTCCGCCGCCCACACCATCGCGCAACAGGCGCAGGGCTCGTCCAGGGACGCGCTCTCGATGCTCGATCAGGCCAGCGTCCTCGGGGGCACCACGATCGACGACGACGTGGTGCGCACGCTCCTCGGCGCCCCACGTGGCGAGGTGCAGCACGAGCTGGCCGACGCCGTGGCCATCGGCGACGCCAAGGGGGTCTTCGAGATCGTCGGGCGTCTGGTGCAGGACGGACAGGACCTTCGCAACGTCACCGCCGAAGCGCTCACGCACTTCCGCAATCTGCTCCTGGTGAAGACCGCCCCTGGCCAGGCCGACCTCGTCGACGTGCCCGACGACGCGTACGAGACGCTGCGCATCCAGGCGGAGAAGTTCTCGCCCGCCGAGCTCGCCAGGGTACTGTCCCTGCTGCTGGCGGCCCAGAACGACATGCGGTGGACGACCTCCCCGCGGCTGTCGTTCGAACTCGCGCTCGTGCGCTCGACCATGCCCGAGACCGACGACGACCCTTCGGCGCTCCTCACGCGCCTCGAGCGCCTCGAGCGCCTCGCCCACCTCGACCCCGGGGCCGTCGTGCCTACCGCTGCCGACGTCGCCCACGCGCCGACACCGAGAGGACCAGCCGACGACGTCGAGCCGATCGCCGCGGTCGACCCCCCGGTCACTGTGGCGGTCGTCGAGGCGGTCGGTTCCTCGGAGAGAAGCGACCGGGAGACCGCGGAGCCGGAGATCCCCGATGGATCCCCGACGATCGTCGTCGACGACGGCGAAGCGCCTGATGAACCGACGATCCAGATGCCCGTGCCGCACGCGGCCGACGCCGGCAGCGTCGACGTCGCACTCCTGCGGCGTTCCTGGCAGCCCTTGCTCGAGCACCTCTCCGCGAACCGACAGATGATCCTCGCGGCGATCCTCGAGTCGGCGACAGTGGCGAGCTACGACGGCTCGACGCTCGAGCTTGCGTTCCCGCCCGACCGCAAGGTCGGCCCCCAGAAGGTCGAGGGGAAGAAGCCGGAGCTGCAGGCGGCGCTCGGCGACCTGTTCGGCGTCAGGCCCGACATCGTGTGCGTCGTGCGAGAGGTCCGCGACGCCGCCGGGCCCGCCGCGGTCGAGATCGTCGAGGAGGACGAGGTCGTCGACGAGGCCGAGGCGCTCAAGCGGGTGCAGGAGATGCTCGGCGCCCAGGTCGCGGCCGAGACGGAACGGGCGGAGTAGTCGTGTACGAGGGTCCGATCCAGGAGCTGATCGACGAGCTGGCCAGGCTCCCCGGTGTGGGGCCGAAGTCGGCGCAGCGGCTCGCGTTCTGGCTCGTGAAGGCCGACCCCGCCGACGCGAAACGTCTCGCGGCCGCGATCGTGCAGGCGAAGGATCGCATCGCGTTCTGCCGCGAGTGCGGCAACGTCGCCGAGGGGGATCTCTGCCGTATCTGTCGCGACGAATCCCGCGACCGCACGCTGCTCTGCGTGGTCGAGGAGCCCAAGGATGCCGCCACGATCGAGAAGGCCGCGTTGATCAAGGGTCGCTTCCACATCCTGGGCGGCGCGATCAGCCCGCTCGACGGCGTCGGCCCCGACGACCTGCGCGTGCAGGAGCTGCTCGACCGCGTGGAGCGCGACCACGTGACCGAGGTGATCCTCGCGACGAACCCCAACCTCGAGGGCAACGCGACGGCGATGTACGTCGCGGCGCTGTTGAAGCCGATCGGTGTTCGGGTCACGCGGCTCGCGAGCGGCCTGCCGGTCGGCGGCGACCTCGAGTACGCCGACGAGGTCACCCTCTCCCAGGCCCTCGACGGCCGCCGGGAGATGTGAGGGTCACCCCTGCATGATCAGACCCTCCGCCGGCGAGGTCAGCGACCGGGCCCTCGTGCTGTACGCGTTGGTGCGCCGCGGCTCGATCGAGTACGTCGTGGCCGAGACCGAGGGCGACTTCGGCCGCATCCGCCAGGCAGAGGCCGCCTGCCGCGAGACCGACGACTGGCTCGAGCGCGAGGCCGTGTGGCCGGCCGTCACCGAGGCCGAGCGCCAGCTGTTCGAGGGTCCCTCGGGTTCCTGGCCGCGTGAGGCGGTCGCCGACGCGATGTGGCGCAAGGAGGCGCTCGGCACGCTGATGTGGGCCCTCGAGCACCTCGAGGTGATGCCACCGTACGGGCTGGAGTTCGAGCAGCAGCGCCTCGACGAGGCGGTGATGCGCTATGGATCGGTCGACGCGTTCCGCTCCCACGGACGCTTGCGCCCCGACGAACAGATCGAGGCGGCGTGGCTCGAGGCCGACGCCTGGTTCGGCGCCACCGAGGGTCGTGCGGGGGAAGACGCGCACGTGGCCTCGGCGGCGGCCGAACGATTCCGAGCGCTCAGTTGGCTCCGCGATCGCGACGCCGCACCAGCCTGACCACGCCCCAGCCGATCAGCGCGATCACGCCGAGCGGGATCAGGTAACCGAGCCCGACGACGACCGCGCCGATGATGCGCAGGAACCCCTGCACCGCGAGCTCGAACGAGTCGGCCAGGCTGGGGTTCTCGGGGTCGGAGCCCGGGTCCTCGCGCTGCACATCACGCTCGCGCACCTCGACCTTGATCGTGGCCTCGGCGACCTGGTCCTTCAGGAAGTTCAAGCGACCCTGGATGTTCTCGATCTGCAACTGCACGTCATCGATCAACGCGGCGAGCCGCAGGATCTCCGAGGTCGACGTCGCGTCGGCTTGGATGTCGAGCAGCAGCTCGCGACGGTCCTTCAGGATGTCGAGACGGGCCTGCAGGTCGATGAACTCGGCGGTCACGTCCTGGCCCGTGATGTCTTGGAACTCGACCTCGCCGTCGAGCTGACCGGAGAGCGCGCGCAGCGCCAGCATCGTGTCGTCGAATCGCTTCGCCGGCACCCGAAGGGTCAACGCCCCGCTTCGCTCGTCGCGCGAGCTCGACTCGAGCACGAATCCGCCGTTGCGCCGGGCGATCTGCGTGACACCGGCAACCCCCTTCGAGAACGAGCCGTCGGCGATCACGATGCCGATGCGGCCGTCCCGGATGATCTTCGTCAGGTCGCCCTGCTGCTCGGGCACCGCGCCGACGCCTTGCAGTGAAGAACCGGGGGCGGCGGCGTCTCGCGCCGCCTCCTCCGAGTAACCGAGTGCGGCACGTTCCGATTCACTCAGGTTCCCGAATGCCTCGTCGCTCTGGTAGCTCGCGTCGCCGGCGGGCGCCTCACCGGGGGCAGGTGCCACGGTTGCCTGCGGGCCAGACTCGCTTCCCCCAGTACTTCCACCGGCGCCGCCGCCGTCGGCACCCGAGACGGCGTCGTCCACCTCGGCGAACCCGGAATCGCCGCCGGATTCGTCGCTCGAGCCCTGCGACAGGAAGCCGATGCCGCCGGCCAGCACCAATACGGCGACCAACGCCGCCGCGATGCCGCCCCACGCGTGACCGCCGCCGCGTCCGCGTCGAGGAAGGCGGCGCGGCCCGCCGGAGCCACCGTCGAGCGCCCGGTCGGCCGAGGAGAGCCGGTCGCGCTCTCGCGCGGCGACTTCCTCAAAGTCTCGTTCCAGCAGCTGGAGCGAGCGGATGTCCGTGTTCATGCCTCCACCTCCGTGGTGAGCTGCATCCCCCGCTCCTGCAGCAACAGCGCGACCTTCCTCAGCCCCCGGCTCACCCGCTGCCGAGCGTTCTGCTCGGTGCACCTCAGGCGCTCGGCGACCTCGGCGTACCCGAGGCCGTCGATCACGCGCAGGCGCATCGCCTCGCGCTGGTCGGGGCTGAGCGACTCGAGCGCTTCGGTGAGCGCCTCGCGGATCGGCGCGAAGTCGATCAGGTCCTCGATGCGCTCGTAGTCCTCGGGCGGCAGGTCGCGCTCCGGCATGCCGAGCTTGCGACGGGCCGCGGCGTCGACCTTGCCGTTGCGGAAGAATCGCCCCAGCCGGTGCCGCGCGATGCCGTAGAGCCATGCCACGCCGTTCACTCCCTGGTCTCGATAGGTCGCCCGCGAGGCGAACGCCTCGGCGAACGTCTCCGCGGTGAGCTCGGCGGCGGCCTCCGGGTCGAGCGTGCGGCGCGCGAAGTAGCGCAGCAGGTCCTCGGCGTGTCGCCGGTACAGCTCGGTGAAGGCCTCGGGCTCGGTGCGCGAGGCGATCAGCAGTTCCGTGTCGGTGCGCTCTTCGGGCACGGCCTCACCTCTCGTGTCCGTCCCGCGGATCGGGTCGTGCGGTGTCCGTACGACCGATCATGCCGTAGGAGCGTGGGCGTGTGACAGGGGTGTGACGCTCGAAGCGTGCTCCCGGTTCCTCGGTCAGCGGGTGAGCACGATCTTGCCGAGCTGACGGCCCGCCTCGAGGCGATCGAGCGCCTCGGGGAACTCCTCGAAGCCGAACGTCGCGTCGATCGGGATCTCGATCGCCCCGCTGCCGACGAGCTGCATCGCGTCGGCGAACTCCTGATGGTCGTTCATCGTCGCCCCGATCACCTCGAGCTGGCGCCAGAACAGCGTCGGAAGGTGGAGCTCGGCCGTGCGGCCCGTGGTCGAGCCGTTCGTGACGAGCCGTCCGCCCCGCGCGAGCGATCGCAGCGAGCGATCGAACGTGAGCGTGCCGACGTTGTCGACGACGATGTCGACGCCCCGGCCGTCGGTGTCGGCACGGACGAGTTCGTCGAAGCGCTCGTCCGTCTGGCAGCCACCGGTCGCACCGTGGTGCGCGGCCCACCGGAGCTTGGCAACGTCTCGCGTGGTCACCCACAGCCGGCGCGCTCCGAGTGCTCGGGCCAGGAGGAACGCGGCCGTCGAGGTGCCGCCGCCGACGCCCACGACGAGGAGGTCGGCGCCGGGCTCGAACCGAGCGCGGCGCAGCATCCGTAGCCCCGACGACGTCGCGAGCCCGGCCGCGGCGGCCGCTTCCCACGAGAGCGAGTCGGGCTTCGAGCGCACGTTCTCTGCCGGCACGACCACCGCGTCGGCGTGGGTGCCCCATCGGTGCTCGCCCACGATGCGGAGGTCGCGACAGAACGGCACGTCGCCGTGGGCGCACGCGGGACATGCGCCGCACGAGGTGGACGGGTCGATCACCACCTCGTCGCCGATCCGCAGGTCGTCGACCTCGTCGCCGATCGCGTCGACGACCCCCGCGCCGTCGGCGCCACTCACGTGAGGGAACGACGGTGGGGCCGGCATGCCTCGGGCTACCCAGAGGTCGAGGTGGTTCAGGGCCGACGCCCGCAACGCAACGCGCACCTCATCCGCGCCGGGCTCCGGCTCGGGCACATCGTCGAGCACGTACGAGCCGGGGCCGTCCGAGTCGTGCAGGAGCCAAGCGCGCATCCCGCGATGGTACGTTCGAGCGTGCTCGCGGGACCGCAGGAAGGGGTCATCGGCATGTCCGCGCTCGGGATCGACGAACTGCAGGGAGGCCTCACCCACATCCTGGGGTCGCCGCGTGACGAGGGCAGGCTCGAGATGGTCGTGCGGCGACCCGCCGAGGACGAGCGCGAGGTCGTGTCAGAGGCGCGGATCGAGCGGGGCAGGGGCGTCGTGGGCGACCGATGGGTCTCGGAGCCGAAGCCGTCACCCGAGGCCGAGGTGACGCTGATGAATGCGCGCTGCGTCGCGTTGCTCGCGGGCGAGGTCGATCGATGGCCGCTCGCCGGCGATCAGCTCTACGTCGACATGGATCTCGGCGTGGAGAACCTGCCTCCCGGCAGCCGGGTGCACGTCGGCGACGTGCTGCTCGAGGTCAGCGCGAAGCCGCACACGGGGTGCGCGAAGTTCTCCGCACGGTTCGGCGCCGAGGCGCTGCGGTTCGTGAACTCGGCCGAGGGCCGGGCCGCGCGCCTTCGAGGCCTGATCGCGAGGGTGGTGCAGGGCGGCATCGTCCGCGTCGGTGACGTCGTGAGGAAGAGCTCGGAACCGACCCTCGCATGAGCGATTCCTATCCGCGTCAGGCCGCGCGCACCCGCAACTTCAACCTCGGACTTCCCCGCGCGTTCACGATCGCCGACGACGGATCGCGGGTGGCGTTCCTGCGCTCGAGGGCGGGCGACGACCCGGTGGCCGGTCTGTGGGTGCTCGATGTCGACGGGGGGACGGAGCGAGAGGTCTTCCATCCCGCCGGCGCCGAGGAGCGCCTCACGCAGGAAGAGATCGACCGACGCGAGCGCACGGGTGAGAAGCAGAGCGGGGTCACGTCGTACACGACCGATCGCGGCCTTCGGACGGCCGTGTTCGTCTTGGGCGAGGGGCTCACGCACGTGGATCTCTCGACGGGCGCGGCGCGATCGCTCGAGACGTCGGGTCGGCCGTTCGATCCGAGGCTCGCGCGCGACGGTGCTCGAGTCGCGTACGAGACGGGCGGATCCCTGCGAGTGCTCGACCTCGCCACGGGTGACGACGTGGTGCTCGCCGACGATGAGGACCCCGATGTGCGGTGGGGCGTTGCAGAGTTCATCGCCGCCGAGGAGATGGAACGGCGGCGCGGGCACTGGTGGGCGCCCGACGGCGAGCGGCTGATCGCCTGTCGCGTCGACGATCGTCCGGTGTTGGTGTGGCACATCGCCTCGCCGATCGATCCTGCGGTTGTGCCTCGCGCCGTGCGGTACCCGCAGGCAGGCACCCCGAACGCGATCGTGACCCTGCACGTGCTGGGCGTCGACGGCTCACGGGTCGACGTGACGTGGGATCGGGCGGGGTTCGAGTACGTGGTCGCCGTGTCGTGGACCGAGGAGGGCCCTCCGTTGGCGCTGGTGCAGTCGCGCGATCAACGCGACGTGCAGGTGCTGGCGATCGATCCGGACACAGGGACGACCGAGGTCGTCTGGCGAGACCACGACGATCGGTGGACGCACGTGACGCCGGGTGTGCCGGCATGGCTGCCGGGCGGCCGCCTGCTGACCGTGGGCCACCGCGACGACACCCGGGTGCTGCTGATCGACGACGAACCCGCCTCCCCGTTCGGCCTGCAGGTCGATTCCGTGATCGACGCCGGCGAGGCCGTGTGGTTCCTGGGAACCCGGGAGCCCACGGAGCTGCACGTGTGGCGGCTGGCATCCGACACGACGCCGATGCAGGCGAGCGCCGGTGAAGGTCAGCATGGAGCAGTGGTCGGCGGGGATCTCGCCGTGCTGGTGAGCGAATCGGCCACCGAGCCGCTGCCGACAGCGCGGCTGGTCCGTGACGGCGGGACCCTCCACACGTTCGACCGAGTGGCTGAGACCCCGATCATCACCGGCCGACCGACGTTCCTCTCGACGGGCTCGCGCGATCTGAGGACGGCGATGTTCCTCCCGTCGGGTCGGGAGTCCGCGCAGCCGCTCCCGGTGTTGCTCGATCCGTACGGGGGTCCGCACTTCGGACGGGTGGTACGTGCTCAGCGGCCGCTGCTCGAATCGCAGTGGCTCGCCGACCAGGGGTTTTCCGTGCTCGTGATCGACGGTCGAGGCACCCCGTACCGGGGCGTGTCATGGGAACAGTCCGTGCACCGCAGCTACCTCGATCACGCGCTCGAGGATCAGGTGGAAGGGTTGCAGGCGGCGGCAAAGCGGTACCCGTTCCTCGATCTGTCGCGAGTGGCGATCAGGGGATGGTCGTACGGGGGGTACCTCACCCTCGGTGCGCTGCTGCGCCGGCCCGACGTCTTCCACGCCGGCATCTCCGGCGCCCCGGTCACCGACATGCGTCTATACGACACGCACTACTCGGAGCGATACCTAGGCATGCCCGACACGGACGCCGATGCGTACGCGAACGCCGATCTGATCCCCGATGCGCCCAACCTGCGGGGCGAGCTGCTGCTGATCCACGGCCTGGCCGACGACAACGTGCACGCGGCGCACTCCCTGCGCATGTCGAAGGCGCTCATGGAAGCCGGTCGCCCCCACGCGTTCATCCCCCTGAGCGGCATCACGCACCGGCCCACCGATCCCGCTGCCGCTGAGGCGATGCTGCAGATCGAGGTGGACTTCTTGCGCCGTGCCCTCGGCGTTGCCGGACCGCCGAGCCCCCCCGGATAGACTCGACGTCGACACCGGCGGCGACAGGAGCCCACCCCCGCATGCCCATCATCGTCCAGAAGTACGGCGGCACGTCCGTCGGATCGGTCGAGAGGATCCTGGCGGTGGCCGACCGGGTCGTTCGCGCGCGCGAAGACGGCAACGACGTGGTGGTCGTCGTCTCGGCGATGGGCCACACCACCGACGAACTCCTCGCGATGGCGAGCGAGATCGCGACCGTGCCCGACCCTCGTGAGCTCGACATGCTGCTCACGGCGGGGGAACGCATCGCGATGTCACTGTTGGGGATCGCGATCAACGCGCGGGGATGCAGGGCGGCGAGCTACACGGGCTCGCAGGCCGGCATCATGACCGACACGCAGCACGGCTCCGCGAGGATCGTCGAGATCAGGCCCAAGCGCATCCTGGAGGCGCTCGGGTCCGGCAACGTCGTGGTGCTCGCCGGCTTCCAGGGACTGAGCATGAGTCAGTACGAGAT
>JBGGNG010000180.1:0-17440 GCA_041287635.1 Actinomycetota bacterium | reverse complement strand
GACGGCCACGACGGCACCCGCCCCGGCGACGGCCGGAACCCCACCACGTTGCAGAAGGAGGCCGGGTTGCGCAGTGAACCGCCGAGATCGCTGCCGTCGGCGATCGGCACCATGCCGCACGCGAGCGCGACGGCCGCCCCGCCTGAGGACCCTCCACACGTCTTCGCGAGGTCGAACGGGTTCAGGGTCGAGCCGAAGACCGGGTTGAACGTCTGCGATCCGGCGCCGAACTCCGGCGTGTTCGTCTTACCGACGACGATCGCGCCGACGGCCCGGGCGCGCTCGACGAGCAGGTCGTCCGAGTCGGGCACCGTGCGGGCATAGATGGGCGAGCCGCTCGTCGTGCGGATGCCGGCCGTCGCGACCAGGTCCTTGTGCGCGATCGGCAGGCCGTGCAGCGGGCCGACCGACCCGCCGAGGGCGAAGGCGTCATCGGCACGGCGAGCTGCCTCCACGGCGCGGTCGGCCACGATCGTCACGATCGCGTTCACGGCGGGGTTCACCGCCGCGATCCGATCGACGTGGGCGGCCACCACCTCGCCCGCCGAGAGCTCGCCCGTCCGCATCCGGCGCGCGAGCTCGGTCGCCGAGAGGAAGCAGAGCTCGCCTGCCGAGGTCACGACCGGCAGGCTACTGCGCCGGACCCGACAGACGGAACGGGCCGGGCAGAGCCCGGCCCGTTCCTCTGACGTTCGCGAATGGAAGTCAGCTGCGCACGCGGTTCCCGGCGACGGCACGCCAGAGGACCACCAACAGCACGGCGGCCACGACCGACGCGATCCAGTCCACGCCTGCGGTGTCCTCGAAGATGGCGCCGGCGGCCCAGCCGCCGATCAGCGCACCGACGATGCCAAGGACGATCGTGCCGATGATGCCCATGGGGTCGTCCCCCGGCACCAGGAACCGCGCGATCACACCGACGATCGCACCGATCACGATGTAGCCGAGGATCGACGTGATGTCCAGATCGGCCCCCTCGTTCCCCGCCTGCGCGAGCAACCCAACGATGGCAAGCATAAGATCCCTCCTCGAGAACGCGCCCAGTGCGCGTCAACCCGACGAGGACCTACCCCGCCCGCTTGGGCTCCCAAACCTGTCAGATGCTCGCTCGTGACCGGATAGGCTCGGCCTCGATGCGCGTGATCCACAGCAGCGGCACCCCCTCGGCCCGCGGCGAGGCGGTGGGCGTCGCCCTGTGCTCCGAGATCGAGGCGTCGGTCTCGTTCACGATGGCGTGGGCCGCAGACCTGGGTGCCGACCGTCGTCGGGTCGAAGCGATGCTCGTGCCGTACGACGATGCGACCGAGCGATACGCACCTGACCTGGCCGAGGTGCTCGACGGCATGGCCCGCGGATCGGGTGTCGACCCCGTCGCCGTGCGGGCCACGAACGCCTTCGAGGAGCTCTTCACGCTGCTCGATCCTTCCGCGATGGGTGCCCCGGTCGAGCGCTGCACGGACGCGCTGCTGACCGGGGCCGACGGACCGATCCTCGTGCACCAAGAGCAGTGGTACGCGGCCGACGCCGACAGCATCGCCATCGTCGTCGACCGGCCCGACGACGCGGTCGCGGTCGTCGCTCCCGTGGTCGCGTCGGGGCTCCCGCTCGTCGGCATGAACGCGACGGGCGCCTCCGTCGGCGCGATGTCGCTCACCGCGACCGACGAGCGACCGGGGGTGCCCCGCATGATCGTGGCTCGCCGCGCCCTCGACGCCCGTGATCGCACAGAAGCGTGGCGCATCGTCACGACCCCCGAGCGGGCCGGCGGCTACAGCTACAGCTTCGCGTTCGCCGGCGGCGCCACGGCGCTCTTCGAGACCACGGCGACGACGACCGCCGACCTCCGCGGGACCGTGCATTCGAACCACGCGATCGACGACACGGTCGCCTCGATCTGTCCGAGCGCCTCCGACGGATCGATCAGCCGCTTCGCCCGGATGCGGGAGCTCACGGCCGAGCGCGACACGTGGACGATCGCCGACGCCTGCTCGTTGCTCGCCGACCACGGGGCTGACGGGCAGGACATCTGCGTCCACCCGGACCCGGCCGAAGGCCCCGAGTCGAGCGCGATCATGTTCGGCATGGTCGCCGACGTCGCGAACCGCACGCTCTGGGTCGCGCCGGGGAACCCCTGCCTGAACCGGTTCGAGCCCTACCCGCTCGACGAATTGATCGCCTGACGACCGGCCGTCCGTCAGATCGAGAAGCGGGCCAGGTTCCGTTGCTCGCGGTCGCCGATCTTGGCGAACCCTCCCCCGACCCAGAGCTTGCTGCCCATCGCGAGCATCGTCCACGCGCCGTCGAAGTTGGCCCCGAACGGTGCCAGCTGCGGGATCCAGTCGCAGAACGCCTTGCCGGTTCGCGGCCGGACCGAGATCAAGCCTCGGAGGCTGCGCCCGCATTTGTGCTGCTGCAGTTCCCCGAGTCCGAAGTGCCCCCCGAGGAAGAGCCGCCTGCCGTTCGGCGAGAGCTCGACCGCCTGCACGTTGCCGACCAGGCGCTCGCGCCAGAACCGTGTGCCGACGGTTCCGTCGGGCTCGAACGCCGCCGCGAAGTTCGGGCCGCGTCCGAACCCGCCGTACAACCGCGACCGTGTCGCCTCGAGCGCCCACCCGGTCTGCGGGCGTCCGATGTCTCCGGTCGGGATCCTCCAGGTGCGGAGCCGGCCGGTCTGCGCCGCGACCTTGGCGACGCTCTCGCGCGTGAAGGTGGAACCGCTCTGCGCCATCTCAGCGAACGCCCCGCCGATGAAGATCGAGTTCTCGCTCGCGTCGAACGTCATGTCGCGCACGGCACCGCCCACCGCCCGTGGGCGCCACTCTCCCGAGAGGTCCCGCGATGGCAGATCCCAGGCGGCCAGCTTCGCCCGGCTCGCTCCGTCGACCCTGCCGAAGGCCCCGCCGGCGTACAGCCGGTTCGGCGATGCCAGCAGCGTGAAGACCCGTCCCGCGATCGCCGGCGCGAAGCCGGCGACCGCTTCCCCATCGCTCAGTCGCACGGCCCCCAGGTTCTCCACATCGGTGCCGGCGAGACGATCGAAGCGCCCCCCGACGTAGACGATGCCGCCCGAAACGGCCAAGGCATGAACGGTCGCGTCAGTACCGGGAACCCGGGGGCGCCAGGACCGGACCGGCTTGCCCGTCGACAGGTCGATGGCCGCGAGGTTGTCGACGTTGAGGGGTTCCTTCCGACTTCCACGTGGCGGCAAGAGCGTCGTGAAGTGGCCGCCGATCAGGAGCAGGTTACCGGCGCGAACCAGGGCGTGGACCCGTCCGTTCGCCATCCACGTTCGATCGGCACGCGCTCTCGGCGCCGCTGACGCGGTGGCCGTGAGCGACGACATGAGCGAGACCATGAGGGCCGAGACGACGACCCGCGTCACCAAGGGAAACCGTTCCTGCATCCGACGAGACCTCCGTTCCTTCCGACGCCATCGTTCGGCATCGGTTGCGGCCATGAGCATAGGAGCCGGACCCCGTGGTGATCAGGGGAGGTCGGCAGGATGATCAAGGGCCGGTCGACACCACCAGGGCGTCGACCGCGACGCACCCGCCGGGCGAGACGATCACCGGGTTCACGTCGAGCGCGTCGAGCCGATCGCCGAGGTCGGCTGCCAGCACCGAGAGCCGTGATGCCGCGGCCGCCAGCGAGTCCACATCACTCGCCTCGGCGCCGCGCACGCCGTCGAGCAGCGTCCGCACCTGCAGCCGGTCGATCAGGCGCCGTGCCCCGACCTCGTCGAACGGAGGCAGCGCCAAGGCCCGCTCGTGCAGGATCTCCACGAGGATCCCGCCCGCTGCGACCAGCACGAGCGGGCCGAACGTCGGATCGCGCACGAGGCCGAGCGCGACCTCGACGCCTTCTGGCGCCATCGCCCCGACGGCGACCTGCGGGCCGAGCCGCCGGGCGATGTCGTCGTAGGCGTCGCGAACCGCATCGGCATCGGCGAGGCCCAGCCGCACCCCTCCGACGTCGGACTTGTGCTGCAGGCCCGGGGCGGCGGTCTTCACGACGACGGGGAACCCGATCGCCTCGGCCGCGGCGACCGCGTCGTCGGCGGTCGACGCGGGGCGCGCCTGCATCACGGGCATGCCGTAGTCGGCGAGCAGTGAGAGCGCTTCGAGCTCGCCGATCTCCTCGCCCGTCGACAACCGCTCTCGCCATCGCTCGCGCACCTCGTCGGGCACGGGGGTGGGGGGCGTCGCGAGCGGTCGGACCCGCACGTCGCGATGGGCGAGCAGCGCCCGCAACGCGACGAGCCCCGACGACGTGCCCTCCAGCACGGGGATGCCGAGGTCGCGCAGGTACGCGGCCTCCTCGAGCGCGACCGCACTCGCCAGGTTCGAGAGCACGCAGAACGGCTTCGTGGTCCGCTCCCAGACGGCCTTCGCGACCTCCAAGTATCCCTCGTCGTAGGGCTCACCCTGGCGCGTGAGATCGACCGAGAACACCGATATTGCGGCCTCGACGTCGTCCTGCAAGGCCAGGAGCGACTCGACGAAGATGCGATCGGCGTCGATGCCGGTGCCCCACGCATCGAGCGGGTTCGCCGCGACGAGGCCCGGGTCGAGGATGTCGTCGACCGCGGCCAAGGTGTCGGCGCCGACCGGCGCGAACGGCACATCGAGGTCGTGGGCCCGATCGACGAACAATGCTCGCTCGCCGCCCGAGTCGAACAGGGCCACGATGCCACTGCCACCGCTCACGCGCCGAGGCGAGGAGAACAACTCCATCGCGTCGGCCATCTCCTCGAGCGTCAGCACCTCGTGCACGCCGTACGCATCGAACAGCGCTTCGTACGCGCCGTGCTCGCCCGCGAGCGCGCCGGAGTGCGCGGTGACCATCGCCTTCGAGTCCTCGGTGCGCCCGACCTTCAGGGCGATCACCGGCACGTCGCGTTCACGGGCGCGTTCCAGCTCTTCGACGAAGCCCTCAGGGTCGCGCACGGTCTCGAGCAGCAACGCCAACACCCGCGTCTCGCCCCGGTCGAGCGCGTAGGCCATGTAGTCGGCCATCGTCGAGCCGATCTCCTGTCCGCTGGAGACGAGCAGGTTGAACCCGATGCCGCGGTCGTTGAACGCGAGAGCCGCGAACGCCGATCCGGAATGCGAGATGAACGTCACAGGTCCGTGCCGCAGGTCGTCGGGTGTCGGGAACCCCGTGGCGCGCAGGTGCACGGTCTCGTGCAGGAACCCCATGCCGTTGCCCCCGCAGAGCGGGATGCCGGCGTCGCGCACGATCGCTGCCACCCGATCCGGCAGCGGGGGCAGGCCCGGCTCCGGTGGCTCCTCTTCGAACAGCGAGGAGAACGTCACGAGCGAGCGGGCGCCGGCTGCCACGGCGTCGCGCGCCGCCTGCTCGACGCGATGGTTCGCCACGCCGAGGATCGCGAGATCGGGAGGCCCGGGTGCGTCGTCGATCGAGGGATAGCACGTGAGCCCCAGCACCTCGTCGTACCCGGGGTTCACGGGCCAGACGTCGCCGCCGTAGCCGCCGCGCTGCAGCTCCTCGAGCATCGCCCGGCCGAGCGAGCCTTCCTTGACCGAGGCGCCCACGATCGCGACGGACCGAGCCTCGAGCATCGGCTCGAGGCTCGGTCTCGTGCGGGTCACGTCGTCGGCGACCGTCGCCACCTACTTCTTCGCGATGGCCTTGTCCTTCACGGCCGCCTTGTACGCCTGCCACCCCGGGATGCCGTTCACGCCGCCGCCGCCGTGGGTCGCGCACGAGCCGTGGTACAGGCCCTTGATCGGCGTGCGGAAGTCGGCGAACCCGGGCGCCGGGCGCATGTGGAACAGCTGGTCCACCGAGAGCTCGCCGTGGAAGATGTTCCCACCGATCAGCCCGAGGTCCTGCTCCATGTCGTACGGCCCGATCACCTGGTAGTCGATGATCGAGTCCTTGAAGTTCGGCGCGAGCTCGTTGTACCCGTCGAAGATGCGCTGCGCGTAGGCGTCGAGCTCATCGCGGTGCGGCTCGTTCACCCAGTCCTCGGGCACCCACTGCGTGAACATCGAGAACACGTGCACGCCGTCGGGCGCGAGCTTCTTGTCGAGCGTGGTCGGGATCGTGCCGTCGACGAACGGCGCGACGGCGGGCTTGCGGTCGATGTGCGCGTCCTGGAACGCCCGCTCCGCGTACTGTGGCGAGAAGCAGAGCTCGACCGAGCCGGTGTGGTGGTCCTGCTGGTCCGTGCCGGGCATCGCCGTGAAGTTCGGTAGCTCGCTGATCGCGACGTTCACCTTCACCGTGCCGGAACGCGTCTTCCAGCGCTCGATGTCCCAGACGAAGTCGGCGGGCAGCTCGTTGCGGTCGAGCAGGTCGAGGAACCCGATCTTCGGGTGGATGCAGCTCACGACGACCGGCGCGCGCAACTCCTCGCCGTTCTCGAGCGCCACCCCCACCGTGCGGCCGCCGCGGGTCAGGATCTTCGCGACCTTCGCCTCGGTGCGCACCTCACAACCGAACGACTCGGCGCTGCGACGGATCGAGTCGCTCACCGCGCCCATGCCGCCCTGCTGGAAGCCCCAGCTGCCGAGATGGCCGTCGCCGACGTCGCCGATCGAGTGATGCAGCATCACGTATGCGGTGCCGGGCTCGTCGGGGCCGGCCCACGTACCGATCACACCGTTGACCGTGAGCATCGCCTTGATCGCGTCGGACTCGAACCAGTCGTCAAGGAGGTCGGTCACGCTCATCGTGAACAGCCGAGTGACATCGGCCACACCGCGCTGCCCGAGCTTGCGCATGTTCCACGCGGTCTGCATCTGCGGGAGCAGGTCGCCGAGCTTCATCGAGCCCACATGGGGCGGCACGCTCAGCAGCAGCGGGCCGAGCACGTCGGAGACACCTTTCATCCACGCCTCCCATTTCGGGAGCGTGTCGGCGTCCTTCTTCGAGAACTGCGCGATCGACTCGTAGCTCTTCTTCGCGTCGTCGGCGTAGACCGTGATCGCCCGCCCGTCGGGGAAGGCCTGGAAGTACGGGCCGAACGGCGTCACGTCGTAGCCGTGGCGCTTCAGGTTCAGCTCGCGGATGATCGTCGGCGGCATCAGCGACATCACGTAGCTGTAGGTGGTGACGTTGATGTCGGGGTGATCGGTGAACGGAGCGCTGGTATCGGCGGCGCCGCCGGTCTTGGCGCGGCTCTCGAGCACGACCGTGCGAGCGCCGTGGCGCGCGAAGTACGCGCCGCTCGTGAGTCCGTTGTGACCACCGCCGATGACGATCGCGTCGTAGGTGTTCGAAGCCATGACGAGCTGTCCTTCCCCTCTGACGTTCGGTCGGGAACCCGGGCAGTATGGCTTGACTTTGAATCACCAGTCAACTCGATCGCTGCTGACCTCCGGTTTTGACTTCGCAGGTCATGCCGGTACAGTTGCTTGAACGCTCATACAAGGAACGGGCGCCGGCGGCCTCAATCTGTGCGGCGTTCAGGATGGAGGCACCGGTGGCTCGCGTACGTCAGAAGAACGGCAAGGATCGCCATCAGGAGATCCTGGAAGCGGCCGCGCGCGTGATCACCGATCGCGGACTCGCCGAGACGCGCATCCAGGACATCGCCGAGCGCTGCGGCGTCTCCCCCGGCCTGATCCTCTACTACTTCGAGTCCAAGGATCGCCTGCTCGTCGAGGCGCTCACCTACGCGAACGACAAGTACTACCTCGCGCAGGCTCGCGACCTGCGACGGCTCGACTCCGCCCGCGACCAGCTCTGGCGCCTGATCGACCTGTCGGTGCCCGGGCTGCTGCCCGACTTCGAGCGCCTCGAGGAGTGGGCCCTGTGGATCGAGATCTGGGTTCGCGCCCTCCGCGACCCGGCGCTCGCCAAGGAACGGGAGGTGCTCGACCGCCGCTGGCGCCAGTCGATCGCCGACATCGTGCGGCAGGGACGCACCACCGGCGAGTTCGACGAGGGCGAGGACGCCGACGAGATCGGCATGAAGCTCGGCGCGCTGATCGACGGCCTCGCGATCCAGGTGCTGATGAACGACACGCAGGTAGGCCCCGAGCACATGCAGCGCATGTGTCAGGAGGTCGCGGCGAGCCTGATCGGCTTCGAGCTGGCGCCCGCGACGAGCGCCTAGCCCGCCGAGCCGTCGCGCCCGACGCCGTCGGCGATCAGGGAGATCAGCTCGAACGCGATGCGCGTGGCGTTCTGCGCCGTCATCGAGTTCGGGGAGTCGAGCGAGGGCATCAGCTCCACGACGTCGGCACCGATCAGGTTCATCCCGCGCATGCCCTGCAGCACCCGGATCGCCTCCTTCATCGTGAGGCCCTCCTCACCGGGCTCCGGGGTTCGACACCGCCGGCGCGATCGTCGTGTCGAGGGCGTCGAGGTCGAACGAGACGTACGCGGGCAGGTCGCCCACGCGCTCGTGGATCAATGCGACGGTGCCGTCGATACCGAGCTCGTCGTCGAACTCGTCCTTCGTGACGATCCGGTAGCCGAGCTCACGGCTCGTCTTCCCTGGGTCCATCCAGACGTCGTGACCGCGGATGCCGATCTGGACGCTGCGGGTCGCGTCGACGTGGTGCTCGTGCACCGACTTCGACGCCCAGTGCCCGGCGCTGTCGGACGCCCCGTACCAGTTCGGGAAGTCGTCGTACGTGTCGTAGTGCGCGTCGAAGTGCACGACCGCAGCCGGCTGCCCGTGCCTCGACTCGGGCCCCGCGATCGCGCGCAGGATCGCGAGCGAGATCGAGTGGTCTCCGCCGATCGAGACGGGACGCGCGCCGGCACGGTCGATCGCCCCGTAGAAGGTTTCGATCTCGCGCACCGCCCGGTCGTTCACGAGGGACTCGTAGACCGGGACGTCACCGACGTCGTGGATGCGGCACGCGCTCCACGGATCGAGCTGCCACTTCAGATGGAAACGCCGGTACGCCATCGAGACGTCGCGCATCGAGCGGGGTCCGAGATGCTGGTCGCGCCACGTCGTGCCGTTTCCCGAGCTGTGCGGCACGCCGACGAGCGCGATGTCGCACTCGGCGGGGTCGGGAACGTGCGGGCACCGGAACAGCGTCGGCACACCCCACCAGTGCAGGAAGTCGAGATCCTGACGGCTGAACTCGTACTCGGACGGCTCCATCGAACGATCTCCTCGGCAGACTCGATGCGAGTCTACGGTCGGTAGTCTTCGGGCATGGACGCCCGCCCCCTGATCCTCGATGTCGACACCGGCGTCGACGACGCGCTCGCGATCCTGTACGCGGCCGCCTCCCCCGAGGTCGACCTTCTCGCCGTCACATGCACCAACGGCAACGTGCCGCTCGACCTCGTCGTGCGCAACACCCTGGCTGTCCTCGAAGCGGCCGGCCGAGACGACGTGGAGGTCGCGGCCGGAGCGACCGCGCCACTCATCGAGGCTGCCAAGCACGGGTACGAGATTCACGGGCCGGAGGGACTCGGGGACGCGTCGGTGCCACCACCGATCGCCGAAGTCTCGACGCGTCCCGCGGTGCAGCTGTTGATCGACGAGGTGACAGCGCACCCGGGTGAGATCCTCATGGTCTCCACTGGGCCGCTCACGAACGTCGCGCTCGCGCTGCGCGAGGACCCGAGCCTCCTCGACCTCGTCGCGAGCTACACGCTGATGGCCGGCGCGTTCCGGGGACGAGGGAACACGCTGCCTCGCAGCGAGGCGAACGTCTGGTTCGATCCGGAGGCGGCGGCCGAGGTTCTGGCGACCGTCGAACGGCAACCGCTCGATCCGCTCCCCCTTGCGATCGGCCTGGACGTGACCGAGGACGTCGTCTTGCGACCGGCCGACGTCGACGCGATCTGCGCGCCGGCGCCGAGCTCCCATCTCGCACGCCTGATCCGCGACGCCGCCGCGTTCTACATCGCGTTCGAGACATCGACCCGACCGGAGGTCGGCGGATGCTTCTTGCACGACCCGCTCGCCGTCGCAGCCGCGATCGACCCGTCGCTGGTGACCACCGCGACGTGCCACGTCGAGATCGAGCTCGAGGGACGGCACACGCGCGGCGAGACGGTCGCGGACTTCCTGGAGATGTGGCGCCACCCGCTGAACGCCGGGTACGGGCTCGCGCAGGCGCCCGACAATCTCCGAGCGGCGCTGCAGGTGGATGAGTCGGTGTTCGGGTCCCGCTTCGTCGAGCGGTTGCGCTCACTGGTGGAGGTGTGCGCGTGACCGCCTCCGCAGTGGCAGCGTGAGCACGCGCGACGGCGCCACGCTCGCCGTGATCGGGGCGATCAACGTCGACCTGGTCGTGCGCGGATCGCGCCTGCCCGGCGCAGGCGAGACGGTCGTGGGAGGCGAGTTCTCCCAACACCACGGCGGCAAGGGCGGGAACCAGGCCGTCGCCGCCGCTCGCGCGCTCGGCACGCACGGCCGGGTCGCGATGATCGGCGCCGTCGGCCCCGATACGTTCGGGGACTCCGCCCGCGAGCTGCTCGCGATCGAGGGCATCGACGTCACCCACGTGGCCACCGACCGGTCGACCACCACGGGCGTGGCGCTGATCTCGGTCGATGCGAGAGGCGAGAACCAGATCACGGTCGCGCCGGGTGCGAACGCCGGCCTGACGCCCACGTCGGTCACGACGGCCCTCGACGCGATGGGGGCCACGGTGGGAACGGTGCTGGCCAGCCTCGAGGTGCCGATCCACGCCGTCGCGGCCGCCGCACAGTGGAGCCACGACCGAGACGTGCCGTTCGTGCTGAACCCGGCGCCGGCGCGCGCCGAGGCGCACGATCTGCTTCCCTTCACCAGCGTCGTGACCCCGAACGCCGGCGAGCTCGCGGTCCTCGCGGCGCAGGCGGAGGAACCGCGGGGCGGTGCGAGGCGGCTGGCGGCCGGCTACGACGGTCTGACGGTGATCGTGACCCTCGCCGACGAAGGAGCGATCGCATACGGCCCCGAGGGCGAGGCCAAGGCGGCAGCTCCGAGGACGCGAGCGGTCGACACGACCGGCGCGGGGGACACTCTCAACGGGGTGCTCGCCGCTGGGCTCCTGGAGGGCATGACGCTCGCCGATGCCCTCCGCCGGGCTGTCGCCGCCGCCGCGCTCTCGGTCGGCGTGGTGGGCGCGAGGGAGGGTATGCCCACGCGTGAGCAGATCGACGCCGCGGCGGGCTAGACAGGAAGGACGGCCGCGAGGAGCTCGACGACCCTCCTCGCGCCGCTGCCATCGGCGTCGAGATCGGGGTTGTAGCACGCCAGCGTGAGACCGAGGCAGCGAGGATCGCACACCAACGGCGCGAGCAGCGCGGTCAGCTCACCCCATGTGAGCCCGTCGGGCTGCGGTGCGTCCACGGTGAGCTGCCCGGGATCGAGCACATCGACGTCGGTGAACACCCAGTAGCGGCGATCGCCTGCGGGCCGCGCGGCTGCGACGGTCGCTTCGATCCCGCCCGCCCGAACGCCTTCCGTGTCGATCGCGGTGATGCCCGGCAGGTCGTCAGGAGTGATCGAGCCGAGATCGCGCGCTTCCTCCAGGTCTCGGAACCCGACGAGAGCAAGGTCGTGTGGCTCGAGCACCGGCGCGTCGACAACGTCGCCCCAGGCCCGAGGACCTCGTCCGAGCAGCACGGCCACCGGCATGTCGGCGGCCTCGCCACCCGGCGAGTTCTCGCCGTCGTACAGGTCCATGTGCCCGTCGAGGAAGACCAGACCGGCATCGGGGAAGCGGTCGCGCACCCCGGCCATCGCGCCCACCTGCAGCGTGCAGCACCCGCCGAGCACGACGAGCGTGCCGTCGGCGTCGAGGGCATCGGCCGTGACCCGCCGCACGGTGCGCGTGAGGTCGAGGACCGAGTCCGAGCCCACGATGCCCGTCGCGGGATCGCGCTCGGCCGGGGCGAGGACCACGTCGAGGTCGCCGAGGTCACGAGCGCCGAGCGCCTCGACGACCCCTGCCTCACGGAGCACGCCCGGCGTGCGCACGGTGCCGACCGGCTCGCCGACGCAGTCGATCGGGACACCGAAGAGCGTGACGGCGCTCACGATCGAAGCCGTTCGCCACCCGGATCGTAGAAGGGCGCGGCCTGCAGGGTCACCGACGCAACCTCGCCACGGATCTCCGCGCCCCAGCCGTCGCCGCCCGGGTCGCCGTGGATCCACGCGAGGCCGGCCGACCCACCGAGCGTCGGCGCGATGCCCGCGCTCGTGACGTGACCGAGGCGTTCGTCGCCGCGCACGATCGATTCCCCGTGCCAGAGCACGGCCTCGGGGGCATGCACCGAGACCAGCCGACGATCGCGACTGGCGTCGCGGAGGAGCTCGAGTGCCTCCCGACCGACGAAGTCCGGTCCCTTGGTGCGCGAGACCGCGAACGCGAGTCCGGCCCCGAACGGCTCGTCGACAGGCCCGACGTCGTGCCCCCACGAGCGGAACCCACGCTCGATGCGCGACGCATCGAATGCGAACGCTCCCGCGTGACGCAGCCCGAGCGAGTCCCCAGCCGCCACGACGTGCTCGTACAGGTCGGCGACGAACTCGGTCGGCACGCTGAGCTCCCAGCCGAGCTCCCCCGTGAACGACACGCGGAACGCCCACGCGCGAGCGCGCGCCACGTCGATCGCCCGCGCGGTGAGGAACGGCCAGGCGTCGTTCGACAGGTCCACGTCGGTGAGCCGGGCGAGCAGCTCGCGCGACGACGGGCCCGCCACGTGCAGCGTCGCCCATCCGCTCGTGACGTCGGTGACCGTGGCGTCGGACGGCAGCCCGGAACGGAGCAGCATCTCCGTGTGGCGCTGTGCGAGCGTCGGCGCGAGCACCAGGAACCGATCGTCGCCGATCCGGGTCACGGTCGGATCCATCTCGATGCCCCCACGGGCGTTGCAGAACAGGGTGTAGACGATGCGACCCACGGGCACGTCCAGCTCCGACGTCGCCAACCCGTTCAAGCCCGAGAGCGCGCCGGGTCCCTGCACGAGGAACTTCGAGTAGGTCGACAGGTCGTACAGTGCCACGCCCTCGCGTGTGGCCCGCACCTCGTCGCGCACGGCCGGGAACCACGACGGCTCCTCGAAGGAGTAACCCACCCCAGGCCCGACGACGCCCGGTTCGAACCAGTTGGCGCGTTCCCAGCCGGCCGCCTGCCCGAACGCGGCACCCACCTCACTGAAGGCTCCGTACAACGGCACCCGACGAACCCCGCGGCCGGTCCTCGGCTGCTTCTGGGGCCAGTGCATCTCGTACAGGCAGCCGAGCGACTCGACCGTGCGCTCGTGCAGCCACGCCCTCTGGTTCGCCCAACTCCCGGTACGCGCAACGTCGACCTCGACCAGGTCCATCGTGGGGTGACCGGCCACGATCCACTCGGCGGCGGCCTTCCCGGCACCCGGGCCGAAGATGATCCCTTGCGAGTTGAAGCCCGCAGCGACGAAGAGCCCCGGCACCTCCGGTACGTACCCGAGCTGGAAGTTCGAGTCGGGCGTGAAGCTCTCGGGCGCGCGCAGGTAGTGCGAGAAACCGATCGTCTCGATCTCGGGGACGCGCTCGCGTGCGCCCTGGAGCACAGGCGCGAAATGGTCCCAGTCCGCCCCGAACTCGGCGAAGCCGGAGGTCGGGACCGCACCGGGGCGCATCGGCTTGCCGTTCGGCTCGAATGCGCCGATCACGTATCGACCTCGGTAATGCCGGATGTACAGGTAGGCGTCGAGGTCCCGCAGGAACGGCGAGTCCTCGCGGGCACCCTGCGCTTCCTCGGTCATCACCCACACGTGCTCGGCGGGGTAGAGCGCGACGCTGGCGCCGGCCGAGCGCGCGAGCTCGCTCGTCCACAGACCGCAGGCGAGCACGATCGTCTCGGCGTCGATCGCCCCGCGGGAGGTGTCGAGCCCGGTCACCCGCCCGCGCTCACCGAAGAGGAACCCCGTCACCTCGGTCTCGGGCACGTACCGTGCTCCCCGATCGACGGCTCCCTTCGCGAACGCCACCGTCGCGTCACCCGGGTTCACCGTGCCGTCGGTGGGGAACAGCACCGCGCCGATCAGGTCGTCGACGACCGCCGCAGGCCACAGGTCCTTCACGGCCGCCGCCTCGAGGACCTCGACGTCGACGCCCGCGTCCTTGGCCATCGCGACGCCGTAGAGGATCTCTTGCATGCGCCCCTCGGTGCGGGCGACCGTGAGCGCCCCGATGCGGCGCATGCCCGTCTCGACGCCGGTCTCGGCGGGCAGTCGCTCGTAGGTCTCGGCGTTGACGCGTGAGAGCGCCGTGAGGGCGTGGGTTCCCCGCACCTGCGAGACGAGCCCGGCCGCGTGCCACGTCGTGCCGTTCGAGAGCTTCCCGCGCTCGAGCAGCACGACGTCGGTCTCGCCCTCGCGCGTGAGGTGGTACGCGATCGAGCTGCCGATGATGCCTCCGCCTACAATCACGACGCGGGCGCGGTCGGGCAGTCCGGAGACCTCGACGACGGCCGACGGATCGATGTCTCGGTTCGCCAGATGCTCCGGGATCGTCATGTGGGGAAGCTTACGCCGCGAGGCTTGAGGAGCGGCTCTGAGCGACCGATGCACCTGGCATGCGGACGGAGCTGCTCCTCATGGCATGGTTGGCCTTGTGGGCTGTGATCGCCGTCGTCGCCGTCGTTCGCCTCGGTGCCCGGCACCAACGCCACCGCCGCCGCTACGGCAGCGATGCGGTCCGCTCGGACGTCGGCGGTGCGCTCCGAAAGGCCGCACCGTACGCCCTGCTGTTCGGCGCCTCCACGTGCCTGCTGCTGCTCTTCGCTCAGATCCGGTTCGACCGCGATGAGACGACCGCGACGGTCGTGCTCGCGATCGACGTGAGCGACTCGATGCTCGCGACCGATGTGAAACCCGATCGGTTCACGGCCGCCAAGGCCGCCGCCACGTCGTTCCTCGACGAGGTGCCCCCCGGCTTCCGTGTCGGGGTGGTCACGTTCGCGGGCGAGGCCGCCACCGTCGCCGATCCGGATCAGGCGCGGACCGCGACCGCCGAGGCGATCGAGCGCCTGGAGCCGAGCCGAGGCACGGTGATCGGCGACGGACTCGCCGAGGCGCTCGACGTGATCGCGGCCGAACGGACGGGGAACGAGGAGTTGCCGGCAGCGGTGGTCCTACTCTCCGACGGCGCCGACACCGGCAGCGTCGTCTCGCCGACACAAGCGACCGCTCGGGCCCGAGACATGGTCGTCCCGGTGTTCACCGTGGCGATCGTCGGGAACGAGGATCAGGAGGGTGGCGACACGGAGCTCCTGCGGGTCATCGCGAGCAGTTCGGGAGCATCGCTCTCGACCGCCGCGAGCGCCGGCGAGCTCGATCAGGTGTACGAACGACTCGGCGCCCAGCTCACCTCGGACCTCGCGGTGGGGAGCTCGGCGATGCCCCTGCTGGCGGCTTCAGTCGTGCTGACGGCCCTGGCGGTCGCGATGTTCCTCGGTATCGGCCGACGCAGCTGACCCGAGCACGCGTCTCGCCCGGTTCAACCCAGCGTGTCGCGACCCATCGCGCGGCGCCACTCCTCGTTGAACCAGTAGAGGAAGCGGTCCTGCCGCGGGTACACGCCGCGCGTGAACGCCCGCGAGCTCACCCCGGTCTGCGCGCGCTCGCACACGTCCCAATCCTGCTTCGAGATCATGTCCCAGAACTCGACCGTGGCCTCGGGCTTGAACAGCTCCGGGTCGGCGATCGTCTCCGGGCGGAACATGAACTCGCTCACGACCGTGGTGTGGTTCGGGCCCTTCGGGTAGCCGATGTAGTACATCGCGCTGTCGGGGTGCAGGTTCAGCATCAGGTTCGGGAACTGGTAGGTGCCGTAATACATCTCGTGGTCCTCGGGCTCGAGGCCCGGGAACGTGGGCAGCTGGCTCTTCCCGGTAGGCGTGAACGATGTGGCGCCCTCCATCATGCGGTTGCCGTCGTCGGGGATCTCCTCGTCCCACACCTCGCCGAAGCGGAACAGCGGGATCACCTGCACGAGCTCGGGGTGCACCTGCGGGCAGTGCAGGCACTCGTTGTAGTTCTCGACGACGATCTTCCAGTTCGCCTTGACCTCGTACACGAGGCGCACGCCGATGCGCAGCTCGTCCATCTTGAAGCGCTCGAACGCGGTGATCGTCTCGGCGCCGTCGGTGAGCGACTCCATGAGCGAGCGCTTCGGCCCGCCGGTCGTCATGTTCACGAACATGAACCCGGCGTACTGATCGATCGCGATGTCGTAGAGCGGGTGATCCGATCGGTCGAAGTGCTCGTCTTCCTTCACGTTCGGGGAGCCGATCAGCTGGCCGTTCAGGTCGAACGCCCACGCGTGGTACGGGCAGACGAACGCCTTGCGCACGGTCTGCGTACCCTCGATGTCGTCCAGGAACTTCGTGCCGCGGTGGCTACACACGTTGTAGAAGGCGCGCAGCTCTCCGGCGTCGTTGCGCACGATGAAGATCGACTCCCCCGCGACGTCGCGGACGACGTGGTCGCCGGGGCTCGGGACCTCCTCGGTGCGGCCGACGCAGATCCATTCGCCCCACCAGATCTTCTCCCGCTCGTCCTCCCACACCTGGGGACTCGCGTAGTCGGCGCTGCCGAGCGTCGGACGCGGCTCCCACTCGACCTCGTCGTTGCGGATCTTGATCTCGTGCTCGGTCTTGGCCATGGCGGAACGATCCTCTCGTGGGCGGTTCGCGGATACCGACAAGGGTATCCCGTCCATGACTCACATCGGTACTCGGACCCGCATGGTAGGTCGCGGATATCGCACATCTGGGGCGTGGCATCTGCGAGAATCGCAGCCCATGGCCACCCCACGCTTCGACGACCTCGACATGCGCATCATCGACGCCCTCGCCGAAGACGGCCGCAGACCGTTCACATCGGTGGCCGACGAGCTCGGAGTCGCCGAGGCCACGATCCGATCGAGGGTCGCTCGCTTGCAGCGCATCGACGCGATCCGGTTCGTCACCGATGTGAAGCCACACGAGCTCGGACTGCTCTTCGCGTACCTGGGCGTGCGGCTGGGCGGCCGCGACGTGCGTGCCGCGATCGACGGTCTCTGCGCGATCCCCGAAGCGGTCTACGTGATCGAGTGCACCGGCCACTACGACGTGCTCGTCGAGGTCGTCGCGCAGGACGGCGACGACCTGCTGCGCGTGATGCACGAACGGGTGCGCGCGGTGCCCGGAGTGATCGAGGTCGATTCGTTCGTCGGCCTTCGCATCGCGAAGGGCACGTTCCGCTACACCGACCTCGGCCGCGCAGGCGAACCTCCCGTCCGATGATCCGAACGTAGGCGACGTCCAGCATCGGCCGTGTGGTTCATGCGTCTTGACCCGTGACCTCCCTCGTCCCAGGGTGGACATCGTGCCGACCATCACGACCGCGACGACGGACCGAGCTCCGGCGCTCGCCGCGGTGCTCGCTCGCACGTTCGCCGACGACGTGATGGTCTCGTGGCCCTTCCACGACCACGACGTCGAGGAACGGGCCGTGCCCTTGTTCGCCGCGCTGCTGC
>JBGGNG010000179.1:0-3971 GCA_041287635.1 Actinomycetota bacterium | reverse complement strand
CCGCCGCGAGCAGCGGGATCGCGATCGCGAGGCCGATCAGATCGATCATCCGCGCAACACGCTCGCTCGGTCGACGTCGGTCGTCGACGTTCGTCGGAACACGGCCACGATGATCGCGAGGCCGACGACCACCTCCGCGGCCGCCACGACCATCGAGAAGAACGCGAGGATCTGGCCGTCGAGCTCGAGGTGCATGCGCGAGAACGCGACGAGCGTGAGGTTCACGGCGTTCAGCTGCAGCTCGACGCCCATGAAGATGCGGAGCGCGTTGCGGCGCAGCAGCACCGAGGCGGACCCGAGGGCGAACAGGATCGCCGAGAGCAACAGGAAGTAGGCGATCGGCGTCCTCATCGTCCCGGATCCCGCATCGACTCGGGGCCGCCGGGTGGCGCCATCGCGTAGGCCTCGAGATCGTCGCCCGCGTGCGCCTCGATCTCGCGTTGGGTGAGCGCCTTCGAGCGCCGCAGCGCCAGCACCATCGCCGCGACCGCGGCGACGATCAACAGGATCGACGTCACCTCGAACGGGAAGAAGTAGTCGCGGAAGAGCACCTCGGCGAGGGCCGACGGGTTCCCGTCGGGGTTCGCCGCCTCGAAACCCTCGGGCGCCCGGGTCGCGAACCCGATGCCCGCGCGGATCGCCGTCGCGAGCTCGGCCACGATCGCGACCGCGAGGATCACCGCGGTCGTCTGCTGTCCGAACAGTCGCTCGGTCGCCTCGTCGCCGCGATCGACGCCGAGCAGCATGATCACGAACAGGAACAGCACCATGATCGCGCCGGCGTAGACGACGATCTGCACCGCGAACAGGAACGGCGCATCGAGCAGCAGGTACATGACCGCGATCGTGAAGAAATTCACGACGAGGAAGAGCGCGGCATGCACGGCGTTGCGGACGACGATCATGCCGATCGCCGTCGCGATCGAGAGCGGCGCGAAGACCCAGAAGACGACGTTGTCGAGCGGCACGGCCTGCTAGCCCTCTCGATCCACGGGGTCGGACCCGAGCGGCGGCGGCGGCTCCAGCAGCTGCTCCTTCGACCAGACGGCCTCTTCCCGGCTCGTGAACGACAGCTCGAAGTAGTCCGTCAGCGTGAGCGCGCGGGTCGGGCACGCCTCGACGCAGAGTCCGCACATGATGCAGCGCAGGTAATTGATCTGATAGTCCTTCGCGTACCGCTCCCCCGGGCTCGTAGGGTGCTCGGGGTCGTTGTCGGCCCCCTCCACCCAGATCGCGTCGGCCGGGCAGGCGAACGCGCAGAGCTCGCAGCCGATGCACTTCTCGAGACCGTCCTCGTGCAGGTTGAGGCGGTGCCGGCCGATGTGCGACCGCTCGGGGATCGTGGCGATCTCCTTCGGATACCGCTCGGTGTTGTCGGGGCGGAACGTCTGCTTGAAGACCGTCGCCATGCCCTTGCCGATCGCGAGCGCTGCTTCCCATGCGCCCTGCTCCCCCGGCTGTGGACCCACGACAGGCTCGACGGGCCGCTCCTCGGAGTTGTCGTCACTCACGTCGCCACCTCCTCGCGCTCGGGTGCCGGGCGGCTGGTGAACAGTGGGGCGACCAGGGTCGCGAGCGCCGCCACGCCGACGATCACGGCGGCGGCGATGAATCGACCGCGGTTGCCGTACTCCTGGGGCAGCACGACCACGAGGCCGGTGATCATGATCCAGACGAGCCCGAACGGGATCAGCACCTTCCACCCGAAGTTCATGAGGCGGTCGTAGCGCATGCGCGGCAAGGTCGCGCGCACGAGGATCAAGACGTAGATCACGGCCGTGACCTTCAGGATGAACCACAGCAGCGGTCCGAGCCACGCGAGCGCGCCCTCGAACGGCCAGTACCCGCGCCACCCACCGAGGAACAGCGTGACGCCGACGGCCGCGATCGTCACCGTGCTCACGTACTCCCCGAGGTAGAACATCGCGAACTTGATGCCCGAGTACTCGGTGTGGAATCCGGCCACGAGCTCGGACTCGGCCTCGGCGAGGTCGAACGGCGGCCGGTTCGTCTCGGCGATCGCCCCGATCAGGAAGACCATGAACGCCGGGAACTGCGGGATCACGTTCCAGACGGTGTCCTGCGCCGCCACGATCTCGCTCATCTGCAGCGAGCCGCTGTACATCAGCACCGCCACCAACGCGAGCCCCATGCCGACCTCGTACGAGATCATCTGCGCGCTCGAGCGCACAGCGCCGAGCAGGGGGTAGTTCGAGCCGCTCGACCAGCCGGCGAGCACGACCCCGTAGACGGAGAGCGAGGTCATCGCGAGGATCCACAGGATGCCGATGTTCAGATCGGCGAGCTGGAACGGGATCTCGCGCCCGAACAGCGTGACGTGGGTCCCGAACGGGATCACGCAGAACGCGAGGAACCCGGGGAACATCGCGAGGATCGGCGCGATCGCGTAGACGGGACGATCGGCGGCGGTGGGCGTGATGCCTTCCTTGAAGAAGAGCTTGATGCCGTCGGCCAACGTGATCAGCACGCCGCGCGGGCCGGCGCGCATCGGGCCGACACGGGTCTGCATGTCGGCGATCACCTTGCGCTCCATCCAGATGTAGAGCATCACGGCGATCAGCAGGCCGAAGAACACGATCACGACCTGCACGACGAGGATCGCCCAATCCACCCAGTCCATCAGGCCTCACCCCCCACCGCAGCGGTCGCCGGCTCGACCAGCTCGCGAGCCGCGTCGGCGTCGGCAGCCGAGATAGTTGCGCGCGCAAGCATCTGCCCCGACATCAGCATGTTGGCCGCCAGACCCGGCTGGTTGAACGGCACGAACGCGGCACCGGCGGCGACGTACTCGGTCACGACGACGGGCAGCTCGACCTCACCGGCCTCGGTGCGCACGATCGCCCGGCCGCCGTCTGCGACGCCCAGCGATGCAGCGTCTGCCGGATGCAGCTCGACGAATGCCTCGTCCTCGAGCGCCGCCTTCAGCTCGTCGGCGCCCTCGGAGAGGCGCCCCTCGTCCACGAGCAGCGGATACGTGAAGAGCACGAGCCCGCCCTCCCCCTCGGTGGCGGTTGCGTCGTGCGTCTCACCGAGGTCCCCTCGCGAACGGTCCACCTCGGCGGTGGCGCCCTCATCGCCTCGCACACGCTCCCAGTCGGGCTGCGCGTCGAGACCCTCGACCGATCCGCTGGGCTGGGCGTCGGCCGCGGGCGCGCCGACCGGCTCGTCACTCACATTCCGTTCGCGCGCCCCCACCAGGCGGCCCATCTCCTCGTGGACCTCGTCGAGCGTCTCGAAGCCGAGGTCGCCTCCACACGCCAGCGCCATGCTCGCGAAGATCTCCCAGTCGGCGAGGCTGATGCCGTCGCGGCCGCGGATCGCGCGCAGCCGCTGCCCACGTCCTTCCCAGGTGGAGACGTGCCCGTCCTTCTCGAGGAAAGCGCTCGCCGGCAGGAACGCGTCCGCGTAGCGCTCGAGCGAGCCGAGCTCGAGAGACTGCACGACCTTGACCGGCACGTTGTCGAGCGCGCGGCGAACGAGGTCGGCATCGGGCACGTCGCGCAGCGGATCGACGCCGACCAGGAAGAGCACGTCGATCTCGCGCTCCGCACACGCCCGCAGGATGCCGTTCGTGTCGCGCCCGGGCTCCCGGTTCATCAGCGGACCCCACACGCGCTCGACGTCGTCCACCTCGTGCATCGATCGCCCGCCCGGCAACAGCGAGGGGTGCACCCCGGAGAGGAGCGCGCCACGATCGTTCGCGCGTCGCGTGACGTACTGGAACCGTGCGCCGAGCGCGTCGGCCGCCGCTTTCGCAGCGCCTGCGGCGCCGGGGCGCTCGCCCGCGAGGACGATCGCTTCGTCGCCCAGTTCTCGGAGCGCGGCCAGGGCGTCGTCGACGGTTGCATCGGTGCCCCCCGCGAGCAGGCGAGCCTCGTCGCCGGGCGTGCAGAGCACGTGGGTCGCCACGTCGTGCAGGCGCGTGCGCCGAGGATGCAGGACCCAGATCC
>JBGGNG010000178.1:0-3086 GCA_041287635.1 Actinomycetota bacterium | reverse complement strand
ACGGCGAGCGTCGGGCCCTTCACCGAGAGCGCGCCATCGTGGGACGCGGCGTCGATGCCGCGGGCGGCGCCGCTCACGACGGTGACCCCGGCGAGCGCCAGTCCGCGCCCGATCGCATGCGCCGCCTCCCGCCCCGAGGCGGTGCAGCGCCGGGCGCCGACCGTGGCAACGGCCGAGGTCACGTCCGGCGGTGTCCGACCGATCACGTAGATGGCGCCGGGTGGATCGGGGATCTGGCGGAGCTGGCTGGGATAGTCGACCGCGGCCCACGTGACCAGACGAGCCCCGCACGCCTTCGCCGCACCGGCGATCGCGTCGGGGTCCAGGGCACGCGCGAATGCCTGGTCGTTCTGGCTGCCGCCCCGGCCCTCACGGATCCAGGCCAGGGTCGAGGCCGCCGAGCCACGTTCGACCGCCAACGCGATCAGGCTCCGCGGGGAGATCCCGCGGAGCGCAGACAGGACGAACAGCGCTCGCCGGTCCTCGTCGTCGGAGCCGTAGCCCGGCGGCCACGTGGGCCATGGGCCGCCAGCTCGATCCTCAGACCGCACGCTCGAGCTCCGGCACCGGCGAGGCCGAGCGGTACGCCAACGCCTCGACGACGTGATCGGGTTCGACGCGCTCCGCGCCCGCGAGGTCCGCGATCGTCCGCGAGACCTTGAGCGTGCGGTCGAACCCGCGACCCGTGAGCGCGTGCAGGTCGACCGCCGAGGCGAGGAGGTCGCGGGCGTCCGCGGAGATCCTCGCCTCGCGCCGCGCGAGGGGACCGGGGAGCTGGCCGTTGTTCGGGAAGCCGAACCGCGCGTAGCGCCGGCGCTGCCGCGCGCGCGCCTGCTCGACGCGTTCGCGGACCGCCGGCGAGGACTCCCCCGGCTGTTCGCCGAGGAGTTCGCTCTTGGTGAGGCGCGGGATCACGAGCCGGATGTCGACGCGGTCCAACAACGGACCGGTGAGCTTGGCGTGGTACGTCTGCAGACGGTCCTCACGGCACGTGCAACGGCGGACGGCGTCCCCCGCGAATCCGCACGGGCACGGGTTCGCCGCGGCGACGAGCGTGAACCTCGCCGGAAACACCACCGTGCCCACCATCAGCGTGACGACCACGCGTCCATCCTCCAGCGGTTGGCGCAGGCCCTCGATCGCGTCTCGGCGGAACTCCGTGAACTCGTCGAGGAACAGCACCCCGTGGTGCGCCAGCGACACCTCGCCCGGCCGCAGGAACGCCGTCCCCCCGCCGAGCAGGGCGGATGGCGACACCGTGTGGTGCGGCGAACGGAACGGCCGAGCGTGGATCAGGCCCTCATCGAGGAGTCCTGCCACGGAGTGGAGTTGGGTCACCTGGAGCGATTCGTCGCGCGACATCGTCGGCAAGATCGTGGGGAGCCGGCGCGCGAGCATCGTCTTGCCCGCACCGGGTGGTCCGACCATCAGCACGTTGTGTCCCCCGGCGGCCGCCACCTCGAGCGCCCGGCGGGCCTGGGCCTGACCTCGGACCTCGGCCAGATCGACCCCATGCCGCGCGTCGGCGGGCCGGCCCGTTGCCTCGGGCGCGGTCGGCCGCCACGTCCCTCGCAGGTACCCGACCACCTCCCCGAGCGACCCCGCGCCGACGACCTCGAGATCATCCACCAGCGCCGCCTCGGCCGCGTTCGACGCCGGGACGACCACGCCTCGTAGTCCCGCGCGCGCCGCGGCGATCGCCACCGACAGCACGCCCGGGGTCGAGACCAGCCCGCCATGGAGCGACAGCTCGCCGGCGAACGCCCACCCTTCGAGCCCCACGGCAGGCACCTGCGCGGTGGCCGCGAGCACCCCCATCGCGACCGGCAGGTCCAGGCCGGGGCCTTCCTTGCGGAGCGTCCCCGGCGAGAGGTTCACGACGACGCGACGGAGCGGCCATTCCAGGCCCGCGCTTTCGACCGCCGGTCGGATCCGATCGCGTGCGTCCTGCACACCCGCGCCGGGAAGCCCGGTCAGGGTGAGCGACGGGAGTCCGCGACCGACGTGCGCCTCGACGGCGACGAGCTGGCCGCGGACGCCGACGACGGTGACGCCGTTGACTCGTCCGTACAAGGTGGGCCGACCCTATCGGCAGCCACCGACAGCTAGAACGCGTCCTCGTAGATCTCGACGTCCGCGCCGCGGGGACCGAGCCAGACGCTCGCGACGTCGAAGCGCACTCGGGCGTGCTCGAACGCGTTCCCTTGCAGGAACGCGTCCGCGAGGTTTCGGACCTTCTTGCGCTTGGCTCTCGTCACCGCCTCGTAGCCGCCACCGAACGCGGCCCCCGAGCGCGCCTTCACCTCGCACACGACCAGCAGGTCCCGGCGCACCATGACGAGGTCGAGCTCGCCCAGGCTGCAGCGCCAGTTGCGCGCGACCAGCGCGAACCCCCGCCGCTCGTAGACACGGAGCGCCGCGTCCTCGCCCGTGCGGCCGCGTTCGGAACGCCGGTCGGTCGTGGATCCGCTCACCAGGGCGACGCTAGACCGCGTCGCCGACAACGCCAGCACCACCGCCGCCCGCTGGGCGGTGGGAGGTGAGGGCCGTCGCTCGGCCGGCCCTCACCTTCCGCACCTCGCCCATGCCTACGGCGTGAGCTTGCTGATCCTCGTGAACCAGTTGGTCAGCGAGACGCGCGTCCCGCTACAGCTTCCGAAGCCGACGAGGCTCGGCGGGCTTGGGTAATACTGCCCCAGCGTGCAGGTCTGGCCGATGTACTCGGAGGCGATCCAGATGTCGCTCCCGTCCGTCCAGGCGGCGCCGTAGTCGCCCCAACGGGTCCTCGGCGGATCGCCGACGAACGCCTTGTACGACGTGAACCCGTCGTCCGGGCCCAGCCCCGCCGCAGCGATATGCACAGGAGAGACGCTTCCCGCCTCATCGATCGAGACGTACCCGGCACTCGGGAAGAAGTCTTCGCCGAGGACGGAGAACGCCAGTGCGCCCTCCCCGCTCGGAAGCATCGCCAGCGCGGGCATCGTCAGGTTGTTGTCGGCGAGAGCGACGTAGCCTTCGTCCAGAACCTTCCCCTCCACCTTGCCGCCGCCGCTGATCTTCGGTTGCACCTTGAACCAGGCGATGCC
>JBGGNG010000177.1:0-4261 GCA_041287635.1 Actinomycetota bacterium | reverse complement strand
GTCCCCGAGCACGTCATAGGCGGCGGAGATCTCCTTGAATCGGTCCTCGGCGTCGGCGTTGCCGGGGTTCGCGTCGGGGTGGAACCGCTGGGCGAGTGAGCGGTAGGCCTTCTTGATCTCGGATGCCGAGGCGTTCTTGGGCACGCCGAGCACGCCGTAGTAGTCCTTCTCGAACCACTCGCGGCGAACCTCGTCAGCCACTCTCCTGCCTCCGTCGTGTCATCGGCCGTGCGACGCTCAGTCCGTGCGCTCGACCCTCACCCCGGCCGGCCGCAGCACGCGGCCCTTCAGGGTGTAGCCCGGTCGCAGCACGTCGGCCACGATCGGATCGCCCTCACCGTCGCCCGTCTGCATCAGCGCCTCGTGGCGCTCGGGGTCGAAGGGCGTGCCCTCGGCCCGCATCCGTTCCAGGCCCTCGGCCGTCAGGGCGTCGACGAGCTTCGCGTACACCAACTCGACGCCCTTGAGGAAGCGGTCGAAGTCGGGCTGATCGGTCGCCGACATCAGCGCCAGCTCGAAATCGTCGAGCACTTCGAGCAGCCGTCGGGCCACCGGCATCGCGCCCAACTCCGCCAGCTCCGTCTGCTCCTTCATGACCCGCTTGCGGTAGTTGTCGAATTCGGCCTGCAACCGACGCAGGTGATCGAGGTACTGCTGGGCCTCCCCCTGGGCGGCCTGCAGATCGCCGGCCACCTCGGCAGCCTCCTCCTCGGTGGGCTCGGTCGCCGAACCCGCGCGCTCTGCCTCGGCGCCGAGAGCGGCCCCGGCCGCTGTGGCCGGGGCGCCCCCGTCGTCGGGCAGGTTCGCGAACCGCCGGCGATCCGTGATGCGGACCCGCGGCTGTTCCTCGTCCAGTTCCCGATCGTCGGTCACTTGGCCGTGACCTCGATCGTGCGTGCCTTCGCCTCTTCGCGCTTGGGCACGAGCACGGTCAACACGCCGTTGTCGAACGACGCCTCGATGCGCTCGGGGTCGGCCACGCGAGGCAGCCGCACCGACCGAGCGAACGAGCCGAAGCTGCGCTCGATCCGGTGGTACTGGCCCTCGTCCTCTTCGCGAGAAAACTCGCGGTGTCCGCGGATCGCGAGCGTGCCGTCCTCGAACGTGACCTCGACGTCGTCCGAGCCCATGCCCGGCAGGTCGGCCGTCACCTCGAAGCGGTCTTCGGTCTCACGGATGTCGAGCGCCGGAACCCAGGCGTTCTTCGAGTACGCCTGGCCGACCATGCGGTCGAACTCGGCCTCCACACCCTTGAGATCACGGAACGGATCCCATCTGGTGAGCATCACGACGCACCTCCTTCCTCGACGATCTCGCCCTCGACGACGTCGTCGTCGCCCTCGGGCTCTGACGGTTCGGCGCCGGCCTCGGTGCCGTCGCCGGTCGGCTCGCCTGCGGCGGCCGACGCCTGCTGGTTCTGGACCATCGCCTGCCCGACCCGCTGGTACACCTGCATCACCGCGTCGTTCGCGGCGGCGAGCGCGGCGGCGTCGGACGACTCATCGTCCAGTACCTTGTTCAGCTCTGCGTTCTTCTCGACCAGCTCGTCCTTGTCGGCGGCCGGGATCGTCTCGGGGTTGTCTTCGAGGAACTTCGCCACCTGGTAATGCAGCTGGTCGGCGGTGTTGCGCGCCTCGGCGGTCTCCCGGCGCGCGTGATCCTCGGCGGCGAACTTCTCGGCGTCGCCCACCATGCGATCGATCTCGTCCTTGGACAGGCTCGTGCCGCCCGTGATCGTCATCGCCTGCTCCTTGCCGGTGGCGAGGTCCTTGGCGCTGACGTTCACGATGCCGTTCGCGTCGATGTCGAATGCGACCTCGACCTGGGGCATGCCCCTCGGCGCGGGCGGGATGCCCATCAGGTGGAAGCGCCCGAGAGACTTCACCGCAGGATTCATCACGGTCTCGGCTTCACCCTGCAGCACGTGGATCTCCACCGTCGTCTGGTTGTCGTCTGCGGTGGTGAAGATCTCGGACTTCCGCGTCGGGATCGTGGTGTTGCGCTCGATCAGCTTCGTGAAGATGCCGCCCTTGGTCTCGACACCCAGCGTCAGCGTGGTCACGTCGAGGAGCAGGATGTCCTTCACGTCGCCCTTCAGCACGCCTGCCTGGATCGCGGCGCCCACGGCGACGACCTCGTCGGGGTTCACGCCCTTGTGGGGCTCCTTGCCGCCCGTGAGCTTCTTGACCAGCTCCTGGATCATCGGCATGCGCGTGGAACCACCGACCAGGATGATGTGGTCGATCTGCTCGGCCGGCTTGCCCCAATCGGCGATCGCCTGCTCGAACGGGGTCGAGCACCGAGTCACCAGGTCCTGGGTCATGCGCTCGAACTCGCTGCGTGTGAGCTTCTGCTCCATGTGCAGCGGCCCCTCGGCCGTCGCGGTGATGAACGGAAGGTTGATCGTGGTCTCTGCCACCTGGCTGAGCTCGATCTTGGCCTTCTCGGCCGCCTCCTTCAGTCGCTGCAGGGCCATTCGGTCCTTGCCGAGGTCGACGCCGTGCGCGTTCTTGAACTCGGACACGAGCCAGTCGATCACCCGCTGATCCCAGTCGTCGCCACCCAGCTGCGTGTCGCCGTGAGTGGCTTTCACCTCGAAGACGCCGTCGCCGATCTCCATCAGGGAGACGTCGAACGTGCCGCCGCCGAGGTCGAAGACGAGCACGGTCTGCTCGGTGTCCTGCTTGTCGAGCCCGTAGGCGAGCGCCGCCGCGGTCGGCTCGTTGATGATGCGCAGCACCTCGAGGCCGGCGATCTGACCGGCTTCCTTGGTGGCCTGACGCTGCGCGTCATCGAAGTAGGCCGGAACGGTGACGACCGCCTGGGTGACCGTGTCGCCGAGGTAGGCCTCCGCGTCGCGCTTCAGCTTCAGCAGGATCTGCGCGCTGACCTCCTGCGGGGTCCATCCCTTGCCGTCGACGTCGAGCGACCAATCCTTGTCGCCCATGTGGCGCTTCACCGACCGGATCGTTCGGTCGGGGTTCGTGATCGCCTGGCGCTTGGCGACCTCGCCCACCAGGATCTCGTTGTTCTTGGAGAAGCCGACGACCGATGGGGTCGTCCGGCTCCCTTCCGCGTTCGGAACAACGACGGGTTCGCCGGCTTCCAGGACGGCGACTACGGAGTTCGTCGTGCCGAGGTCGATCCCCACTGCTCGTGCCATGCAGGCTGCTCCTTCTCTTCGGCCGGACCGCTGGGGATCCGGGCTTCCGGTACCTAAGTCTGAACCGAGGATAGAACTTGAGTATTCCATTGACAAGTTCGTTGTTAGCGTCCAAGGGCAGAGAGCGTGCACCGATGCACTGCAACCGTTTCGGGAACGGCCGAACCCTGGGCAATGCTCATCGAGATCCGGCGTTCGACCCGCGATCCCGCCTCGACCCACTTCTCTGGAGAACGACCCCCGGCCTTCGGACCGTGGGTCGTTTCCATCCGGACCCGTGCCGGAGGTCAAGGGCAGCGGGTTCCGTGCCGAAAAGGCACTAGAACGAACGGCCCCGACCGAAAGGGACGGATCCACCCGTGAGCGTTCCCCGACAGTACGCGCGCGCCATCGAGCGCATCGACACCACCGTTCCGGCCCCCGTGCTGGCGACGGTGGAGTCGCTCATGCTCGAGGAGCGCACACGCTGGGCGATGACGATCCACGACGGTCTGACCCAGTCCGTCACGAGCGCGATCCTGGAACTGCAGGTGCTTCGCCACCGGATCGAGACGGAGCCGGCCGACGCGATCGCATCGCTGCACGAGATCGAGGACGCGATCCGCCACGATCTGAGCGAGATCCGCGAAGTGCTCTTCCAGCTCGACGCGGGCAGGCTTCGCGAGGACCCGTCGTTCGCCACGTTCGTCCACGAGCTGGTCGAGCGCTGGAAGCTGCCGGCTCGCGTCACGCTCGAGGGCGACTTCGACGCCGTACCGGCGCCGGTGCTGGAGACCGCGCACAGCGTCGTGGGGGAAGCACTCACCAACGCCGCCAAGCACTCTGGATCCAAGGACGTCACCGTGAAGGTCGTCGCCGGTCCGGACACCCTTCGGATCGAGGTCACCGACCGCGGCCGCGGCATCGCGGCCGTCACCGACGACGACCCCCACTTCGGGCTTCGACTGCTTCGCACACGTGTACACGAGATCGACGGCTCACTCGAGATCGAGTCGACCCCCGGACGCGGCGTTCGAGTGATCGCCGTGCTCCCCGTCGGAGTGCAAGGAGAGGAACGATGAGGATCTTGGTCGTGGACGACCACGCGCTCGTGCGCCG
>JBGGNG010000176.1:0-9266 GCA_041287635.1 Actinomycetota bacterium | reverse complement strand
GCGTGGACATCATCGATCGGCACTTCTCCGCGGAGAACGCACACGACGTCGCCGGCACCCTCGCGACGTACACCGACGACATCATCTGGGACGACATCACCCATCCCTTGTCACCGTTCCACGGCAAGGAGAGCGTCGGCGGCGTCTACTCGGGCATCATCGACGCGATCCCCGACGTGCACCTCGAGTCGGTCTGGCGGGTCTCGGCCGATGACGGCGCCGCGGTCATCGACGAGTCGATCCTGACCGGCCATGTGCAAGGCACCTGGTCCGGCATCGACGGCGGCGGCGCGCCGGTGCGCGTGAGGATCCTGCACGTCTTCGAGCTCCGTGACGGCTTGATCGCTCGGGAGAACGCGTGGTTCAACGCCGCGGACGTGGTGCGGCAGGTCGAGGAGTGGAGCTCGAGGCCGCACCCCTCCGAGTGAGCCGCGAACATCGACCTCGACCTACGTCATCCCGCCCAGTTTCCCGATGACGCCGAGGCCGATCAGCGTTCCGATGAGGCCGAGCACGAGACCAGCGATGGCGAGCCCCTTGCCGGGAGCGCCCCGCGAGTTGGCGCTGCTCAGACCGATGAAGCCGAAGACGATCGCGGGGGCGCTCAGGATGAGCGGGATCACCATCCCGAGGATGCCGAGGACCAGCGAGATGACAGCGGCGGCGTTCCCGGCCGGCTTCACCGAACCCGGCTGCATCTGAAGGGCGGAAGGCGCTCCGGGGGTCGCGGAAGGGGAGATCCCGCCGTCGAGCGACACAGCTGCGGCGTTCGGTTCCACGGTCAGGAAGGCCGACATCGCCTCGCTCTTGCCGTGCTCCGTGAACGGGAACCTCGCGCGGGGTTCGGCGCCGCCGTCGCGGGCCCAGATCCCGTAGAAGTGAGGCTCCTCCTGGGTGTGGCCGAGCATGAACCGATCACCGCTCCTGATCCACCGAACGTTGAGGGCGCCCGTCGCCGATGCCATGGCTCAAGTTTCGGTCGGGGGTCCACTGACCTTGAAGCCTTCTGCGCCGCCCGGCTGCGGGGCGCATCATGGCATCCATGGACCGGGCAGCCTGGCTGAGGGAACGCCGCGCGTCGGTCGAGGCCGACTACACGCGTGATGCGTCGTCCTACGACGAAGGCTATGACCCGATCACCGTCCTCCATCGGCGGTTCGTCGATCGGCTGATCGAGACCACGCCCGAAGGGGGAACGCTGCTCGATGCACCTTGCGGCACCGGCCCCTACTTCGGCATGATCCTCGCCGCCGGCCGCCAGGTGGTCGGAGCCGACCAGTCGGCCGGGATGCTCGAGCGGGCGGGAGTGAAGCATCCCGATGTGCGGCTCGAGCACGTCGGCCTCCAGGAGCTGGCGTTCGAGGGGGCGTTCGACGCCGCGATGTGCGTCGACGCGATGGAACACGTGCCGCCGGAAGAGTGGCCGCTCGTCCTGACCAACCTGCGACGCGCGATCCGGCCCGACGCGCACCTGTACCTGACCGTCGAGCAGGTCGATCGGAGCAGCCTGGCGCGGGCGTTCGACAAGGCGACCGCGGCCGGACTTCCCGTCGTCTTCGGTGATCGCGCCGACGACGCGACCGGTGGGTACCACCACTACCCCAGCCGGAAGCAGGTCCGTCGCTGGCTCGCCGACGCGGAGCTGACGTTGGTCGAGGAAGGCGACGAGGAGCTCGACGGCTACGGCTACCACCATCTGCTCGTTCGGGCCTTCGACGAAGTCTGAGATCCTCACGCTCTCAGGTTCACCGGGCACGGCGAGAAACGTCGGCATCGGTCTGCCCCATGCTGGCTCCCCTAGGATGCCTGGTGTGGCCGAGGCGTTGATGGACCGCGAGACCGCCCATACGTTCGCTCGCGAGCGCTGCCTCAAGGAGACGACCTACCGGCACCTGGTCTCGGTCGAGGGCGTGATGCGTTCGCTCGCCCACCGGTTCGACGAGGACCAGGACCTGTGGGGCCTCACCGGCCTGTTCCACGACCTCGATCAGGACCACACCGGCGACGACGGCGCGCAGCACGCTCGCATGGCCGCCGGGTGGCTCCGCGAGGCCGGCGTCGACGAGCGCGTCGTGAACGGCGTGCTCGCCCACGCCTACGAGGAGTATCGCACCGACCGGATGTCGACGGCGGTCGTGCACGCCGACGCGGTCGCGGGTCTGCTCGTCGCATCGGCGCTCGTGCGCCCCGAGCGCTCGGCCGGCATGAAGGTCTCGAGCGTGAAGAAGAAGCTGAAGGAGCGATCGTTCGCGCCTGGGGTGAACCGCGAGGAAGTCACCGGCGTCGAAGAGAGCCTCGGCCTGCCGCTGGACGAGTTCCTCGCGGTCTCGATCGAGGGGCTGCAGGAGGTCGCCCCCGAGATCGACCTCTGATCGGCCGCCGGCGAGGAGATGGGGAGCCCTCGCGGCGACTCGGCAAGGACCTCCGTCTTCCGTTGCTGGTGCCACTCCGGAGGTCCTTGCCGAGTCCAGCCACGCAGCCCCCCACCCCACCTACACTGCGCACATGCCGGCGGGAGAGCGGATCGACGCGGCCACCCTCGCCTCGCGCACCGGCGTCGGGCCGGAGCGCATCGAGGAGCTCGCGCGGGTCGGGATCCTGGCTCCCGATGCCGACGGCACCTTCGCGGCCGGCGACCTCGCCACGGCGCGACTCGCCTTCGCGTTCGGGGCCTCGGGCATCACCCTCGACGACATCGGGGCGGCGACCACCCGCGGCGTCCTGCCCGAGCTTTCCCGCCTGGTGCTGGGTGAGCCCGTCGGCCTGCGCCCGCAGACCCACGCGCAGGTGGCAGGGGAGCTCGGACTCGACCCCGCCCTGATGGGTCGCTTCCTGCAGGCGCTCGGGCTGCCGGAGGCCGACCCCGACGCGCCGATCCGCGACGACGACGCCGAGCTCCTCGGGTTCGGCGCGACCGCGATCGGCGCGGGCCTACCTCAGGAGACCGTGCTGCGCACGCTCCGGGTGTTCGCCGAGCACCTCGATCGCATGGCCGAGCACCAACGCGCGCTGTTCCGCACCGACGTGCAGGACCGGATGACCGCCTCCGGTGTGCCGCGCGCCCAGATGCTCGAGGCGAGCGCGGAGATCCGGCAGCAGCTCGTCGAGTTGGGGTTCCGCACGTCGTTCCTGATCCATCGACGGCTGCTGGAGCGCCAGCAGTTCGAGAACACGGCCGAGCAGCTGGAGCTGCTCTTCGACGAGATCGGGGTCCGACGACGGACCGACCACGCGCCCGAGGCCATCGTGTTCGTCGACCTGAGCGGTTTCACGCGCCTGACGGAGGAGCTCGGCGACGAGCAGGCCGCGGAACGCAGCCGCGAGCTCGCGAACGTCGTGCGAGCCGCCGCCGTCCGCAACCGAGGCCGGGTGATCAAGCTCCTCGGCGACGGCGCGATGGTGCACTTCCCGTCAGCCACCGATGCCGTGGCGGGCGCGTCCGCGGTGATCGAGCTGGCCGAGCGCGCCGGCCTGCCCGCCGCCCGCGCCGGCGTCACGGTCGGCGCCTTGATCCGCCGCGACGGCGACTACTTCGGGCACACGGTGAACCTGGCCTCACGCATCTGCGACGCGGCCGCCGCGAGCTCGGTGACCGCGATCCGCGAGGTGGCCGACCTGACGCCTGAGCTCTCATGGACGCCGATCGGCGATGCGACCCTCAAGGGCGTGCCCGATCCGGTGCCGCTCATGCGGCTGATGCCGGGATGAGCTTCGACCTCCCCGCCACCTCCTACGACCGGTTCATGGGCCGGTACTCAGCGAAGCTCGCACCGCCCTTCTGCGAGTTCGCAGCCATCCGCGTCGGTCAACGCGTGCTCGACGTGGGATGCGGGCCGGGTGCCCTCACCGGCGAGCTCATCGGAACGGTCGGCCACGAAGCGGTGACGGCCGTCGACCCATCCGGGCCGTTCGTCACCGCGGCACGGAGTCGGTATCCAGGCGTGGATGTTTGGCTCGCGTCGGCGGAGGAACTGCCGTTCTCGAACGGCATGTTCGACGCCACGTGCGCGCAACTCGTGGTCCACTTCATGGCCGATCCCGTTGCCGGGCTCGCTGAGATGGCACGCGTGACCCGGCCGGCCGGCCGCGTGGTGGCGTCCGTCTGGGACCACGCGGGCGATCGATCTCCGATCTCCGCGTTCTGGCAGGCAGCTCGCGAGATCCGCCCTGAGGACCAGGACGAATCGGGCCTCGCCGGTGCTCGGCGCGGCCATCTCTCGGAGCTGTTCGGCTCGGCGGGGATCGATCGTACCGAGGAAGCGGAACTCACCGTCCGTTGTGAGCACGAGAGCTTCGACGACTGGTGGGCGCCGTTCACCCTCGGGGTCGGACCCGCGGGCGCCTATGCTCGAACGCTGGGCGACGAGGAACTGGCGAGCGTGCGGGACCGGTGTCGCCAGCTCCTCGGCGACGGACCGTTCACGCTGACGGCAACCGCGTGGATCGTTCGCGGACGCGCGTGAGAGCGGCCCTCATCGTCACGTGGAGGCCGCGACGAAACCACTGAGTACGCCGCCGCCGAGGAAATCCGTGCGCGCATACACGACGACCGAGGAGCGTCCCGTATCGGGCCACCACGGCTCGCCCTTGGGGAGCCGACCGCGCCACGCCGGATCGCAGCTCGCGCCGCACCACAGCGGGAAGCCGAGCACGCGCCGGTGCAGGGTGAACGCGACGTCGTTTCCGATCCCGCTCGCGGCGTACACCTGACGGCGGAACCGCCTCGACCACCTCGGGCGACACGGGTCGTCGCAGTCCACGGGGAACACGGCCACCCGGCGATCGCCGTGGGCATTGCCACCACCCATCGATCGGTGACGTACTCCACGTGCGGTCCGCCTCGCATCCTCGCCGTCCACGCGGCCGCACACGGATCCGTACAGTCCGCCGGCCACGCGGTGATCAGGCCGCGCGAGGTCGTGAAGGCGAGGCCAGGCCCCGGGTCGGGAGCGACCTCGCCGTACTCGGTGGTCGCCGTCCACGCCGGTTCGCACGGCAGCGCGCATCCCTCGTCGAACGCGGCGACCTCGGTCGGCTCGGCACCCGACGTAAAGATGATGCGCCCGTCGACGACGGCCGGCGTGGTCGGCGCATCGCCTCGGTGAGCACGGAAGACGAGCTCGCACGCTCCGCCGGAGGCGCACCCGAGCGACACGCCATACAGCCTCGGGTTCATCACGAAGTACGCGACGTCGTTCGCGATCACGATGTCCACGAGCAGCCAGCTCTCCCGCCGGCGGGTCCACGTGAAGGTCGGTGTGCAGGGGTCGTCGCAGGAGACGGGGAACACCGCCAGGCTGGCGCGGCGCCTATCGCTGATCAGCGCGACGATCGCGTCATCGTGCAGCGTGTGCTGTAGTAACCGTCCCTCCGCGGTCCACGTCGGCCCGCAGGCCCCACCGTCGGTGCGGCAGTCGGCGGGGAACACGGCGAGCCGATCGTCCCCGTCGGTCGCCACCACGACGGGCGAAGGCCACGGTCCACGTGACGACGCGGCGCCTCGACCGACGGTCCACGGCGTCAGCTTAGGCCGGCGGCGACCCCGCGATGTTCACCATCCACTGGATGCCGAACTTGTCGACGCACATGCCGAACTCGTCGCCCCACATCTGCTTCTCGAGCGGCATCGCGACGGTCCCGCCGTCGGAGAGCTTGTCCCAGTAGCCGCGGAGCTCGCCGGCGTCGTCGCCGCTCAACGAGATCGAGATGTTGTCGCCGAAGTTGATCGCCGAACCCGGAGGCCCGTCGGACGCCATGAGCGTGAAGCCGTTCGGCGCCTCGAGCTGCGCGTGCATCGTGCCGTCGGCGATCGCGGGGTCGTCGGTCCCGTACTCGCCGAACGTGTTGATCACGAGCTCGCCGCCGAAGACGTCGCGATAGAACTCCATCGCCTCGCGGGTGTTGCCATCGAAGTTGAGGTACGGGTTGAGGATTGACGGCATCGTGCTGACCTCCTAGGGCTCGGATCGGTGGACCCGTCGACGCTATGGGAGCGACGCGGGAACGGTCAAACGGGGTTTCCGGTTCCTTGCCCCGCGCTTGCCGAGCGATCAGGTGGGGCGTCGGCCGACGAAGCTCTCGGCACCGACCCCCTCCTCCCCGTCGGCGTAGGGGCTGGCCACCGCTCGAACGTCGACGAACCCGACGTCTTCGAGCAGCTCGAACCACGTCGCGCGCGGGAACATGCCGAGCCGGTGCACGTCGTGGGCGATGCGGCTCGTGCCGTCGGCCTCGTGCAGCAGCATCGCGAACTCGTCCACGTACCAGGTGTCGCTCGGGTCCGGATCCGTGCGCCACTGCAGGTAACGCAGACCCCGCCCGTCGGCGCCGTCATGCCCGCCCTGGTGGGTGGCGTCGGCGTAGGCCTCGCGCGTGATGTCGGGCTCGAAGATCGCCGCGCCGCCGGCGCGCAGGTGCACGAACGCCGTCTCGAACGTCGCGCGCAGGTCGTGCTCGGTGAGCTGGTAGCTGATCGCGTCGTGCGCGAACACCGCGTCGAACGTGCGGCCGTCGAGGCGCAGCGTGCGCATGTCGCCCTGCACGTGCTCGACCTCGGGGTTGATCGTGCGGCTGAGCTCGAGCATCTGCGCGCTCAGGTCGGTGAGCGTGAGCGTCGCCTGCGCCTTCATGTGGGACGCGCTGTTGCCCCCTCCCGACCCGAGCTCGAGGATCGTCCGCGGGGGCTCGCCGATCGCCTCGGTGAGCACGTCGAGCGCGTGCCGGGCGTCGAGCTCGTAGTCCTCGGGCGCGGTCAGCAGGTGGAACCACGGCGCGAGCTCCGTGTAGAGCGGGAGCTGATCGTCGCCGTCAGCCATCGGGGCACGGTACACGTCGCCGAACGCTCTATAGGCGGTGACGAGGGAGCCGCGGTTCGGTCACGGGATCTGCAACCCTGATTCGACGAGGTTCACGACGTCGCCCGCCGGTCGTCGTCCTCATCCTCATCGTCATCGTCATCGTCCGGTGACGGCGAGGGGGAAGGGGGAGGGGGGAGGGGGGAGGGCGGCGGACTCTGGGAAGGTGGAGGGTCGGGCGGCGGGCTCTGGGAAGGCGGTGGGTCGGGGGTCGTTCCGGGATCTCCGGGCCCGGAGCCGCCCGGGGCGTCGTCGGTCGGGTCGGGGTTCGGGACTTCGTCCTGCGAACCATCACGAACCTGCGCGGCGTTCGCGTCGACGAGCCGCTCATCCGTCGAAGGCGGCGCTGCCGGCTCGAGCGCCGGCATCGTGGGCGTCGTCGTCCGTTGGGTTTCCGGGGCGGATCCGTCGGGGATGGCGCCCCCCGTGTTCGCCTCCGTCCCCCCACGAGCAGACCACATCGCCATGGTGCCCAGGGCGAGGGTCAGGACCGCGCCGGCCGAAACGGTGCTCGTCGTTCGGCGGATCCCGTACCGACGTGCCGCGACCCTGAAAACGCCCCACGCGATCGCGCCCGAGACCGCCGTGAGCAGCGCAAAGGTCAGGGCATCGGCGAGCGTGGCGAGGTCGTGAAGGGCCATCGTGTCGGTGTCGGCCGAGGTCTCAGCGCATGGGCGAGCGCTCTTTCGAACCTACCACGCCGATCCTGTTCGCGCTGACGTGTGTCATCGAGGCACCCGTGTCCGTGCATCTGGAGGCCGTGGCTCACTCGGACAGCACGAGGACATGCTGGATCGCGCCCAGATCGGAGGCGAGCTCGTGCCAGGTCGACCCGGCGTCGTCCGAACCGAACAGGCGCCCGTCGGACGTGCCGAAGGCGGCGAACGATCCGTCGTTCAGCGCGTCGAGCCGGTAGGTGTCGATGTTGTCGTCGAACCATCCGGGGAGGCCGGCCGTGCACCGCTCGAACGCGCCGCCGCGGATGTCGCCCCGATACACGCCCGCTCGACCACCACGAGGGCCGTCGGAAGAAGAGACGAGGACGGTGTCTCCGCAGACGACCACGGCACGCGAGTACGGTGCCTCGAGACCCTCGCTCCGCGTCGACCACGTCTCGCCGCGGTCCGCGCTCGTCGCGAGTCCACCTGCGCACGCAGCCAGGACGAGCCCCTGCGCGGTCGCCACTTGGTGGACGTCGGCGTCGATGTCGATCGTCCGGTTCCAGGTTCGGCCGTGGTCGCCGGTGTGCAGGATGCCACCGACGTGCACGTTCACGTAGACGTCGTCGCCCCACTCGGAGATGGATCGAGTGGCGGGCGGTCCGCCCCAGGGCGTGTACCACTCCGATCGGCCGTCGGCATCGTCGAACGCGACGACGGGCTCGAGCGTGCTGCCGGCGAGTCGGAACAATCTCGCTTCGGATGAGCCCACATGGAGCGCGTCGGTCATGGCCAGACACGTCGCCTCATGGCCTTCGAGCGTGGTCACCCGGCGCCAGTCCTCGTCGGGCGCGTGCCAGACCTCTGACCGATCCACGATCGCCCAGAGCTCGGATCCGTCACGAGCGACGGCGGTGACGGAGCGATCGGCGAATAGGAGGGGCCCGACGGGACCGCGTTCGACGATCGTCCGGAGTCCGTCACGGGTTCCGATCAACATCCGACGCATCGGTCGATGTTCTCACCGTTGGAGGAAGCCGGCTCCCTCACCCGCCTCCACCACCGGGCTCTCTGGCCCCCCTGTCGCGGATCGGATGACCCGTCGCATCGATCGTCATCGCCCATACGCTCGGCTGGGCGAGAGGTCTGGGTTAGGAGGGCACGATGAGGCCGACGGCGATGACGACGACGCTCCCGCGGATCTGGGACACGTCCAGGGGCTGCGCCGTGACGCTCGGCACCGTCTACCGCTACGACCTCGGAACGCTATGGGGTCCCGAACATGCGAGCGAAGTGCGATACGTGAACACGTCCCAGCCGGAGAGCTACGGTCCGCATCTCATGACGCGCGAGCAGTTGCTCGAGAACCTGGCGCGCATGGTGGACGAGGTCGATGCCCACGCGGCCCGTAAGAGAGCGGAGACAGCGATCTCGGAGTAGGAGGACTCGATCCCGGGCGGGAGGCTCGCGCCACCCCTATGCCGAGGCGTCGACTCGGATGACGGCGCTCGTCCGGCCCGACCACGACTCGAGAGCGATGGTGAACACCGCGCCGTCACGGGTGGCCTGGAGCTCGCGTGTGTCGACCGGCTCGCCCTCCGCGGATCCCGTCGGCACGTCGTCGATGGCGACCGTCCAGCCGTCCCGCTCCAACTCTCCCCGGTAGTGCGCCACGACCTCGTCAGCCGTCGCCACCACGTCGAACGAGCCGGTGCAGGTATCGCTGGAGTATTCGTGTTCGAACGTCATCTCC
>JBGGNG010000175.1:0-34916 GCA_041287635.1 Actinomycetota bacterium | reverse complement strand
TCTACCGGATCGCCCGGCTGCTCCAGGAGCGCTCGCGGGAGTTCGCCGTCCTGGAGAGCATGAACGGCGGCAAGCCGATCAAGGAGTCGCGCGACGTGGACGTGCCGCTCGCCGCGGCCCACTTCTTCCACTACGCGGGCTGGGCCGACAAGCTCGAGTACGCGTTCCCCGGGCGCGGCACGGCTGCGCCGGTCGGGGTGGCGGGCCAGATCATCCCGTGGAACTTCCCGCTACTGATGCTCGCCTGGAAGATCGCTCCGGCGCTCGCCGCCGGCAACACGGTCGTGCTGAAGCCCGCCGAGACGACGCCGCTCACCGCGCTGCTGCTCGCCGAGGTGCTGCAGGAGGCCGAGCTGCCGCCCGGCGTCGTGAACATCGTGACGGGAGCGGGGGAGACGGGCGCGGCGCTCGTCGACGCCGACGTCGACAAGATCGCGTTCACCGGCTCGACCGAGGTCGGCAAGGCGATCCGTCGCGCCACGGCCGGCACGCCGAAGCGCCTCACGCTCGAGCTCGGCGGGAAGGCCGCCAACATCGTGTTCGAGGACGCGCCGATCGATCAGGCGGTCGAGGGCGTGATCAACGGCATCTTCTTCAACCAGGGGCACGTCTGCTGCGCCGGCTCGCGACTGCTCGTGCAGGAGCCGGTCTTCGACGTGCTGCTCGACAAGCTGAAGGACCGCCTGCAGACGCTGCGCGTCGGCGATCCGCTCGACAAGAACACCGACGTCGGCGCGATCAACTCGAAAGCCCAGCTCTCGAAGATCGAGGAGCTCGTTGAGTCGGGCGTCGAGGAGGGCGCCGAGATCTACCAGCCCGAGTGCGACCTGCCCGATCGTGGATTCTGGTTCCGGCCCACGTTGTTCACCGGCGTCTCGCAGAGCCACCGCATCGCGCGCGAGGAGATCTTCGGGCCCGTGCTCTCGATCCTCACGTTCCGGACGGTCGACGAGGCCGTCGAGAAGGCGAACAACACTCCGTACGGCCTGTCGGCCGGCATCTGGACCGAGAAGGGGTCGCGCATCCTGCACATAGCCTCACGCCTGCGCGCCGGCGTCGTCTGGGCGAACACGTTCAACCGGTTCGACCCGACGTCGCCGTTCGGCGGATACAAGGAGAGCGGCTTCGGCCGGGAAGGCGGCCTGCACGGCCTCGAGCCCTACCTGACGTTCGAACGAGGCTCGCGGTGACCGGCCGCGTCGAGGTTCGCCGCACGGCCAAGCTGTACATCGGCGGGGCGTTCCCGCGCAGCGAGAGCGGACGCTCCTACGAGGTCGCCACGCACGACGGGAAGCCGCTCGCCCAGGTGTCCCGGGCGTCCCGCAAGGACCTGCGGGAAGCGGTCGTCGCCGCCCGCGGTGCGTTCCCGGGTTGGTCGGGCGCCACCGCCTTCCTGCGAGGTCAGATCCTCTACCGGGTCGCCGAGATGATGGAGGGCCGACGTGCGCAGTTCGAGGCCGAGCTCGCCGACGCAGGAGCGACCGATCCCTCGCGTGGCGTGAGCGCCTCGATCGACCGGTGGGTCTGGTACGCGGGCTGGGCCGACAAGCTCGCGCAGGTGGTCGGCGCGACGAACCCCGTCGCCGGGCCTTACTTCAACTTCACGCTTCCCGAGCCGACCGGCGTGGTCGGCATCGTCGCCCCCGGCGACCAGGCGCTGCTCGGGCTCGTCTCGCGCCTCGCTCCGGCGATCGTGAGTGGCAACAGCGCGGTCGTGATCGCGAGCGAGGGCTCGCCGCTGCCGGCGGTCTCGCTCGCCGAGGTGCTCGCGACGAGCGACGTGCCGGCCGGGGTCGTGAACATCCTCACCGGACGCACCGCCGAGCTCGTGCCGTGGCTCGCGAGCCACATGGACGTGAACGGCCTCGACGTCACCGGCGTGCCCGACGACCTGCTCGCCGACACCGAGCGCGCGGCCGCCGAGAACGTGAAGCGTGTGCATCGAGCCCCTGCGTCGGATCCGTTCGACGACGCGTCGCAGAGCCCCTACGAGATCACGGCATTCACGGAGTCGAAGACCGTCTGGCACCCGATGGGCGCCTGACGAGCAGTCGAGCGGACTCCGATACCCTGCGGTCGTCACCGAGGACGGAAGGACGCGGGGATCGTGGCGGAGGGGTTCACGGCAGGACTGACCGAGGCGCGCGAGCGACGCGTCGACATCGCGAGCGCAGCCCTCCTGGCGATCGCGACCGTGCTCGCTGCGTGGTCGGCGTTCCAGTCCGCGAAGTGGAGCGGCGAGCAGGCGACCGCGTACTCCGAGGCGGCGGCCGCCCGGCAGGAGTCCGTCAGGAACTCGACGCTGGCAGGGCAGCTGACCATCATCGACGTGTCGGTCTTCGAGCAGTACGTCGACGCGTACGCCGCCGGTGACGAGCGGCTGCAGAGCTTTTACCTCGAACGGGCGCGCGACGAGTTCAAGCCCGCCCTCGAGGCGTGGATCGCGCTCGAGCCCGCCGAGGATCCGGAAGCCGCGCCCGGGACGCCGTTCGAGATGCCGGAGTACCGGCTCGAGGCGAACGCCGAGGCCGATCGACTCGAGCGTGAGGCTGCGGCGCGCTTCCAGGAGGCGTTGACGGACAACCAGCGCGCGGACAACTACGTGTTGTTGACCGTGCTGTTCGCGTCGGTGCTGCTGTTCGCGGGGCTGGCTCCGAAGTCGCGGCGCTACTCGATGCAGGTCATGATGATCTCGACGGCCGTCGTCATGCTGGTGATCGGTGTCGTCTTACTGCTGGCCTTGCCCAAGACGTTCTGAGGTCCCCTCGGCCGACCGGCGGAGCATCAGCCACGCCTGATAGACGGTGCGGTAGAGAGGATCGCCGGCGAGTGTCGCCGTCGGCACGCCCGGCAGCCCGCGCAGGCGCCCCACTTCCTCGAGGTACGAGGTCTGAGCGATCGCGGCGTCGAGCTCGAAGAGCGCCTCTGCGGCTGACGGGTCCTCGCTCGCCTCGAGCGCCTTGCGCACCTCCCGCACGGCATGGAGCACGACGCGGTTCTCGTGGATGTCGGGGGTTAGCACCCGCCTCGCGTCGAACACCCGTTTCAGGCGGCCGTGCTCGTCGAGGTTGCCGGGGCGTCGCCGGCTGCGGATCAGCTCGCGAGGCTCGGGATGACGAGCGAGGTCGCCGGAGGTCCAGCGCTCCACACGGACCAGGTCGAGGCGGTGGCGTTCCTGCAGCCGGGGGAGCACGTCCACGAGACCGGGCCGCCCGTCGACCCCTCGCACGATCCCCTGCAGCACCTCGATCGGGATCGGGGCTGCTTGCTCGCCTGGGACCCGCTCAGAAGTAGCTGGCGAAGCCATGGGTGGCGTAGTCCTCGCGCATCGTCTCGACCTTCGCGCGCGCGAGCGGGAACCCGTCGCCGAGCGCCTGCAGGAAGTCGCCGAGTCCCTCGTCGAGACGCACGTCGGCGCCGCGCACGCGCGGCAGCACCTTCTGCACGAACTGCTCGTCGAGGGCGACCTGCCAGTCGACGCCGACCTCACCGGCCGCGATCACGTAGTGGTGCATCTCCTCGAGCACGCGGAATCCGAACGGCGCGATCGGGCGCAAGGCATCCCAGACGCGCAACAGCACGTCGCCGTAGGGCTCGTCCGCGACGTACTCGACCACGTAGCTCCGTTGCAGGGGCAGCTCGAGCAGCTGCGCGCGGTCGTAGACCTTGTCGGCGAATCCGTGGGTCGTCTCGTCGATGTTCACGGTGCCGGCGAACCGTAGGTTCGGCGTCAGCTCGACCGTGTGACCGGGTGCGAGGTCGAGCCGAGCGATGCCTTCGCGCGAGCGGACCTCCATCGCCGAGAGGAACCGGGAGAAGTAGTGCTCGACGCGAGCGAGGTTCATCTCGTCGAGGATCACGTGGAACTCGCGCGCCGTGCGCCCGGCGAGGTCGGCGGAGGTCCACTCCCGGGCGGACTCCTGCACGAACTCGCTGAACGGCGTGTGGTGGTAGAAGCCGTCGAGCGGGGAGAGGTAGCCGAGGAGGTCTTCATTCGAGGACCAGCTCGGATCGACCGCCGCGAGCTTCGGACGGGCGCCGATCGCGTCCGCGTAGGCCTGAGCGAGCCACGTCTTTCCCGTGCCGCTCGCTCCCGAGAGGATCACGAACCCGCGGGACTGCATCGCGAGGTGGTAGCGGCGGATGACGTCGTCGCCGATCAGGAACCCGGGATTCTGCTCACGGAACCGAGCGATCACCTGGTCGAGCAGCGACCCGTAGCCGACCGGATCGGTCGCGCCCTGGGTCTGTGTCATCGTGTCGCTCACGCACCGGCCTCCCATGCTCCGACTTCGGGCGGCCGGTGTGCCCGGCACGCACATGGTGTTTCGGCAGGGGATGGCCCCGACTGAACCCGGTACGAGGTCAGCTGCGGCGCACCGGTTCCGGGTTCAGGACCGTGCCAGAGGGTGTTTGGGGGTCGCCCCGGTGTGCAGCCAGCACGTCGTCGACGCGTTGTACGTGGACAGCACGGTCGTGCACCCGGGCTCGTCGCAGAGGCGGCCGTGTGAGGCTCGGGAGGTCGCGCCCTTGCCCGACCCCGGTGGTCCGTACTGCACCCGATCGATCCCTCGTGCCTTCGTCACGGCATTCCCCCTTCGCGGTACGGCGTGGATCCGTGGGGGCGAGTGGCGGCGAGAGGCGGGCCGTCGCGATCGCTCTGCGCGAACCCCCGGGTGGGTCCCGAGGACTCCAGCCTACCTCGTGAGCGGAAGGCAGGTCGGCGCGATGAGGTCCGGTCGGGCCTCATCGGGTCCACGAGGTCGGATACAGGAGGGCGCCGTCTTCCTCCACGAGAGGGCGAACGTCGGAGCCGTCGGGACGCATCAGGTAGAGCGCGAACCCGGTGACGTCGTCGCCGGATCGGTTCGCCGTCTGCTGCTCGGGCGTCGCGCCGCGGTCGCTCGTGAAGGCGATCCACGCGCCATCGGGCGACCAGACCGGCAGGAGGTCCCACCCACCGCGGTCCGTGAGCCTGCGAACGTCGGAGCCGTCGGCAGCGATCACGAAGATGCCGGGAACGGACTCGGCGCTGAAGACGATCTGGCTGCCGTCCGGCGACCAGGAAGGCGTGCGCTCGATCGACGCGTCGTCCGTGAGTCGCGCAAGGTTCGATCCGTCGGGGTCGCTCGTGTAGAGGTCGAACGTCGGATCCTTGGGATCGGGGAACCCGACCAACACCAGACGCCGACCGTCGGGGGACCAGGACACGTCTTCCCAGTGCCCGTCGAGCACCATCGGGCGACCGCTCCCGTCGGCGTCCACGACGAAGATCGTGCGGTTCGCGACACCTCGCTGTTGCGTCCGGCCCGCGTACGCGATACGGGAACCGTCCGGGGACCACGCGAGTTTGAGGAGGTCGGGGCCGACGGCTCCCGTGTCGTCCCTCTCGACGATCGTGACGGGGTCGCTCCCATCCGCGTCGGCGACGACGACCTCGTAGCCGGATCCGTCCAGCTCGAGGATGAGGGCGAGCCGCGAGCCCTCGGGGGACCACGCTCCCCAGAGCACGGTCGCCCTCCCTTCGTAGAGCGGTCGGCTCTCGCCAGTGGAAGCATCGAGGACGAACAGGTCTCGCGACCCTTCGTACGCCCCCAGGTAGGCGATCAGCCCGCTGGGTCCGGCCGTCGCGCCGGGCACGGGGGCACGATCCTCCGAGAAGCGAAGCTGCCACGCAGCGAGCACGGCGAGGATGCCCACGACCGCGGCCACCGCGAGGGCCCGGTTGCGGCTCGTACGGGAGCGCCGCTCTGCGACGGCATGGATCTCAGCGAGCCGACGATGCGCATCGACGTCGATGTGGCTGCCGGCCCGGTCGAGCCGCGCATGGAGATCGGGGTCGGCCCTCATGGCTGTTCCTCCCTGGGATCGATGCCGAGGCCCTCTCGCAGGGCTCGCCGCCCACGCATCACGTGCACCCGCACGGTCGCTGGCGACAGCCCCAACACGGTGGCCGCTCCGGCCGCATCCATGTCGGTGTAGTCGACGAGGACGACGCATTCGCGCTGTCGAGGGGACAGCGCGCCGAGTGCGCGGGCGACCTCGAGCCAGTCATCGGAAGACGTCGTGGCACTGCCGCCGTCGACGTCGTCGCGCCGGTGGAGTCCGTAGAGGAAGACGCGCAGATGCTTGCGCAGATGTGACCGAGCCAGGTTCATCGCCACCCGGTACACCCAGTTCCTCGCATGTTCTGGGGATGTCATCTCGCTCCATCGTTCCAGCAGTCGCGTGAACGCCTCTTGCGCGAGGTCCTGCCCAGTGCCGGCGTCCCTCGTGACGAACGCCGCGGCCCGTGCGGTTCGCTCGAAGTTGGCGTGGAAGAACGCGTCGAAGTCTCCGAGAGGTTCGATCGTGTCGATGTCGAGGCTCGTCGTGCGTTCCATCCGACCTTCCCTACGCGCGGGCGTCGTCGAACGTTTACATCTCGGAGTGACGCAGGTCCGTCCCGATGCTCGCCCCGGCGACGCCGAGCCGACCGGTGACCACGGTTCCGGCACCGGGGGCAGAGCGAACCTCGAGCTCGCCGCCGAGGGATCCGATCCGCTCGGACATGCTCCGCATGCCGATCCCTCGTCGCACGGTGGTGGGGTCAAAGCCGATGCCGTCGTCGCCGACGGAGAACGTGACCTCGTCGACCGAGCGCCTGAGAGTGACGGTGAGCGCCGATGCGTGGGCGTACTTCGCGGCGTTCTGCATCGCCTCGAGGCAGCAGAAGTACACGGCGATCTCGAGGGGCTTCGGCAGTCGACCGACGTCGCGGACCTCGAGCGTGACCGGCACGGCGGCGCGCTTCGTCTGCAGGGTGAGCGCGCCCTCGAGCCCCTCGTCGGCGAGGACGGGCGGGTATCCGCCCCGGGTCATCTCGCGCAGGCCGTCGAGTGCGTGCTGCGCATCGGCTCGAAGCTCGTCGATGATCGCGATCGCTCGATCGGGGTCCTTCACGACGAACGCGCGCGCGAGACCCGCCTTCACCCCGATCGCGACGAGCTGCTGCTGGGCACCGTCGTGGATGTTCCGCTCGATGCGACGGCGCTCGGCATCGGCCGCATCGACCAGCGTTCGGCGTCTTCGCAACCCCTCCATGTCGAACCGCTCCCGTCGCCGGGCGAGCAGGAAGGACGCACAGACGGCGATCGCGAGGAAGGCCAGCTGCCCCCCGCCGTCGAAGAGGAGCGCGACCTCGTCGGCCACCCCCGCTGCGCCGACGAGCATGCACCACGCGCCGGCAACGGCGATCGCTGCTCGCAGGAGCGAGGTGAACGTCGAGATCACGAGGCTCGCGAGCGACAGGGCCAGGGCGGGCACGACCCAGGCCAGGGCCTTCGTGTCGGATCCCGGCACGACGAGCGCCGAGATCGTGAGGAGCGGTACGCACGTCGCCACCACCGCGATCGTGCGTGCGAGCACGATGTGGAAGCCGGAGACCGGCGTCGATCTCGTGGTCTCGAACATCGGGTCGGCCCACGGCCCGTACGCAGCCGCCACCCCCGCGACCGGTATCAGCGGTGCCACGACGAGGAACGCGAACACCTGGTCGTTCACCGCCGCGCCCCAGGCGGCGAAGAACGACACGGCTGCCGCGGCGAGGAGCCACGGCAGCCGCAGGGAGGGCGTGGCGGCGATCACTCCGGGTACGAACGGCGGCAGCCGCATCGCCCCCAGCACCCGCGCGAGGAGCGGCTCCGAACCGGCGATCGCAACCTCGTCGTCGATCGCCGGCGCGGAGCCGCGGCCGACGTCCATCAGCGCGACTCCCGGACGGGCACCGCGCGCGACGTTCGAAGACGGCCGGGCCGCGATCGGAGCCACGCGAACGGGCCCGGCAGCGCGGGGTCGCGATGCGCGAGCACGAGCGCGACGACCGCGACCGCGGTCACCGCGGCCCAGTAGCTCGCCGGGTCGCCGACCGGTACCCGCGATGGGTCGATCGCGATCGGGCGACCGAGGGCCAATGCAAGAACGAACGGTAGGGCCACCGTCCCCACCACCCCGCACACGGCGGCGATGCCCGATCGCTCGGAGGGGATCACGCGCGCCGTGAGCGCGGCGCACGCCAGGGCGACGAGCGCGACGCCAGCGAACATCGCCGTCATGGGCCACGTGGGGCCGTCGAGCGGCCCGATCCAGGTGTACGCGAACCATGCGAGCGTGGCAGCAGCCACGGCGATCGACGCACGCACGGCTCGTCGAAGCGTCAGTGGGGTGGGTGAAGGAGAGGTCACCTGCGCCGCCGCATCCTCGAACGCGAAGCAGAGACATGCACCGAGCATCGTCGTGGCGACCGGCAGGGCGATCGTCGATGGGTCGCCCCCGTCGCGACCGCCCTCACGCACGACGGCCGCGGCGAGGAGCGTCACCAGGCCGAACGTCGGCCACCGTTCGGTGCGCATGCTCGGCCAGACGAGCAGCCGGGCGACGGCGGCCCGGGTGACGAGCATCAGTACCCGCCGGGAGGTGTCTGCTGCACAGCGGCGACGACGGCGAGCACGAACGCTGATGCCGTGACGATCCCGCGTGCGATCGTCCGCCGATCACGCAGGAACGCCGCCGCCGAGAAGGCCGCGATCACGGCGAGCAAATAGGACAGATGCCAGGCGACCCCGATGCCGGAGTCCGACGGCGCGATCCACGGCACGATCCAGATCATGCCGGTGAACACGTGGGCGATTACGACGAGCGGACCCCCGAGCACGGTGGGGATCCACCGCGCTACCGCGACACCGATCGCGCCCAGCGCCAGCACCGAGAGCACGTACTGCACCGCGAGGAAGAGGTCGGCCTCTGCGGCCGTGTCTTCGATGCGCTCGAGCGCGATCCAGGCGATCGCGCCGATCACGAGGGAGGCGCTCCCGAGGCCGAGCACGAGGCCGGCGAGGGCGCCGGCTGTTCGAGCCTCGGGCGGTGAGGGCAACGAGCCGAAGAGTTCCAGCACGTGGTCCCGACGAGCGCGGAGGGCGGCGACGTTCGCGGTGATCACGCCCCCGATCAACGAGCCGATGGCCAGCCCGCCGATGAGCCAGATCAGGTTCTTCATCGGATCGTCATCGATGCCCATCCCCACCGCGCCGCGGATGAGCAGCAGGCCGAACGCGACCGTGAACAGGAAGGCGGGATGACGCAGCATCTGCCGAGCCTCGATGCGGGCGAGCGCGAGCACGACGCTTCCCCGTGGCATCGAGGTCGACGACGGCACGGCCGACGCGCGTGCCTCGTCGATCGTGGTGCGCAGCGACGCCGCCATCAGGCTGCCTCCTCCGCGAACGCGCGATCGCCCACCAGCAGCAGGTATCCGTCCTCGAGGGTCGGCGCCACCAGGTCGGCGTCGCTCGGCGCCTCGCCGATGTTGCGGTGGGCGCCATCGGCCGTGCGCCACGAGAGCCGCGCCCCGGCAGCTCGATCGTCCGCGAGCCAGACGCGGCCATCGGCCACCTGTGTGAGTTCGCGTGGCGTCCCCTCGAACAGCACCTGGCCGTCGAGCATCACGATCACCCTCTGGCAGAGCGCAGCGACGTCCTCGGTCTGGTGGGTCGAGAGGATCACGGTGCGATCGGCCGTGCGGTCGGACACGAGCTCGCGGAACCGCAGCCGCTGCTCGGGGTCGAGGCCCGCGGTGGGCTCGTCGAGCACCAGCAGATCGGGATCGCCGAGCAGCGACTGAGCGAGCGCAACCCGTCTGCGCATGCCACCCGACAACGCCTTGATCTTCCTACCCGACACGCCCTCGAGCCCGACGAGATCGAGCACGCGGCGCACCTCGTCGTGACGAGCTCGCCGCTCGGTCATCTCTTTCAGGATCGCGACGTAGTCGACGAACTCGAACGCCGTGAACGACCGGTGGAATCCCGGTTCCTGCGGCATGTACCCGAGACGGCGCCGGATCGCGAGGCGCTCATCGGCCACCTGCGGGTCCCAGGAGAGCAGTCGCAGCCGACCGTCGTCGGGCGCCAGCACCGTCGCCATCATGCGCAGCAGCGTGGTCTTTCCCGCGCCGTTGGGTCCGAGCAGGCCGGTGATGCCGGCGGCAACGTCGAACGTCACCCCTTGGAGGGCCGTGGTCCGGCCGAACCGCTTCCTGACGTCGTGGATCTCGACGGTCGGTGCACTCATCGGACGATCCTTCCTTCGGAGAGGGTGTGGCGGTGGGCGAGGACGGCCGCCGACGCGGCGATCACGGCGAGGCACGCCACCTGCCCTGCCGGGCGGAACGCAGCGAGCCGGTCCTGGGTGCTCACGGCCGCAGCGGCGGCGAACAGGACCCATGTGAGGGCCACCGATGCGGCCGCGACCAGGGGTCGGACCCACGTGCCGAGCGCGAGGGTGGCAGCGGTGAGGCCGAGCGCCGGGAGCAGCCATGCAGCGGCGATCGCGTCCAGGTCGGGGAGCGCCAGCGCCGCGAGGGCGGTGATCGATACCGAGCTCGCGAGCACGGCGGCCGCCCGGATCAGTAGCAGACGGTCGGCTGGCATCGGTGCCGCGGCAGCCACCTCGTACGTGGGGTCGATGCCCGGGCCGAACGCGACGGCGACCCCCGCGACCGGAAGCAGCGCCGCCACCACCAGGAACAAGAAGAGCACGAGCTCCTCGTCTTGACCGGACGTGCCGTTGGCGGCGATCACCGCGAAGCCGAGCGCGAGCGCCTCGGCGACGAGCCACGACAGACGCAGCGACGGGGTCGCCACGAGCAGGCGGGCGAGGTGCTCGGGGACCCGCAGGGCGAGCAAGAGGCGTTCAACGGCGCTCCGGTGTGGGGTATCGATCGTGTCGACGATGCTTCCCCACACGTGGTCGATCGCATCGGCAGCCGTCGACGTCGCGATCCCTTCGCGGCAGCGGTCGCAGGTGAGCAGATGGGCCTCGAGTGACGACGCTCTCACGTCGTCGAGCGATCCCTCCACGTAGGCGGCCAGCGCGGCCGGGTCGGCGTGCCAGGTCGTCGTCATGCGAGCGCCTCCCGCAGCTCACGGCGTGCGCGTGACGCCCTGGTCTTCACGGTTCCCTGCGGGATGCCGAGCAGGGCGGCGGCTTCCCTCGTGGTGAGTCCGTCGAGAACGGTGGCCTGCACGACCGAGCGCAGTTCGGGAGAGAGGCGCCCGAGCGCGGCGCCGAGATCGCCGTGCTCCACGCCGAGCAGCACCTCGTCTTCCGCGGAGACCGCGAGCGAGTCGCCGGCCGCCCGCAGGACCGGGCTCGTCTTCCGCAGCCGATCGATCAGCCGGCGGATGCCGATGCCCCAGATCCAGGCAGGGACCTCCCCGCTGCCGCGGTACCCGCCGGCGCCTCGCCACACCGCTACGAACGTGTCCTGCACGACTTCCTCCACGAGGCCGGGGTCCGCGCATCGACGCCGCAGGCGCGCGAGGAGCCACGGCGCGTGCCGTCGATAGAGCGCCTCGAGCGCTGCTCGATCTCCCTGGGCCACCGCCCGCAGGAGTTCGTCGTCGCCGTCTGCGCGGACCGTCATCACCCCTTAGTCGTGTCGAGCGTCCCGAACGGTTCTCGACGAGCGCATCGGAACACGTCCGACGGCGGCGGTCGAGGGCGCCTGAGTCCCGTGGTGTGGCGATGACCCGTAACGGAAAGAACACACTTCCGCTGGGGTGTCTGCGAGGGTGCGGGCGCTACGATTCGCGGATGCCGCCCTACAAGGAACAGGGCATCGTCCTGCGCTCGTACAAGCTCGGCGAGGCCGACAAGATCGTCACCGTCATGACCCAGGGGTCCGGCAAGGTCCGGGCGGTGGCCAAGGGGATCCGCAAGACGAAGAGCCGCTTCGGGGCGAGGCTCGAGCCGTTCACCCACGTCGACCTGATGCTCTACCGGGGCCGCGGCTCCCTCGACACGGTGACCCAGGCCGAGATCATCGCGCCGCACATGACGATCCGCGAGGACCTCGCCCGGTTCGCCGCCGGCGAGACGATGCTCGAGGCGGTCGACAGAGTTGCCGAAGAACATGAGCGGAACGTTCGTCTCACCCTGTTGTTGCTGGCGGGCTGCCGTGCGCTCGATGCCGCACCGGCCGACCCCGCCGCCGTCGCGGAGTCGTTCATGTTGAAGCTGTTGTCGCTCTCCGGGTTCCACCCGTCGCTCACCGCCTGCGCGGTCTGCGGCGACCGCGATCCCCAGCTGTGGGATGCGGGGCTGGGCGGTGCGGTCTGCGGGCGATGTGCCGAGCAGGGCGCCGGCCCGTGCTCGAGGGTTGCCCTCGAGTACCTCTCGACGCTGGCCCTCGCCGATCTCAACGACGCGGGCGCGGCGCTCCAGCCCGATGCTCGCGTGCGCAAGGAGACGCGCAGTCTGCTCTACGGCTTCGCCGAGTACCACCTCGAGCGGCGCATGAAGTCGGTGCCGATGCTGGTCAGGACGGCGACATGAGCTTCCTGCTCGACATCGATCGCTCTCGAGTGCCCGGGCACGTCGCGATCGTGATGGACGGCAACGGACGGTGGGCCCAGCAGCGCGGGCTGCCTCGCACCGAGGGCCACGGCGCCGGCGAGGACGCGCTCTGGGACACCGTGAAGGGCGCGAACGAGGTCGGGGTGCGCTGGCTCACCGTGTACGCGTTCAGCACCGAGAACTGGAAGCGGCCGCAGTCCGAGGTGCTCTACCTGATGAACTTCAACCGCGAGCTGCTGCGGCGCCGACGCGACGAGCTCAACGAGATGAACGTGCGCATCCGGTGGAGCGGCCGTCGCGACTGGCGCATGCCGCGCAGCGTACTGAAGGAGATGAGCACGAGCGAGGAGCTCACGCGCGACAACACCGGCATGACGCTCACGATCGCGTTCAACTATGGCGGACGCGCCGAGATCGTCGACGCCGTGAAGGACCTCGCCCGCGACGTGCGCGAGGGCACCCTCAAGCCGGAGAAGGTGAACGAGCGCGAGATCGCGAAGCGTCTGTACCACCCCGACATGCCCGAGCCCGACCTGCTGATCCGCACGAGTGGGGAGGAGCGCATCTCCAACTTCCTCTTGTGGGAGGTCGCCTACTCCGAGCTCTGGTTCACGCCGATGTTCTGGCCGGACTTCACGCGCGAGACGCTCTACGAGGCGATCCGCGACTTCCAGAAGCGCCAGCGCCGCTTCGGCGCGCTCGAAGACGCCTGACCGCCTCGCCGAGCTCGTGACGTTCCCGTTGCGGTGCAGGTCCGCGTGCGGAGCGCCGGTACGATGGTCTCCACGCCAGCGGCCGTCGCCAGCGGCCGGGAAGAGAGGAGGCCCGCACCGATGACCGACCTCATGGAGGCCGTCACCAGCCTCGCGAAGCGCCGGGGCATCGCGTTCCAGTCCGCCGAGATCTACGGGGGACTACGGTCCTCGTGGGACTACGGCCCGCTCGGTGTGGAGCTCCGACGGAACATCCGCAACGCATGGTGGCGCTCGACCGTGCAGCTGCGCGACGACGTCGTCGGTGTCGAGGCCGCGGTGATCACGAGCCCACGCGTGTGGCAGGCGAGCGGGCACCTCGAGACGTTCCACGACCCGCTCGTCGAGTGCACGAGCTGTCATCAGCGGTGGCGTGAAGACCACCTCGAGGCCGACGCGAACGGCATCGTCACCTGCCCGAACTGCGGCGGCGCCGAGTTCACCGAGCCGAAGCAGTTCAACCTGATGCTCAGGACCTTCCTCGGGCCGATCGAGGACGACGACGCGATCGCGTACCTGCGCCCGGAGACCGCCCAGGGCATGTTCGTGAACTTCGCGGCGATCCAGACGGTGTCGCGCAAGAAGCTGCCGTTCGGCATCGCGCAGATCGGGAAGTCGTTCCGCAACGAGATCACGCCGGGGAACTTCATCTTCCGCACCCGGGAGTTCGAACAGATGGAGATGGAGTTCTTCGTCGAGCCGGGCTCCGACGACGGGTGGTTCGAGCACTGGGTCGAGCAGCGCATGCAGTGGTACCTGGACCTCGGGGTGTCGAAGGAGAAGCTGCGCCTGCGTCCGCACGAGCCGGAGGAGCTCGCGCACTACGCGAAGGCAGCCACCGACGTGGAGTACGAGTTCCCGTTCGGTTGGCAGGAGCTGGAAGGGATCGCCAACCGGACCGACTACGACCTCGCCGCGCACCAGACCGCGAGCGGCGAGGATCTCACCTACTTCGACCAGGAGCACGAGTCACGCTACCTCCCGTACGTCGTGGAGCCGGCCGTCGGGGTCGACCGCGCGATGCTCGTGTTCCTGCTCGACGCCTACCGGGTCGAGGAGGTGCCAACCGCGAAGGGCGACACCGACAAGCGCACGGTGCTCGGGCTGCACCGCGATCTCGCGCCGATCAAGGTCGCCGTGCTCCCGCTCTCGCGCAACGAGAAGCTCGTGCCCGAGGCGCGGCGCGTGCACGACCTGGTCAAGCCCGAGTGGATCACCCAGTACGACGACGCCGGTGCGATCGGCCGCCGCTACCGGCGCCAGGACGAGGTCGGCACCCCGTTCTGCGTCACGGTCGACTTCGACTCGCTCGACGACCGCCAGGTGACCGTGCGCGAGCGCGACACGATGCAGCAGGACCGCATCGCGATCGACGGCCTGGTCGCGTACCTGCGGGAGCGTCTGTGAGCGGCGACGCCCTCCGGCCCCGCGGCTCGATGGCGGTGTACGCAGTCGCGTTCGTGCTGATGCTCGCCGCCGGGGCGCTGCTCGGCCTCGCAGCTCGGGAGTTCCTGCGGGAGACGTCGATGCTGTGGGCGTCGATCGCCCTGTCGGCGAGCGCCGTGGTGCTGGCGGTGCTGAGTGTGGCGCTGCCGAGGCGTTCGTGAGGAAGGGTCGTCTCGCCTCGGCGCTGGCGATCGTCGCGATCTCGGCCGCGGCGTGCACGGGCGACGGTGTCGGCATCGAGTTCGGCTCGCCCGCGAGCCCGTCGGCCTCGACGGTCCCGCCTGAGTCTCCGAGCGACGCGTCGGGCCGAGGCGTCGCGCTCGACGTGGCCCCGGTCGACACGGGAGAGGCCCGCGCGCTCGCCGCGATGCGGGCGCTCTGCGAAGGGCCCGTGCCGACGAGCACCGACGACGACGGCGCGCCGCGCGAGACGCCGGCCGACGTCGCGGAGCTCGAATCGCAGGTGGAGCAGGTGCGAGAGCTCGTGTTCCTCCGCGAGGTGGTCGTGCAACCGGTGAGCGCCGAGGAGATCGCCGGCAAGCTCGAAGGGGCGTTCGACGAGACCTATCCGAAGGAGTTCTACGACCGTCGTTCCGTGGCCTGGCAGACGCTCGGCGTGATCCCGCGCGACGTCGACATCCGTGAGGCCCTGCTCGCGTACCAGACGGGCCAGGTGGTGGGGTTCTACAACCCGGTCGACGGCGAGCTGGTCTTCCGGGCCGACGGTGATCTCGACCTCGTCGAGCGCGTGACGCTGGCGCACGAGCTCACGCACGCGATCGACGACCAGCACTTCGACCTCTCGCGCATCGATGGGGTCGCGGCGCGATGCCGCGACGAGGCGTTCCAGGCCGCCCTCGGCGCCGTCGAGGGAAGCGCCCAGTTCTTCTCGATCCGGCTGCTGTTCGAGTTCCCGCCCGCCGACGGGGACTTCTCCGGCCTGGGCGAGGGGGGCGGCATGCCCGACGGGGTCCCTCCGTTCATGGTCGACCTGCAGCTCTGGCCGTATACGGCTGGGCAGGCGTTCATCACCGAGCTGGAGGCCCGCGGCGGCGTGGACGAGGTCGACGAGGCGCTGCGCTCGTTCCCGACCACGACCGAGCAGATCCTGCATCCCGAGCGGTACCCCGACGACGTGCCGAGCAGGCTGGACGTGCCCGACCTCTCCGACGCGCTCGGCGACGGCTGGGGCGACCTCGACGTGATGCAGGTGGGGGAGGCGTGGCTGGCGGCGATGCTGGGCCTGCGCCTGGACCCTGCCACGGCCGAGGCGGCTGCGGCAGGCTGGGACGGTGGGCTCTACAGGGCCTTCACCGACGGCGACGACGCGGCGGTCGTCCTGGCGACGGCATGGGACTCGAGGGCCGATGCCGACGCGTTCGAGCAGGCAGTGCGGGAATGGCTCGCGGCCGATGACGCCTCGGGGATCGTCGGCCGACCCAGCGCCACGCGGGTCACCCTGGCGATCGCGACCACCGACGACGCTCGGGTGAGTGCCGCGTTGACCGACCACGCCGACGGCTGATCCGAGCCGCCGATCGGCGAGCGGCCCCCGTGGTGTCCGCCCACTCGGCGCTAGGCGGTGTCGGACATCGGGGGAGGTGGCACATCTGGGATCTCGAGGTCGATGAACTGGAAGTCGACCAGGTCCCCCGCGTACTTGCGCAGGGACGTTCCCACGGCGGCGAGGACCCGATGGGTGAGTGCGACGTGCTCGGCGACGAGCGTCAACCAGCGAGCACGATTCACCTCGAGCAGGACGGTCGGCTCGATCGCGATCGCGGTCGTGGCGCGCGGGCCTCCGTCGAGGAGCGCCATCTCGCCGAAGAGCTGCCCCGGCTCGACGATCGTGACCGTCAACTCCTCCCCTTGGCTCGGGATGAACGCCCGCACCCTGCCGGTGATGACGACGTAGAACTCGGTCGCGAGGTCGCCCGCGAAGTAGACGTGTTGCCCGGGAGGGATCGACCACTCGGAGGAGATATCGGCGACGTGACCGAGGATGACGTCGTCGACACCCCGGAAGAGCTCGACCTGCGACAAGGCCGAGACGATCGCCGCCCGATCCATGGTCGGAGCTTAGTCCCAAGTCCGCGAGCAAGATCTCGATGCGATCTCTCCTCCGGGTGTAAGCACGTGGGCGATCGTCGGGATAGAACCGTGTGGTGGCCGACCGTGAGGGCTTCGAGCGGTTCTTCCGGGCGAGGTATCCGCAGCTGGTGCGGGCCTGCGCCCTCGTGACCCTCAACGTGGCCGCCGCGGAAGAGATCGCGGCAGAGGCGTTCTCGCGACTGTGGCCACGGTCGGGACAGATGCACGATGACGATCACGCGGGCGGATACGCGTACACGACGGCGATGCGGCTCTGCTCGAAGCGACGGACCCGCGCTCGTCGGGAGGTGCTCGGCGACGTCGCCGAGCGCTCGACCGGTCGTGACGAGGCCGGAACGGCGCTCACCCGCGCCGAGGTGTTCGCAGCCCTCGGCCGACTGTCGCTTCGTCAGCGGCAGGCGGTCACCCTGCGCGACTGGGCGGGGTTCGAGACCGACGAGGTGGCATCCATGCTCGGCCTGAGGGCAAGCACGGTCCGCGTGCACCTGGCGCGTGGCCGCGCTTCACTGCGCGAGACGCTCGGCGTGAAGGAACCCGAAGCATGAAGACGGACGACCGCGACGAGCGCCTCGGCGCAGCCCTGGATGATGCAGTGACTGACCTCCGGCCGCGTTCACCCGACCCCGGGCTGCTGATGCGCCAGGGGACGAGCCGGCGACTCGCCGTGCTGGCTGCGGCCCTGTTCACCGTCGCGGTCTTCATCGGGGCGATCGGGCTCGCAGCAACCCAGTTCGGCAAGGAGGCAGACGGCAGCATCGCGGGATCCCGCGCGTCCAGGACGTTCGCGTCGCCGGACTACCGCTGGTCGATGCCGGTGCCCGATGGCTGGCGTGCATTCGCGACGCGATCGGTCGGGGCCCTCGGGAGATGGTCCAGGGACTCCGCACGAGCCTGGTGACCGACTCCTCTGCCGATCTGCGCGGCGTCCGATGGTTCGCGTCCGAGCTCCCGCCGGACGTCGCCGATTCCGACGTGATCGTGTTCGTCGATCCGTTCATCGGAACGGGCGCCGCCGAGCCGACGACGCTCGTGCTGGGAGCTAAGCACGATGACGACGCCAACGTCGGCTGGACCTGGCGTGACGGGAAACTCTGCGACACGACTGGGTGCGCCCGTGTCTACCTTTGGCACGGCCCAGACGCGAGCCGAGCGGCATTGGATACAGGCTTGCAGGTCGCGCGGGGTGTCCGCCTGGTCGAGTCGCGCCCGAACCCCGCACTCGTCACGCCTACGATCACCTACCAGAACCTCGGGCGGAGCGCCTTCTCGGTGGAGTACCCGGCAGGGTGGACGAGTGCAGACGAGAGCCTGGCGCCGGATCTCCTCGATCCTCGCGAGATCCTGTCGGTCGGAACGTTCCCGCTTCGACCAGGCGGCATGGCACCCACCGAGGCGTTCCTCCCCGGGAATGCGATCGCCGACATCGGCGCGGACGACGTGTTCCTCACCCTGCAGGAACGAGTCAGATCCTTGGGGGGGTCGCACTTCCCGACCCGGCCGCCGGGCTTCGGTCCAGGCACGGGTTGCCCTTCCGGCGACGCGGCGTGCGTGGACGGCTCGTCGATGGCGCTCCAGGGGCTCCGTGCATGGTGGATCCCGTTCTCGGACCGCCCATCGGGCAGGGACTTCTACGCATTCGTGGCGATGGGTGAGGAAGCCTACCGGGACCCTGCTCGGTCGGCTGCAGCGTGGAGGGTCCTCGATTCGTTGGCGTTCGACCCGGCAGAGCAACTCACCGAGCTCCCACCTCCGATCCGTGACCACTACCGGTCGGAGTTCGTGAGCGACGAGCGCGGCTATCGGTTCTGGCCACGGTCGGGGCGCGTCGAGCGCGGCGTCCTCTACCGATTCGAGGTGCCCCACTGCGGGCTCGATTGGTTGGTCGACTTCGACGGCAGCTTCTGGGAACCCGTCTACGCGATGCCCGACCGCGAGCCCGACTCCGCGATCAACGGGGACATCGGCACGATCACGCTGATCGCACCCGATCGAGCCACGTATGTGAGCTCGACCGAGCAGCAGATCAGCCTGTTCCGGGTCGCCGGACCGATCGTCCGCCAGCTCTGCGACTGAGCTTGCGCGGAAGCGTCGCGACCTCGCCGTAGACTGGCGGTTCCGAACCGCATCGACCGTGCCGGAGGCATGCCGTGACCAAGTACGTCTACGACTTCTCTGAAGGCAACAAGGACATGAAGGACCTGCTCGGCGGGAAGGGCGCCAACCTCGCCGAGATGACGAACATGGGCCTGCCGGTTCCCCACGGCTTCACGATCACGACCGTGGCGTGCCTGAGCTACCTGGCCGAGGGCGGCTTCCCCGAAGGGATGATCGAGGAGGTCGAGCAGCATGTGCAGACGCTCGAGTCCTCGATGGGCAAGCGTCTCGGCGATCCCTCCGATCCGCTGCTCGTGAGCGTGCGGTCGGGCGCCAAGTTCTCGATGCCCGGCATGATGGACACGGTCCTGAACCTCGGCCTCAACGAGGAGTCGCTCAAGGGCCTCGCGGAGCAGTCGGGTGGCGACGTGCGGTTCGCGCGCGACGCCTACCGGCGCTTCATCCAGATGTTCGGCAAGATCGTGATGGACGTGCCCGGCGAGGTCTTCGAGGAAGCGCTCGACAACGCGAAGGAGCGCAAGGGCGAGAGCGCCACCGACACGGACCTCGACGCCGACGACCTCGAGCAGCTCACCGGCGAGTTCCTCGGCATCTACCACGAGCACACCGGCCAGGACTTCCCGATCGATCCACGGGAGCAGATGCGCCTGGCGATCGAGGCGGTCTTCAAGAGCTGGAACGGCAGGCGTGCGATCGACTACCGGCGCCAGAACAAGATCTCTGACGACCTCGGCACGGCGGTCAACGTGCAGTCGATGGTGTTCGGCAACCGCGGTGACGACTCGGGCACCGGCGTGGCGTTCACGCGCGACCCGTCGACGGGGGCGAAGGTCCCCTACGGCGACTATCTCGGCAATGCGCAGGGAGAGGATGTCGTGGCCGGCATCCGCAACACGCTGCCACTGGCCGACCTCGAGCAGGTCGACCCCACGTCGTACACGCAGCTGCGCGAGGTGATGCACACGCTCGAGCAGCACTACCGCGACATGTGCGACATCGAGTTCACGATCGAGCAGGGGCGCCTCTGGATCCTGCAGACGCGCATCGGCAAGCGCACGGCGTTCGGTGAGTGGGTGATGGCCTACGACATGCTCGGGGAAGGCCTGATCGACGAGGGCGAGGCCCTGTTACGGGTCGACGCGAACCGCCTCGAGGAGCTGTTCAAGCGCAGGGTGGACGCCACGGGCGCGACCCCGATCGCGACCGGGCTCAACGCCTCCCCCGGCGCCGCGACCGGCGCGGTCGTCTTCACGGCCGACGAGGCCCAGGCGCGTGGCCAGGCGGGTGAGCGCGTGATCCTCGTGCGGAGGGAGACGACGCCCGACGACTACCACGGGATGATCGCGGCTCAGGGCATCCTGACGAGCTCGGGTGGCACGAACTCGCACGCTGCCGTCGTCGCGCGCGGCGAGGGCATCCCGGCGGTCTGTGGCGCCGACGCGATCAAGCTCCGCGTGGCCGACGGCGAGTTCAACACCGACGGCACCACGGTCCGCGAGGGTGACACGATCACGATCGACGGCTTCACCGGCCATGTCTTCGTCGGCGAGCTGCCCTTGCAGGAGTCCTTGCTCGAACGGGCTCGCCAGGGTGACACCGAGGCCCGCGAGGAGCCCCTCTGGAGATCGTTCGAACGCCTGATGGTGATCGCCGACGACCGTCGCGTTCTGAAGGTGCGCGCGAACGCCGACACGCCCGACCAGTCGACGAACGCTCGCGAGCGCGGCGCCGAGGGCATCGGTCTCTGCCGCACCGAGCACATGTTCCTCGGCGAGGAACGCGTGCTCGCGGTGCGCCAGATGATCTTCGCGGAGACGGCCGAGCAAGAGCAGGCCGCCTACGACATCCTGCTGCCGCTCCAACGCGGCGACTTCGTCGGCATCTTCACGGCGATGAGCGGCCTGCCGGTGACGGTGCGGCTGCTCGATCCGCCGCTGCACGAGTTCTTGCCCGACCAGGTCGAGCTCGCGGTCGAGGTCGCGCTGGGGAAGGCGAGCGGCGACGACGTCGTCGAGCAGGAGCGCGTGCTGCAGAAGGTGAACGAGCTGCATGAGATGAACCCGATGCTCGGCCTGCGAGGGGTGCGTCTGGGCATCGTGAAGCCGGGCCTCTACGCGATGCAGGTGCGGGCCATCGTCGAGGCAGCGGTCGAAGCGAAGCGCGCCGAGGCCGACCCGAAGGTCGAGATCATGATCCCGCTCGTCGCGACGGCTCCGGAGCTCGCCCAGATGCGAGCGGAGCTCGAGCCCGTCGCGACCGAGATCCTGGAGCGCGAGGGCGTGACCCTCGACCACCTCGAGTGGGGCACGATGATCGAGCTCCCGCGCGCCGCCGTGACCGCGGGCGAGATCGCCGAGACCGCCGAGTTCTTCTCGTTCGGCACGAACGACCTCACGCAGACCGCGTTCGGGTTCAGCCGTGACGACATCGGCAAGTTCGTCGGCATGTACGAGGAGCGCAAGCTCGTGCCCGCGAACCCGTTCGTCACGATCGACCGCCCGGGTGTCGGGTCGCTGATGCGCACCGCCGTCGAGCAGGGGAAACAGGCGAACCCGTCGCTGCACCTCGGCATCTGCGGCGAGCACGGCGGTGACCCCGCCAGCGTCGTGTTCTGCCACGAGCTGGGACTCGACTACGTGAGTTGTTCCCCCTACCGGGTCGAGACGGCGCGCCTCGCCGCCGGGCAGGCGGCGGTCGGCCAGGCCGAGATCGCGTCGAAGTAGCTGCGAAAGGCGTGACCGGCGTCACCGAACGATCGGGACCCGTCCGCTAGGCTCAGCCGTCCTCCCACCTCCCCTGAGCAGGAGGTGGTCGCATGCAGGGCTCTTCGAGTCGAACGAGAGCCGTGTTCCTCGCCCTCGCCGTCGTGGTCGGTGTCTCGTCGTACACGGGGGCCACGGCCGTGGCCGGTCACATGTCCGACTGGTCGCACGACCACTCGAGGGACGGCGTCCCGCCGCGACCGAGCGGTCTGTGGGAACTGAACGACGTCTTCGGTGACCGGTGCAGCAATCGGGCGAACAACGCCCGCTCGTGGTGGCCGCACGCCGACTGGGACCCATTCGGTGCCGGGGCGTACGTCGAGTATCACACGTACCTGGCTCGCAACATCGGGTTCAACATCCGCAACCACATCAACGCCGCGCATCGCGACGGTGCCCTGTACCCGGGCATCGGCGCATACAACTGCCGGCTGATCGACGGATCGACGTCCTGGTCGGTGCATTCCTGGGGAGCCGCCGTCGACACGAACTGGCAGCGCAACCCTCGCTACCAGGACCACTGGAACGGCCGTGGCTTCGACGGTGAGAACCACGGCACCTACCTCCCCGATGTCTGGCGCGGCGGGTTCCCCGGGCACCGCTTCTTCTGGGGGCTCAACTGGGACTCGGCCCCCGACCCCATGCACTTCCAGTACGTCACCAACTACTGAGCGTCGGCTCCGAGGAGGCAACCATGGTGAGGAAGCTCGTGATCGGCCTGACGGCGGTGGTCGCGGCGGCTGCCGGAATGGTCAGCGGCCACGCTCGTGGCGACTCGGTCGTCGCGGCTCGGCCGACGGGCCCGACTGGATGCATGACCGAGCCGGCGTTCGCCCGCGGCGAGAGGGCCGGCCTCGCGACCGGCCGAGGGCTCTGGGCCGTGGCCGGGGGCACGGTCGTCTCGGCGACGGCGGACCGATCCGTGTCGGCTGGCGCCGAGGAAGACGAGATGATCCGCCACGTGGCGGCTGAACCAGGAGTCGGCACGGCCTACGTCGTCGATCGAGCCGGTGGAGACGACGTCGTGGTCATCACGTCAAGCGGAACCCGCCGCATCTCCGAGGGCGTCGAGGCGACGCACCCAGCCTGGTCCCCGAGCGGTGAACTCGCGTGGGCCACGGGCTCTGGCGTTGCCGTGCTGGGGCGCGACAGCTCCCGCGTCTCCAGGATCGAGGGGCCGGTCGCCGGTGGCACGGTCTTCTCGCCCGTGTTCCTCTCGCCGACGAGGCTGGCCGTGGTGGTCTCCGCACCCCCCACGCCGGGCGCACCCGAAGGCGGTTTCCACGACGACCTCTGGGTCACGAACCTCGAACGAGACGGATGGCGACGGCTGACCTCCTTCCGGGTGAGCGGCGACCGATGGATGACGATCCGAACGCCGATCGTCGTCGACGGGAAGCTGTCGTTCGTTCGCGTCGTCGGTCGCGGTTCGTCGACGGGGGAGCCGCGGTTCGAGTTCTGGCGATCGGAACGAGATGGGACGCAGCGAGTGCGGGCGTTGCCCGGCGAGCGCTATCTGGCGGGGGTACGGCGAGGTGCCCTTGTCTGGAACGTGCCGGATCCGGCACACGGACGGATCCTGCTGAACGTCGCCGGTCGAACCATCGGGTGCGGCGCGGTCATGGCCGATCCACCCGACGCGGTCGATCCAGACCGGCGCGCTGGCCGAGGGGCGAACGCTCCGCCACGTGCACAATGGCCTGAGCTCGACGTGCCGACCGTGGACCACGCGGAGGAGGTGGCGGTCATCGTGGGTGACTTCGCGACCACCGCAGAGGCCGAGATCGTCGCCGCGGCGATCAGGGAGGCGTACCCCGACGCCGGTGTCGACGTCGTCGACTCGTCGGTCGCCCCATTGGCGATCAGACCCGGTGTCTACGGGGCACTGCTCCACCTGCCGATCGACGTCGACCCGACGGCGGCATTGGCGACGTTCCGAGACCGGCTGCCACGGTATTCGGCGAACAGCTGGATCGTGACGCCATGACGAGGAGAAGGCGGATCGGACCCCTCGGGGTCTCACGGATGCTGGTGCCGTTCGTGGCGATCGTGCTGGCGGGATGCGGAAGCGAGCGTGGGCCGGCCGATCCCGCGCCGACACGGCCCGAGCCATCGCTGTCCGACGGCCGGTGGCTCGCGGTGATCGAGGCAGCCCCCCGGGCGGACGACCTCGATGCCATCACCGAGCGCGTGCGTGATCTCCTGGGTCCCGCACTCGTCGTGTCGCCCGTCTCCTGCTTCGAGGGTCTGCCGGAGCGTGCGGGTGACGGATACGTGATCGGCGCCGTCGCAGGATCGCAGGAGGAGGCGGAGCTCCTCGTCGAGGGAGCGGGCGAACCGGCGCTGTTCACGGCAGCCGTGACGATCTTGTGTACCGACTGAGTCGCGAGGGGGGCGTTGCTAGCCTTGGCGGGTGCGCCTCCTCCGGAGCCATCCGTTCGTGGCCGTCGCGGTCCTCGCGCTCGTCGTGGCGCTCTCCGCGCTGTCTTTCAGCGCCGTGACCGTCTGGCGTGAGGCGCATCACGACGACGCTCGTGACCACGATCGCGTCGACGCGATCGTCGTGCTGGGGGCCGCCCAGTACGACGGCACGCCGTCGCCGGTCTTCGCAGGACGACTCGATCACGCGGCCCTGCTCTTCGAACAGGGCCGCGCCGGCACCGTCTTCGTGCTCGGCGCCAACCAGCCGGGCGATCGCACGACCGAGGCGGAGGCGGGTCGCGACTACCTGGTCGCACAGGGCGTGCCCGCGGCATCCGTCGTGGCGCTGCCGGTGGGGGATTCGTCGTACACGAGCCTGCGAGCTGCGGCGGGCGCGATGCGCGACCGCGGGCTGTCGACCGCGTTCCTCGTCTCCGATCCATGGCACAACGCCCGCATCCAGGCCATGGCGGGCGACCTCGGGATCGACGGGCATGCCTCGGCCACGTGGACGTCGGCCGCGCGCACCGAGGAGACGCGCATGCCAGGCTACGCGCGCGAGACGTTCGCCTACCTGTACTACCTCGTGAGCGGGCGCTGAGGGGAGGGCAGCAGCCCCGGCGGGCGCGTCACTGGTCGCCGGTACGATGGGCGCGTGAGCGCCACGCCCACCCCCCGGGAGCGCACCGAGCAGCTCGAGCGAGAGGTGCTGTCGACGCGGGCCGTGCTGGCCTCCGAGACGAAGGGCCGCGACCGCGACGAGCCCCTCGACCACATCCGCACGGTGTTCCAGCGTGACCGCGACCGCATCCTGCACTGCAAGGCGTTTCGGCGGCTCAGGCACAAGACGCAGGTGTTCCTCGCGCCGCAGGGTGACCACTACCGGGTTCGGCTCACGCATACACTCGACGTCTCCCAGATCGCCCGTACCTGCGCCAGGGCGCTCCGGCTCAACGAGGATCTCACGGAAGCGATCGCGCTCGGGCACGACCTCGGACACACGCCGTTCGGCCACCTGGGAGAGCAGGCGCTCACGCCGTTCCTCGGGCGGCCGTTCCGTCACAACGAGCAGTCCTTGCGCATCGTCGAGCATCTCGAGAACGACGGGGCGGGGTTGAACCTCACCTGGGAGGTGCGCGACGGCATCGTGCACCATCCGTGGTCCACGCCGATGCCGGCCACCCTCGAGGCGCAGCTCGTTCGGTTCGCCGACCGCATCGCCTACATCAACCACGACATCGACGACGCCGTCCGGGCCGAGGTGCTCGAGGAGTCGGAGCTGCCGGCCGATGCCGTCCGCGTGCTGGGGGCAACGCACTCCGATCGCATCGACACGCTCGTCAGCGATCTCGTCGCCGAGAGCGACGGGCGCGACGAGATCGCCCTGTCCGCGCCAGTGTTCGCTGCGCTCGACCCCCTGCGCGACTTCATGTTCAGCGAGGTCTACCTGCGCGAGAGCGCCCGCGACGACCACGAGCGGGCGACGAAGTTGATACGCGATCTGTTCGCGTACTTCCTCGATCGCCCCGACGAGATGCCCTCGGAGTACCATGGGGCGCCCGGCGACCTGGCGACCCGCGTGGCCGACTACATCTCGGGCATGACCGACCGCTACGCGATCCGCACGTACGAGCGCCTCTTCCTTCCCCGAGGCTGGCTGCTCGACCGGGAACTCTAGGCGCCGGGCGACGCAGAGGAAGGAACCGTTGGCCGGACGTATCCGCGACGACGACATCCAGGCGGTGAAGGACCGCACCGACCTGGTGCAGGTCGCATCGCAATACCTCACGCTCAAGAAGGCCGGCGCCGACCGCGTGGTCGGGCTCTGCCCGTTCCACCAGGAGAAGACGCCGTCGTTCGGGATCTCGCCGTCGAAGCAGCTCTACTACTGCCACGGGTGCGGAGCGGGCGGCGACGCGATCCGCTTCGTGCGCGAGCTCGAGCATCTGAGCTACGTCGAGGCGGTCGAGCGCCTGGCGCAGCAGGCGGGCGTGCAGCTGCGGTACGAGGGGGATTCGCCCGAGGCCCGGCGCGCCGCCGCCCGCCGGCAGGCGCTGTTCCGCGCGAACGAGCAGGCGGCCGAGCTCTACGCGCAGATGCTTGCCGACGGTAAGGAGGCCGACGACGCCCGCGCCTACGTCGAAGAGCGTGGCATCTCGCCCGAAGCGGTCGAGATGTTCGGCGTCGGCTTCGCCCCGGGGCACCCCGACTTCCTGCTGCGCCGGCTCTCGCAAGCCCGTGACCTGAGCCCCGAGATCGTGCTCGAGGCGGGTCTCGCGACCCGTGGCGACGACGGAACCGTGCGCGATCGATTCCGTGGGCGCCTGATCTTCCCGATCCACGACCTGCAGGGGCACGGCATCGGGTTCGGCGCGCGCATCCTGCCGAGCGATCCCCGAGCCGGTGAGCAGGCCAAGTACCTCAACACCGCCGAGACGCCGATCTACAAGAAGCACGAGGTGCTCTACAACCTGCACCGTGCTCGGACCGCCATCGCGCGGGGCGGCGAGGTGTTCGTCGTCGAGGGATACACCGACGTGATCGGATTCTCGCAGGCCGGCATCGAGAACACGGTCGCGACATGCGGCACCGCGCTGGGGGAGGGGCACTTCCGCCAGCTCGCGCGCTTCACCCAGCGGGCGGTCATGGCGTTCGACTCCGACGAGGCGGGCGCTCGCGCGGCCGAGCGCGCGGCCGAGTTCCAGGAGAGGTTCCCGTCGGTGCAGACCGTGGTGATGATCATGCCCGAGGGCCTCGATCCGGCCGAGTTCGTCGCGAAGCACGGCGCCGACGGGGTTCGCGAGGCGGCCACGGGAGCGCGGCCCCTCGTGGAGTACATGGTGCGGCGCACGATCGGCCGTCACGACCTCTCGAGCGTCGAGGGGCAGTCGCGAGCGGTCGCCGATGCGATGCCGATCATCGAGGGACTCACCGATCCCGTCCGCCGCAGCGAGTACGCGCACCTCGTCGCCGACCTCGCCGGCGTGACCGAGTTCTCGGTCGTGCAGGCGCTCGATGCGCGTCGGCGTGGACGTCCCGGCGAGGTGGTCGTCGAGACGCCGCGGCGCATGAGCGCTCGCGACAAGGTCGAGCGCGAGATGTTGAAGCTGCTCGTGCGCGACCGCGCCGCCTACGACGAGTACGCGCCCCAACTCACCGACGAGCACTTCCGCAGCGCCACGGCCCGCACGGCGCTCTCGGCGCTGCGTGAAGCGGGGGGCGATGCGTCCGTCGTGGCCGGGGGCGACGACGAGAAGCTCGGCGCCATGCTCAGCTCCCTCGCGGTCGAGCCGCTCGACGGCGAGGGTGGCCCCGACTACGCCCTCTCGGTCTGGTCCCGGTTGCAGGAATTCGTGCTGAAGCACCAGAGCGACGCGTTACGCATGCAGCTTCAGAAGCTGAACCCGACCACCGACGAGGGCTACGACGAGCTGTTCGCCCGGCTGGTCGCGATCGACGGCGAGCTCCGCCGCCTGCGCCAGGGCATCCGCAGCGCCGTCTGAGCGTGAGCCGTCCCGGCCAGGTCGTTCGGTGCGGAAGGGTCGCCGTCGTTCACGTTCCGTACACTGAGGCGTCGTGCCGAACCCCCACCCGACCACTCCCGAGGAGACCTGTTGGCTGTTCCGGCCCGCGATGAATCCCCACTGAGCCTCGACGAGGTCAAGGAGTCCATCACCGCCAAGGGGCGGGAGCGAGGCTTTGTCACGTCCGAGGACCTGCTCGAGGCGGTCCCCGTCGACGACTTCACTCCCGAGCAGGTCGAGGAGTTCCTGACCCAGGTCGGCGACCACCTCACGGCCGAGGGCATCGAGGTGATCGAGGTTCCCGGCGAGGAGACCGACGCCGCGACCCAGGTGCGCATCGAGGTCGACCTGTTGAAGGCGCCCACGAACGACCCGGTGCGGATGTACCTGAAGGAGATCGGCAAGGTCCCCTTGCTGAACGCCCCGCAGGAGATCGACCTCGCCCGCCGCATCGAGGCCGGCGAGATGTCCACGGCGCTGCAGGTCCAGCTCCGCGACGAGGACGAGCCCAAGGCCGATCCCCACGACTTGAAGGTCTGCGTGACGAAGGTCTGGGAGATCCGCGACCATCAGCTCGGCGCGTTCGGCAAGGTGGAGGGCATCGGCCGCGAGAAGATCGCGAAGAGCTACCGGCCGAAGACCGACGACGAGCTCCAGGCGTGGCTGCACCGGGTCGAGCGCGACGGGCAGCTCGCCAAGCGCAAGCTGATCGAAGCGAACCTGCGCCTCGTCGTGAGCATCGCCAAGCGCTACGTCGGGCGCGGCATGCTGTTCCTCGATCTGATCCAGGAAGGCAACCTCGGCCTGATCCGCGCGGTCGAGAAGTTCGACTACGCGAAGGGCTTCAAGTTCTCCACGTACGCGACGTGGTGGATCCGCCAGGCGATCACGCGCGCCATCGCCGACCAGGCGCGCACGATCCGCATCCCGGTGCACATGGTCGAGACGATCAACAAGCTCGTCCGCGTGCAGCGCCAACTGCTGCAGGACCTCGGTCGCGAGCCGACCCCCGACGAGATCGGCAAGGTCATGGGCATCAGCGCCGAGAAGGTGCGCGAGATCCAGAAGGTCTCCCAGGAGCCGGTCTCGCTCGAGACGCCGATCGGCGAGGAGGAGGATTCACACCTCGGCGACTTCATCGAGGATGCCGACGCCGTCGTGCCGGTCGACGCGGCGAGCTTCATCCTGCTGCAGGAGCAGCTCGAATCGGTGCTCCACACCCTGAGCGAGCGCGAGAAGAAGGTGATCCAGCTCCGGTTCGGCCTCGTCGATGGCCACCCTCGCACGCTGGAAGAGGTCGGCCGCGAGTTCGGCGTCACCCGCGAGCGCATCCGGCAGATCGAGTCGAAGACGTTGTCGAAGCTGCGCCACCCGAGCCGCTCGCAGAAGCTCCGCGATTACCTCGAATAGGGTACGCGCCACGAACGCTTCGCCCTCAAGTCCTTCCTCAGGGGGCTCCGATGCTTACCTGGGGCGTTGGATGGTCCGCGCCCAGAGGACGGGTGGCAGCATGATCCGTTTGCCGGATCTTCGTGACGAAGAGGGATTCACGCTCATCGAGTTGATGGTCGTCGTCGCCATCCTCGGCGTGCTCCTGCTCATGTCGACGAGCACGTTCATCGGTGTGAAAGAGCGGGCCAATGACTCGGCCGCGAAGCAGACCGCCGCGCAGGCGCTCGAGACCGGGCGGATCGTCTTCACCGACCATGCGACGTACGGCACCGTGACGCCGGCGGAGCTCTCGGCAGCCGAGCCCTCGCTCAACTTCGTGGACGAGGTCACGAACAGCTCAGGCCCGAACGACGCCAGCATGTGGGTGCCCGACGCCCCGACGCCGGGCCATACGTTCGTGGCGGCGGTCTACAGCGACTCGGGCAAATGCTTCTTCATCCGGGACTGGATCACGATCGGCATCGGCTTCGCCGTGCAGGACGACGTCGCGGCGCCCGACTGCACCGCCGACCAGGCCACGGCGGTCACCTTCGGCACACGCTGGCCCGCCGGCTGACCCTCAGGCTCGTTGCGCCGCAAGGATGCGACGAGTGCGGCCCTCCCAAGGGCACCCTGATGCCCAGGACAGCGCGGCGCAACAGGCGGCGACGCTGGCCTGGAAGCCGCGAAGATCGTGTACACCGACCACAGCGGCTACACCGAGGCGACGCGACGGCGCTCGAGGTCTCCGAGCCCTCCCTGACCTACGTCGACGCCGCCGCGGTCTGGAGTGAGTCGGGCACGTGCTTCTTCATCCGGGAGCAGACGACCGGCATCGACGACGGCACGATCAGCGGGGGACCACCGCCGACTGCGCGGCCGGCAACGCGGCAGCGGCGACGTTCGCAGGGGACTGGTAGGACTCAGCCGGTCAGTTCCAAGCAGCGTCGTCGAACGTCTCTGTCTCGCCGAGGCGCGTGCGGATCGCGCCTCGAGCCCGCCGGATCGCGTCGAGGCTGCGCACGCTCGCCTGGTCGGCGATCCGTTGCGCCTGGCCGGTGACGAGCTGCAAGCCGGGCGAGCCGGCAGCCTTCCGCTGGGGACCTCGCACGACTTCGGGGTCGTCCTCGTGCATCTTCTGCGCGATCGAGTAGCCGATGCCGATGCCGGCGGCCACGAGCACGAACGATCGGAGCTTCATGCGTCTTCCTTCCTCACGACGGAGCGGATGGAGCGGTGCACCAGCCTAACTTCACGCGGAGTTCCACGGACCAGTCGGCAGGAGACTCACTGGTAGACTGCCCGACGCTCCACCTTCCGGGGTAGCTCAACCGGCAGAGCGGCGGACTGTTAATCCGTAGGTTGTGGGTTCGAGTCCCACCCCCGGAGCTGTAATACCGCAGGCAATGAGCCTGCCTGTCATGAAGCCGGCTTGATGGCAAGTACGGCGTCTGTACGGCGGTAGGTCGAATCCAGTTTCGAGCCCGCGACAGGCGACCCAGATTCGGACGACCACCCCCTCGGGAGGAACTAGGCCGCCGTGTCGCCCTTTGCACGCTCGGCACAAGCTCGACATGGTCGTCGGGACCTGCAACGATGCCGTACTACATCAGAGCAACCCGGGGGGGACACAGTGAACAAGGTCCGTCGAGCATCCCTGTTGGTCCTGTCAGTCGGCCTCGTCGTGGCGCTGGCGGTTCCAGCGTCGGCCACCTTCCCTGGTGGCAACGGCAAGATCGCCTACTCCGGCCGTAAGCAGATCCACGTGATCGATCCCGATGGATCAGATGACGCGCAGCTGACGTTCGGCGAGAAACCCAGCAGATCCCCCGCCTGGTCGCCCGACGGATCCAAGATCGCCTTCATACGCGGGAACAAGCCTTCCTCGCTGTTCATCATGAACGCTGACGGGACGGACAAGACCCTGATCCAGCGCCGGATCTCCAAACACCGCTACTACTTCTTCAGCAGCCCGGCGTGGTCACCCGACGGAACGCAGATCGCATTCAGCACCGCTGCCAGGTTCACCTCCTCCAACGGCAGGAGGTGGGATCTGAGGATCTACGTGGTCAACGCCGACGGTTCCGGTTTGACGAGGATCAGCCGTGGTCGCCATCAGGACTCCGGGCCAGCGTGGTCCCCGGATGGCAACCTGATCGCCTTCACGACCAGGGCAGGAAGGCTGGGGACGATGAGTCCCGACGGTTCGGACAGGACGATGCTGTTCCGCCGGGGCAGCGACGCTGACTGGTCGCCTGACGGCTCCCAGATCACCTTCGTGCGCACCGTTGGGGACGGGGCTACCGACGTGTTCCTGGCCAACAGCGATGGCACCGGACGGGTCCGGCTCACGGACACCCCCGATCGATGGGACTTCTCGCCGGTGTTCTCGCCGGACAGCACGAAGATCGCGTTCATCGATGGGACTGGGCGGAGCGAGATCTTCATCATGTCGACTGCCGGAACGGATGTCGTTCCTCTGATCACGGGCACAAGCCTGAGCTGGCAGGCCACGTAAGTAGCCGGGCTTGCGCTGACTGGCTCCTGTCAGCGCCTCATCAGTTGCCAGGTCGGGCGGCCCGTCGAGCTGCTGGCCTCGACGGGCTTGCGCGGGATCGCTTTCCGGTATCGCTCCGGCCTGTGTCCCCGACCGCCCTCTCTGAGCCTGCCCGGCTCGAATGGGCCTGCTCCCTCATCAGATCAACGAGCCGGTTGCCCTGACTCCTGGGGCCGATGAGCGGCTAGACGCTCGGGCTTACCCTCCGCGAAGACGCTCCGTCAGGACGAAGAATGCCGGTCGATCGTTCAGTGTCCTCCATCGCGTTTCCGATCCCCTCTCAACGTGGTGGGGCGCTCAGAGCCGGAAGGGAGGATCAGGGGCCGAGGGGTGGCTACGCAGAGTTCGAGCCGACGTTGCGCGTGCAGACCGCCTGCATCCTCGCCATGCGCCCTAGTGCCTCCGTGCGGCGGTGTTGAGGAGTAGCTCGTCCTTCTCCGTGGTCATCTCCGACCTCCGATGACGAGACTGACCTCGCCGTCGACGATGGCCATCAGGTCACGGCGAGCTTGCGGGCGTCGTCGCGAGGCAGGTCACTAACACACCACTCTGGTTGTTACCCCTCTCGGGAATCTCGGCCTGTGTCTTCGCCCGAGCGCGCCTGGGATTCTCCGACTCCTTGAGTTCGAGCCCGCGACAAGCGACCAGCGATTCGGAGGAATACCCCTGGGGAGGAACTCGCGCATGCGAGCGTACGCGCTCTGTGACGAAGGAACCGCGTTCAGATGGGCTCATCGATGGGGAAGGGGTGGCTCGCGAAGAATGAAAGCGCCTGAGCCGTCGCGTCCGGTCCAGGGGTTAGGGGCCAATCGTGGTCACCCCCCTCGATCACCTGGAGCACCACGTCGCCTCCCGCTCTACAATTCCGATACGCCGTCGTCTCGACCACGGATCCCGACTCCACGGCCGACTCCACGGCCGGCTCGATGAGGCGGCATTCGTTCCGTTGCGCCCATGACTCGGCCCAGGACCTGACCGACGTCCCGGTGACGGCCGCGGTCATCCGCAGCTGCGCTTCGTTCCCACCGAACTCACGGATTATGTCCAAAGCAGCCGGCCCGACATCGCCCTCGGAGAGGGGGACCACGTCGTCGGCGGTTCCGTGCGTGATGATGATCGGCATCGGGCGCCCACGGCAGTCGGGCAACAGGTGGACCCCGGCCACGGCAGCGACGGCGGCGACCCGATCGCTCAGCGCACACCCGAGTGTGGCCGCGAACATGCCTCCGTTGGAGAATCCCGACACGAAGATCCTGCTCCGATCGATGCACAGGTCGGCCTCGACGCGATCGAGGATCTCAGCGGTGAACCCGACGTCGTCGGCGAGCGATGGATCGTCGACCGTCTCGAGGTTGAAATAGGATGGGGTCGTTCCTTCGAAGTCGGACCCTTGTGGGAAGACTGCGACGAATCCGTCGGCGGGGGCACGCGCCGCAAGGCCTGACCTTTCGGCTTGGTCCTCGCTCGAATTGGTGAAGCCAGGGAAGCTCAACACGACCGCCATCGCCACGCCCTGTGCCGTCTCCGGCACGACGAGGTCGTATGTGCGCTCGATCCCATCGTGTCGGAACGACTCGGTCCGCGATCCAGGAGACACGCCCTCGTTGCAGCCGGCACTCTCGACCCCGCGGGCGATCGCAGTCGGCGTCGACGTCGCCGGGCTGCCCTGGGTCGGTGATCCATCGGGATCTCCGGTGGTCGGGCTGCACGCGCCGGCGATCAGGACAGCCAACAGGATGCTGAGGCGATACCGACGAGTTCCTTGCATGGGCGGAGCATAGGCTAGGACCCGCCGGCTTTGGGAAGTCGTCCCGCCGAGCGAGCTGGCCGCGGCGCTGCATAGTCACGCCAAGGATGGCGGCATCTCGCTCAGGCGAGGGTACCCCTGCTCGACGACGGCAAGTATCTGCCCTGAGTCAGGCAAAACGAGTTCCGTCATCGCCCCAGGCCACGGGATCGGCAGGGGCCACCTTGCCAAGGTGGGGGTCGCGGGAGGAGCACCGACTTGTCTACGCCTGCTTCTTCATGCCCATGTAATAGTCACGCTGGGCTCTGTCGAGGTGCTCGACGGCGTAGCGCAACGCCGTGCGCGGCATGGTGGCGGCGAACCGGTCGAGGAAGTCCAGCAGTCCGTCGGGGTCTCGCTTGCCGGCCTCGCGCACCCACCCACCAACGGCCTTGTGGATCAAGTCGTGGTCGTCATTGACCAGCACCTCGGCGATCTTGAACGTCTCCTCTGTGTCGTCCTGCCTGATGAAGTAGTAGGTGGCGACGATGGCCGTTCGGCGCTCACACATGTCTTTGGACCGAGCCAGTTGGTACAAGATGTCGCGCGACTTGTCGAACAGGTAGCCGCCGACCACGTACGGCGCGCTTCGATCCACCAGATCCCAGGTGTTGATCCGGTCGTGGCGACGAACGTAAAGGTCGAACAGCTCCTTGCGTCGGCCAGGCGCCGTGCGCTTGCTGCGTGCTTGGAAGTCCATGATGCTGACCGCGCCGACCCGCACCTCGTGCACCGAGCTGTCCAGCAGAACCTCCACCTCGTCCAGCGGCATATCGGTGAACTCCTTGGCCAGCGCGAAGACATCGCCCATCCGCGCGCCGATGGAGATGTCGGCGCTACCGCGGTCCTTCACCCCAGGTTCCAAGTAGCGCTGTGCCTTCTTGACGCGTTCGGGCGAACCAAGGGGCGTCAACCGCTCGACAAACTGGGTCGCATTCAAGGGTGCCGTGGCTATCCCCGCACTCGCTTAGCTCGTCGATCCATCGAGGAATCGTCCCAGACGCGCACCGGTAGTTGAGCACCGAGAGGAACCATGGCGTCGTGACCGGCGTCTTCATCCTGACGTTCGCCACTCTCGCGTTCCCCGCCTGTTCCCCCCATCCGCCGTCTCAGGACGTCTCTCAGGTATCGTTCCGCCTCAGAGCGTGAGTCGGAAGCGCAGGTCAGAGACGAGGAGACGGGAGAGACACTCCGACCCGATCTTAGTCTCCTCCCGCGCGCGTCTGGGATCTTCGGTCCAGTTGCGTTCGCACCAGCGACCCCACAATCTCGAAACACCCCCCTCGGGCGGTACTGACGAGAGGGTTTGTCGGGCGTCATGGGAGGGGTATCCCGCCGTCATGAGCTATGCACTCCTGAATCGACTGACCGCGAAGCCGGGCCAGCGCCAGGCGGTCGTCCAGCACCTGCTCGAGTCGGGAAGGCTCTTCGACGACAACGCGGCGTGTCTGCTGTATCTCGTCAGTGAGCCCACCGGCTCACCCGACGACATCTGGGTCGTCGACCTATGGACGACCGAGGAAGAGCACACCCGAGCTCTGCAGGCTCCCGAGATGCGGCCGCATATCGAGGCGACCATCCCCTTACTGGAGGGGATGCCGCAGCAGATCGAGGTCG
>JBGGNG010000174.1:0-8319 GCA_041287635.1 Actinomycetota bacterium | reverse complement strand
GTTTACATCCTGGCGACGGTCGCGATCATGGGCGTGATCCCCGCGACCACGCTGCAGGATTCGGCGAGCCCGTTCGCAGCCGCAGCCACCGCGATATTCGGCGGCGCCGGCTACTGGGACGACGCCGTGGCGTTGGTCGCGTTGGTCAGCATCTTCGGATGCCTGAACGGCTGGATCCTGCTCACGGGGCGCGTGCCCCTCGCTGCGGCACGCGACGGGCTGTTCCCCAAGCGGTTCGCGCGGGTCTCCGGGCGCAGCGGCACGCCTGTCTTCGGGCTGGTCGTGAGCTCGCTGCTGCTGAGCGGACTCATGTTGATGAACTACACGAAGTCCCTCGTGGACCAGTTCACGTTCATCCTGCTGCTGGCCACGCTCACCACGCTGATCCCCTACGCGTACTCCGCTGCGGCGCAGATGTATCTGTTGTTCGCGGACCGGGCTCGATTCCAGGGCCGCCGACTCGCGATCGACGCGGGCATCGCGCTGCTAGCGTTCGCCTACTCCGTGTGGACGATCGCGGGTGCCGGGTCCGACATCGTGTTCAAGGGGTTCATGCTCCTGATGCTCGGTGTCCCGGTGTACGTGTACATGAAGTGGCGTGACAACAAGGAAGGACGGGTCGTCGAGCCGGAGGCGGAACTGACGCCTTCGACCGTCTCGACGTTCACGCCCACGACGCCGGTCGAGCCGGTCCCTCGGCGTCCGGTGGCCATCTGACCGAACGTCGCGACGGGAAGGGTCGGGCTGTCGGCCCGGCCCTTCCCCATGTCCCCGTTCGGGTCAGTACCTGGGCCGCCTCTTCGGGTCGGCGGTTCGGCCGATCGCCCACATCCCGCCGCCGAGCAGCACCACGAACAACGTCACGAGGCCCACGACCCCGAGCAGCACCACCTGGGCGTCGGCCGAGTCCGGACCCGAGTCGACCGCCTTTACGATCGCGTAGACGGTGATGTAGGTGTAGATCCCGATCACGAGCAGCACGGGCAGGATCAGCAGGTACGCCACACTCAGACCTGCGACCGCGAGCGCGACACCTTTCGAGCCCTGGGTCTCGGTGCGCTCGTCCCATGCCGCGACGTGCTCGTCGATGTCGTCGAGATGATCGACCATCCGATCGCCGGCCGCATCGAGATCGGTCGCCACTGCCGCCGCCCTGGTAGCGAGTCGTTCCGCCTCGGCCCGTGCGTCGACCTCGTCGGGCTCGGGCCAGGGTCCGGATCCGGTCGCGCCGCTGCTCGAACTCACCCGTCGAGTATCGCAGTATCGCGGTGTGGGCGCGCAGATCGACGAGATGGTCGCGAGAACACCGGCCTCACGGGATCGCGCGGTCGACTTCCTGCGGGCAGCGAGCATCATCTCGGTCGTCGTCGGTCACTGGATGATCGGGCTGATCTATTGGCAGGACGGCGTGATCGGCACGCACAGTGCGGTTGGCGTGACGTCGTTCCTGTGGCTCGCGACCTGGTTCCTGCAGGTGATGCCGCTCTTCTTCTTCGTCGGCGGCTTCTCGAACTACGTGACGTACCGGGCGTTCATGCGCCGGGGCGAGAGCAGCGGCGCGTTCGTCCGGAGCCGTCTCGACCGATTGCTCCGCCCGTCGCTGGTGTTCCTCGGCGTCTGGGCGGTCGTGATCGTCGCGATGCACCTGTTCGAGATCGGGGCGCCGACCGGCCCTCGGCTGTGGGGCGGCGTGACGCTGCTCCGCGGCATGCTGCCGCCGGGTGCGACGGTGCCCTTCGGCCCGCTGTGGTTCCTGGCCGTCTACCTGGTGGTCGTGGCGATCGCGCCGGTGACGATCCGCCTTCACGAGCGGTTCGGCCTGTGGGTGCCGGCCACGATGCTGCTCGGCGCAGTGCTCGCCGACCTGATCGGCTTCGTCGGCGGGGTCTCGCTCGCCCGATGGGCCAACGTGGTGTTCGTGCTGCTCCTGCCGCACCAGCTGGGTCACGCCTACGGCGACGGCTCGATGCTTCGCTGGCCCCGCCGCGCGTACTGGGGGATGGTCGTGGCCGGCCTCGGCGGCCTCGTCGTACTGACCACCCCCGATGTCTTCCGGCCCTTCGGCGACGTGAGGTTCGAGTGGTTCCCGGGCATCGGGCACTACCCCAAGAGCCTCCTCGGCACGGACGTGGAACGCGTCTCCAACGCCTACCCCCCGACGTTGTGCTTCCTGCTCGGCGGCGTGTGGACGATCGGCGCCGCGATGCTGCTGCGACCGGCCCTCACCAGGTGGCTCCGGCGAGCGCGGGTCTGGAAGGCCACGATCGTGGTGAACGGCGTGATCATGACGCTGTTCCTCTGGCACATGACGGCCTTCCTGCTGGCCGTGCTGCTGCTGTGGCCGCTCGGCCTCGGCCATGAGCCGGACAGCACGACGAGGTGGTGGCTCGAGCGCGTCGTCTGGGTGGCGGTGCCGGGGCTGATCCTCGTGGGGTTGGTGGCGGTCTTCGGGCGCTTCGAACGCCCCCGCGAGGATGGGAGCTCCGAGGACCGGACGACCACCGCTCGGTGATACCGTCGGCGCCGTGCAGCGTCCCGGTGAGGCCCCGTCCGGCTCGCCACGTCCCGATCCGCGTTCCCCCGAGGCGTCGTCGAGTGGTGCGACCCGAGCGATCGTGTTCGCGTTCGTGGGGTTCTCGGCCTGTGCCGTCGTCGCGGCCGCGCCGGGGTCGCCGTTCCAGCCGGTCTTGCCCGCGGGCGCGGAGCCCGGCGGGCCGCTCACCGGGCTGGCGAGCGCGATCGGTCTCGACCGGCTGACCGGCTCCTGGCTCGTCGCGGTCGGCGTCATCGCCGCCGTCCTCGCGGTCGCCGGGTTCCTCGCGCTGCTCCGCGAGACGTGGCTCGGCACCGTGCGGCTGCGCACGGTCCTCGTGCTCGCCGTCGGCGCCAACACCGTCGTGATCGCCCTGGTGCCGCTCCTCTTCTCGCGCGACGTCTACTCCTACGCGTTCTACGGACGCATCGCTGCGGTCTACGGTGAGAATCCCTACGTGCACACGCCGGTGGAGTTCGGTGGCGACGAGCTCTGGCCGCTGGTGGGGCCGAAATGGGTCGACACCCCTGCGGTGTACGGACCCGTGTTCACGACGATCTCCCGAGGCATCGCCCGGGTCTTCGACACGCCGGCCGGTCAGGTCGACGCGTACCGGTGGCTGGCCGGGCTCGCGAGCCTTGCCACGATCGCGGTGATCGCGTCGGTCGCGCTCCGCGTGCGGCCGGGCCGTGCGGCGTTCGCGGTCGCCGCTTTCGGGCTGAACCCCGCCGTGCTCTTCCACGCAGTGGCGAGCGGTCACAACGACGTGCTCGTGGCACTCGCGATCGCCCTCGGGTTCCTGCTGCTCGTGCGTGACCGGAGCTTTGTGGCCGTCGGGGTGCTGGCGGTCGGTGCGCTGATCAAGGCACCCGTCGTGTTGCCGCTCGTCCTGGTGATCGTCTGGTGCGTAGCGCGATCGCCGCGAGGGCAGCGAGCCCGTGCCGCGGCGACCCACGCGGGGCTCGCGATCGCGATCGGGCTCGTCGTCGCCGTGCCGTACCTGCAGACCGAGGATCCGACCCTCGGTATGCTCGAGCTCGCCGGTCACGAGGGGTGGCTCGCGCCGTCGGTCTTCGTCCGCAAGGTCTTCGAATGGCTCAGCTTCGGCACGCTCGGGTGGCTCGCCCGCGTGGTGTTCGCCGCGGTGCTGCTGGTGACGTTCGTGCGGCTCGCTCGCGATGTCGCTCGCCGTGCCGTCGACCGCGAGCCGGTCGAGACCCTCGGCGCCGCGATGGGATGGTCGCTCATCGCCCTGATGCTGCTCGGACCGGTGCTGCTTCCCTGGTACGTGGCGTGGGTCCTGCCCCTGGCGTGGCTGTTGCCGAGACCTCCCAGGACGACCGTGATCGCGGCGGGAGCGGCGCTCGCGCTCGCCCAGTGGTCGACCGAGCCGCTGCGCTACCCCGACGCGTTCGCCGTGAACCTATGGGTCGGGCACTGGATCGTGACGCCCGCCATGCTCGTGCTCGTCATTTGGTGCCTCGTCGACCTTCGACGTCGGATCGTGGACCGCCGTCCCCTGCACGAGCCGGAGGGCATACCCGCCGAGGCCGGCGAGCGCTGAGGCGAGTGCCGGACCCCACCAGCCGCCCAGGGGCACACCCAGCCGCTCGAGGGTGAGCGCGGTGACCGTCAGGGCGGCGACGCCGAACGCCGGGGCCGACGCCGCAGCCGCGACGCGATCGTCGAACGTCCATCCGGCCCACCCCGCTCCGACGATCCAGAGGAACACCAGCACCGCGAGCCCACTGAGCGCGATCGCGACCGGGGACGAGGACGCCAGCTCGTCCTCGCCCGCAGGCAGCGGACGGGGGTCGGGCACCGACGACCGCACCTCGGCGCCGCCGGCGGGGTCGGCGCCGGCTCCGGAGGCCGTCTGCCAGGTGACGAGCCGGTCGTCGACGAGCGGGGATGGGGCCAGGTTCCACTCGGGAGCCACGAAGAGGGCACGCTCCCCGTCGGGGATGTCGGCGAGCGTGATCCGCGACAACGCGTCGAACTCCTCCTCGCCCCGCTCGGTCGGACGCCCCTCGAGAAGGTCGTCGAGCGCGCCCACGAAGACGTAGACGTCGTCGGCTCGATCAGCAGGCACCGCCGCACGCGCGATGTTCGCGACGTTCGTGGCGTTGAACGTCACGAACCGGTCGGGGTCGTCGACGACGAAGACGAGCGGGGTATCGGGCGGCAGGGTCTCGGCGATCCTTCCGGCCAGCGTCGCCGCCGCGAGGTCGTCGCGGCTCGTGAACGGCTGCTGCGAACGTTGGGCGTTGAGCGCGGGCAGCGAGAAGAGCGCGACGAGCAGCACGGTGGAGGCGACCGTGAGCCGGCGGCGGGGCTCGGTGCGTTCCCACACCCACGTGACGCCCTGCGCGGCGAGGATCGGCAAAGCGAACCCGAACGTCATCACGCGTTCTGGAGGGAACCACCCGGTGGCGATGCCGACGGGCACCCCGATGAGCGTGAACGCGGCCCACGCGATGAGGAAGCGGCGGGTGAAGCCGTGAACCTGCAGGGTCCCGACCGCCGCCAGCGGCAGGGTCACCCACGGGGCGAACCGCCGGGCGCTCTCGCGGAACCGGAAGATGTAGTTGCGGGTGAGGGCGTCGTCGAGCCCCGCTCGTCGCAGGAACCCGTCCTTCGACGTATCGACCGAGAGGCGCGCCGGTCCGAGGAGCATCGACAGCAGCCCCGCCCCGACGACGAGGCCGCCGCCTGCGAGGGCCACGAGCACGCGCCCGGCGTCGGACCGCCACCCGTGCTCGGGCTCGAGCACCCACGCGACGGCCGCGGCCGCCAAGAGGATCGCCGCGCCCGCGAGGAAGAATTGCGGATGCGAGAGCCCGCCGCCACCGAGTAGCAGCGCCGCCGCGATCACCCCTCGGCGCGTGCGCCTGGCGAGCGCCGCCGCAGCAGCGAGGAACGTGGCCGCGAACGCGAGGTTCGCGACGTAGCCGCCGGCGAGATGCACGGCGAAGACCCCCGCCATCAGGCCGGCGAGCGCCCATCCCGGACGTCCGCCGTGGGCCCGTCCGTGCACGAGCGCGACGGACGCCAGCCCGATCGAGACGCCGAGGGCCTGCTGCAGTCCGGCGAGCGCGGGGACGAGCGGCACGCCCAGTGCACCCGCGACCGTCGCGATCAGGGCGGGCACGCCAGGCCGCGCGCCCACGAGCGAGATGCCTTCGGCGGCTCCCACGCGAGTCCACCAGAGGTAGACAGTCTCGTCGGGACCGGCGCCGAAGGTCCAACCGCGGACGAGACCGGGCCAGGCGAACACCGCGACCAGCACCGCGGTCAGGGCGGCGAGCCAGACGAGGTCGCCCCCGCGTGGTCGCCCCCCGACGATCGGGCGGCTCTCGGGCGCACGGCGCACGTCGGACGAGTCCGTGGAGGTCACTCCGCCGCGAACGATCCCTGGGCGCTGACGGTCACCGTCGAGCCGTCGTCGCCGGCGCCGGTGATCGCCGTGCACAGGAAGCTCCCGCCCATCTGGTCGGGCAGCGCGGGTGAGATCGACACGAGGCACTCGCCGTCCTCGGACACGAACGCGATCGGACCGTCGGCGCCGCGCACCGCGAACGCCAGCACGCGCTCCGGCGAGGTGGATTGCTGGGCGGTGAACGAGACGCCGGTGAGGGTGAGCTCACGCCCCGGTCCCCGCCATCGCATCGCGAGATCGCCCGGCGGCGGCACCCACAACGCCGGAAGCCCGAGGCTCGGGTAGGTCTCGGAGAGGTTCAGAGCGCCGCTGATCGAGACTGCGGCCGTCCCGGCCGTGAAGCCGGTCTCTGCCTCTGGATCGATCGATGGCGTCGTCGATCCGGGGATCTCCACCGGCGGCCCGGTCTCGGCCGGATCGGGCAGTGCGGTGGGCTCGTCGCGCCCGCATGCCGCCGCGAGCATCACGAACGCCGTCACCACGATCGTCGTCGCGCTCCGCATGCCCATCGCCCCCCGGGCGCTGACTGTACCCCCTGCTAGCATCGCCGCCATGCTCGACCGCGGCCTCGTGGAAGAAGTGCTCACCGCCGCCCGCACACGCGGCGGCGCCTTCGCCGAGGTCTTCGTCGAAGAGACGACGAGCACCTCGATCCGCCTCGATGACGGCAAGGTCGAGGAGCTCACGACCGGGCTCGACCGCGGCGCCGGAGTGCGCGTCACCCAGGGGACGAGCTACGGCTACGCGTTCTCGAACCGGCTCGATCGAGACGCCTTGCTCGAGGCCGCCGACGCGGCGAGCGCTGCGCTGCGCGCGGGAGAACCCGGGACGGTGCTCGACCTTCGCACGCTCGAGGGCCCGCTCACGAACGCCGTCAAGCGGGCGGCCGACTCGGTGCCCGCCGCAGACAAGGTGGCATGGCTCCGCGAGCTCGACGACGCGGCTCGCGCCGTCAGTCCCGAGGTCGTGCAGGTCGTCGGCGTCTACGGCGACTCGCTGCAGCGCCGCCTGATCGCCACGAGCGACGGCCGGTGGGTCGAGGAGGATCGGCCCCGCATCCGCATCGTCTCCCAGGTCGTGGCCAAGCGAGGCGACAACATCCAGACCGGGTTCCACGGACCGGCCGCGTGCGCCGGGGTGGAGTTCATCGATGCGCATACGCCCCAGGCGACCGCCCGGATCGCGGCCGAGAGAGCGGTCACGATGCTCGACTCCGTGCCGGCGCCGGCGGGGGAAATGACCGTCGTGCTGGCCCCGGGCATGGGAGGGGTGCTGTTCCACGAGGCCGTGGGGCACCCCCTCGAGGCAGACGCGATCGACAAGGAGGCGAGCGTCTACCGGGGGCTCGTCGGCACGAGCTGCGCGAGTGAGCTGATCAACGGCGTCGACGACGCGACGATCGCGAACGGCTGGGGCTCCTTCACGTTCGACGACGAAGGAACGCCGGCGCAACGCACCGTGTTGTTCACCGACGGGGTACTGCAGGGGTTCCTCTACGACCGGTTGCGGGCGGAGAAGGACGAGGTGGAGTCGACCGGCAACGGTCGCCGTCAGTCCTACGCGTCGCCGCCGGTCGTGCGCATGACGAACACGAACATCCTGAACGGCACGTCCACGCCCGAGCAGGTCCTCGCCGACACGCCGAGCGGCGTCTACGTGACCGCGCTCGGCGGCGGTCAGGTGAACCCGGCGACCGGTGACTTCGTCTTCGGGGTGAGCGAGGGGTACATGATCGAGAACGGCGAAGCGACGACCCCCGTGCGCGGCGCGAACCTGATCGGGCGCGCGATCGAGGTCATGAGCGCCGTCGACGCGGTGGCCGACGACTTCGGCACGTGGGAAGGCGTGTGCGGCAAGGACGGCCAGAACGCACCCGTCGGCAGCGGCTCGCCGACGCTGCGCATATCGAAGATCACGGTGGGAGGCACGAGTGCCTGATCTCGGCGAGCTGGTACGCGCCGCGGTCGGCGCCGCCGAGGCCGACGAGGCGGTCGAGGCGTACGCGCAGGAGTCGCGGCAGACCGAGGCGAGCGCCCTCCGCGGCGAGGTCGAGGGGCTCGAGTTCGCGGAGTCGCGCGGCGTGGGGGTTCGGCTGATCCTCGACGGCCGCCTCGGGTACGCCTACGCCGCCGACCCGTCGGTCGAGGAGGTGCGGGTCGCCGTCGCCCGCGCGCGGGAGAACGCCGCCCTCACCGAGCCCGACGAGTTCAACCTGCTCCCGTCCGCCGAGCCGATCACGGCGATCCCCGCCCTGTTCCGCGAGGACTCCGCCGAGGTCGCCACCGAGGAGAAGGTGCAGATGGCGCTCGACCTCGAGCGCCGGCTCGTCACGACCGACCCTCGGGTG
>JBGGNG010000173.1:0-4101 GCA_041287635.1 Actinomycetota bacterium | reverse complement strand
CGGTCAACCCGAAGGCGCCCGCGGCGTCGACACCAGACGCTACGGGGTCAGATCGGCGCAGAGCACCTCGATCTGGGCCGAGACCGTCATCACCGACGACGGGAACAGGGTGAACGTGAACACCAGGTCCCACGGCCGGTTGGGTGGGCTCGTCACCGCGGCGCGTTCGTGCAGCAGTTGGCCCTGGGCGTAGAACGTCTCCGAGCCGAGCGGACCCATCGCGCGGTCGTTCGTGTCGCATGACAGGCCGACCTGCTTCGTCGTCGGCGAGCCCGTGGGGCTGTTGTAGGTGAGGAAGCCCGTCCGCGTGTAGAAGCGGAGCGATCCGCCCGTTCCCGGATCCCCCTTCGGTCCCCGCTCACCCTGGATGCCCTGCTCCCCTCTCAGCCCCTGCTCGCCCTGGAGCCCCTGCTCGCCCGCGGGACCCGCCGGGCCGGTCTCGTTCCACTGCACCAGCACGCTCCCTCCCGAGCAGCCCGGAGCATGGTTCACCGAGATGCTCCCGGGGATCACCTTGTCGTTCTTCGCGCAGGCGAAGAAGACGTCGTCGCCTTCGGAACCGGCGAGCGCGAACCCCCCGGCGAGCGATGTGACCGCAATCGCCGATGAGGCGAGGGTGATGGCGATGATCCTTCGGATGGACACGGAACCCTCCCGGGGGGAATGTGATCGTGTTGCCTTCCCACGAAGCATCGGCAGCAGGGGTCTGCTCCTGCATCGACCTCCGGTGCAGAGTGCCTCGGTGCCCGGCCTACTCCCTCTGTTCAGGTGAGGCACCGCGAGGCCGCCGCTACGCTGGACGGGATCGTGAACCTGTTACCGCTCGACGTCGTGAGGATGCTGGCCGAAGCGGGCTGCGTCGCTCCCTCCGAGGAAGCCGATGCGCTCATCCGCGCCGCCGAAGGCGATCGCGCGGTGCTCGACGATCTCGTGTCCCGTCGCGTCGTCGGCGAGCCGCTGGCCTGGCTGACCGGCACGACCACGTTCTGCGATCTGCTGTTGGTCGTGACGTCTGGCGTCTACGTGCCGCGGCCACAGACAGAGCCGTTGGCGCGGCGAGCCGCCACGTTCCTGCCCCCGGAAGGAGTCGCCGTGGATCTGTGCACGGGCGCCGGCGCGATCGCGGCCGTGATGTCGGCCGCCGTCCCGAGCGCGCGCGTCGTCGCGACCGACCTCGATGCGGAGGCGGTGCGATGTGCTCGGCGCAACGGCGTCGAGGTGTTCGAAGGCTTCCTCGACGACCCGTTGCCGACGGAACTGGAGCGCATGGTCGACGTGATGGTCGCCGTGGCCCCGTACGTTCCGACGGGCTCGATCCGTCTTCTCCCACGTGACGTCCAGGCGTACGAGCCTCGGCTCGCGCTGGACGGCGGCAGCGAGGGCTCGGACCTCTTGGTGGAGATCGTTCGCAGGAGCGCGCGGTGGTTGGGGCCCCGAGGCCGACTCCTGCTCGAGCTGGGCGGAGATCAGGCCGACCCGATCGGACGACTGATGCGCGAGGTCGGGTTCGAGCCGGTCGATGTCATGGTCGACGTGGACGGAGACACCCGGGCCATCTGCGCCCGCCTCGGGACGGCGTCGTGACCTCCCCGAGCCGGGCTCCGCGCATCGGATGGACTCCCCGTTGGGCCTTCATCGGGCGTTTGCTAGCATCGGTCTGCGGGGTGGAGCAGTCCGGTAGCTCGCTGGGCTCATAACCCAGAGGTCACAGGTTCAAATCCTGTCCCCGCGACGAACAGACGAGGGGCGCCGACAGGCGCCCCTCGTTGCGTTCTCGCGCCTAGACTCCCTGGATGTCACGCACGCCGAGCTTGGTCGCGCTCCTCCTCTCGGTCGTTGCGTTGGGGTCCGTGTCGATGCCCTCGCTCGCGGCAGCCGGTCCCCAGGGATCGTCGGTCGTGCGGACGCCGGCGGAGGCGAGCTACGACGTCCACCTGCGCTCCGGGGCCGGCGGGAAGTCTTGGCGGGGGAACGGGTCCGTCTCGTTCATGAACGTGGGGACCGGAACCCTTCCGCAGGTGTACCTGCGTGTGTGGTCCAACGGGGTGCTCGGTTGCGACCCCCGCTCGATCACGGTCTCGAACATGCAGGGCGGGGAGGTCACCGGCGAGCGGCTCGACTGCACCGAGGTCGAGGTCACCCTCGATGAACCGCTCGGACCCGCGGACACCACGACGCTCTCCTACGACCTCGACATCGAGCTGCCCGACGAGGACGATCGGTTCGGGTTCCACCGTGGCCTGGCCCTCGTGGGATCGGCGCTCCCGATCCTGGCGGTGCACGACGACGAGGGGTGGCACCGCGTGCCGTTCGAGAACCTGGGCGAGAGCTTCTACTCGGTGGTGGCCGACCACGAGGTCACGTTCGTGACCCCGCCCGGCCTCGACACCGCTGCCTCCGGGCACGTGACCGGATGGAGCGAGACCGCGGACGGGCGCACGCGCACCACGTACACGGCGCGGCGCGTTCGCGACTTTGCCTGGGCTGCCGGGCGCTTCCGCACGGTCGAGCGACCGGCCGGCGGCGTCGACGTGGTCGTGTCGTACCAGCCGAACGCCGTCGGCCGCGCGAGGGCCCGTGCGGCAGCGGCCGACGCGGTGGCGGTGATGCGGTCGCTCGGCGGAGCGTTCGGTGCGTACCCCTACCCCGAGGTCGACGTCGTGCTCGCAGGCTTCGGAGGGTTCGGCGGCATGGAGTACCCCACGATCGTGTTCTCCGGCCCCTCCCGCGGCACGATCGCCCATGAGCTTGCCCATCAGTGGTTCTACGGGCTGGTGGGCAACGATCAGTTCCACGAGCCGTGGCTCGACGAGTCGTTCGCGTCATGGGCGGCCCGCGAACCCTTCGGTCCCTCTCGAGGCTGCAGCGGAGTCTCGTGGCCGAGCGTGGGGTCTGCGATCACGAACGATATGACCTACTGGGCAACGCATCCTAGCCAGTATTGGGTCGTGTATGAGAACGGACCCTGCATGCTGGCGAACCTTTCGAAGCGCTTCGGTCACGATCGATTCCTACGGATCCTCGCCAGGTACGTCGGCCGCCACCACCTCGGGATCGCCCGCACCGAGGACTTCGTGACCGCGATCGAGGTTGCTGCCGGCCGGCACCTCGACGGCTTCGACGCCTCGGCCTACTGGGAGCGGTGGCGGGTCGACCCTCCCTGACCGGCCGATCGCGTGGGGTCACATCGCCCGGAGAACGCGGCTAGGATGGCCCAGTCGCATCCGAACGAAGGGGGAACGGCGTGGCCAAGCGTGACGTGGTGGGGCAGCTCTCGCGTGTGCCCCTGTTCTCGGGCTGCTCCCGCAAGGATCTGCAGACGATCGCTCGGGTCGTGAAGGACATCGACCACGCGTCCGGCACCGTGATCGCCCGCGAGGGCGAACCGGGGGTCGGCCTGTTCGTGATCGTCGACGGCACCGCCGAAGTCACGATCGGCGGCGCGAAGAAGGCGACGCTCGGCCCCGGGGACTTCTTCGGCGAGATCGCCCTGCTCGACGGCGGGCCGCGCACCGCCACGGTGACCGCGACCTCAGACATCGAGATGCTGGGCCTCACGGAGTGGGTGTTCCGGGGACTGATGCAGGAGCACCCCTCGATCGCGGTGAAGACGCTGCAGCAGATGGCCAGCCGGCTTCGCAACGCCACGAAGGCGGCGACCGCCTGATCGCGGACCTCGGCGCACGCTGCGCCTCGTGGCCTTCCTGACTCGCCCCGACGGCGCCGAGCTCTATCACGAAGAGCACGGCGATCCGGATGCCGAGCCGATCGTGCTGCTCGAGGGCATGGGCGGCGACATCCCCGGGTGGCGGCGGAACATCCCCCGCCTCGCCGCCGAACTGTACGTCGTCGCCTACGACCTGCGCGGGAACGGGAACTCGAGCGAGCCCGTCGGTCCGGTGACGATGGCCACGTTCGCCGATGACACGCTGGCTCTGCTCGACACACTCGGTGTCAGCCGCGCACACCTGTACGGACAGTCGTTCGGCGGCATGGTGGCGCAGGAGATCGTGCTCGCGCACCCGCAGCGCGTGCGCACCCTCGTGCTCGCGGCGACCCACTGCGGTGGCGCGCACGTCGTCGTCCCACCCGTCAGCACCG
>JBGGNG010000172.1:0-10686 GCA_041287635.1 Actinomycetota bacterium | reverse complement strand
CCGCCTGGCGGATGGCGGGATCCTGGAAGTACTCGGGCCCGGTGCTCGTCGAGTCGGGCGCCGAACACCCCTTCTGCACGAAGCATTGGTTGAAGCTCAGCTGCGAGTAGGAGAACGCTGCGCCGACATTCGTCGTGATGTTCTCTTCGCTCTCGAGGGTCTGGAACAGGTCGGACGGGATCGACTCGGCGAAGTCGATCGTGCCCTGCTTCAGGGCCTGCACCATCGTCTCGTCGTTCTGGAAGAACTGGTAGATGACCGTGTCGAGCTCGGGCTCGCCGAGCCAGCTCTCACCCGGCAGGTTCTCCATCGTGACCGACTCCTCGTCGGCGAAGTCCGTCACCTGGAACGGGCCCGCCACGACGGCGTCGGTGTTCACCTCGGCCTTGCGGATCTCCTCCTTCGTCTCGTACTGGCTCCAGATGTGTTCGGGAACGATGAAGATCCAGGGTGGCACGAACGGGGCCGACGTCGGCTTCGTCGTCGTCCAGACGATCGTGGTGTCGTCGGTCGCCTCGATCGATTCGGTGAACGGAAGGTAGTTCGTGAAGTTCGTGAACTCGAGGTCGAGGATCGTGTTGTACGTGTAGGCGACGTCGTTGGCCGTGATCGGCTCCCCGTCGCTCCAGGTCAGCCCCTCTCGGATCTTGATCGTGTACGTCATCCCGTCGTCGGAGATGCCGCCGTTCTCGGTCGACGGGAGCTCGACCGCAAGACCGCCGGGAGCGGCCACCAGGGTTTCCTGGTCGAAGTTGAACAGCAGCGGGTACTGAAGGCTGTTGATCTCGTACTCCGAGGTCAGGATCTGCTTGAACGGGTTCAGCGTCACCGGTGGCTGCGTGTAGCCGATGATGAACGTCAGGTCCTTGTCGGCAGCCGGGCTCTCCGAGGATTGCGCGAGCGCCGCCGTCGAACCCAGCAGACACGTGAGCACTACCGTTGCGATGGCCGATCCCCTACGGTGCGCGGTCCTCATTGCAGGCCTCCTCGTCGAGCTTCTTCCTACCTCAACTGTCTTACGCACGTGATGCAACCCCAGGTTGGTCGACCGTCAGCGTTCGGGCGTCGGCGTCGAGGGTCGCGGTGACCCCCAGCGGCATCGACGCGAGGTGCTTCCCATGGCCGAGAGGCAGCTTGTATAGCACCGGGACACCCAGCACCGCTAGGTGCCGCTCGAACACGTCCTCGAGCGATCGGTCTCGCGGGGTCTCCGGACGCTCCTCTCGCCACCCGCAGTCCTTCATCTCACCGATCACGACCCCGACGATACCCTCGAGCTTGCCCGCGAGGCGGAGCTGATCGAGATGGACCTCGATGATGTAGCTGGGTTCGTTGACCTCCTCGAAGAACAGGATCGCGCCCTCGAGGAGAGGATCGAACGGGGTGCCGATCAGGTGCACGAGGGTGAACAGGTTGCCGCCGACGATGGGAGCGGTGACCTTCCCCGGCGCGATCGCTCGCACGTACGGATCGTCGGGATCGCGCGGTACCTGGCCGGCACCGCCGTTCATGAACGCCTCGAGGGCCGAGTCCCACGTGAACGCCGTGCGCTCCGGGATGCCCATCGAGCCCAGTCCCGGCCCGTGCATCGTCGCGAGGCCGGTGCGTTGGCGGATCGCGATGTGCAGGCTCGTGATGTCGGAGTAGCCCATCAGTGCCTTCGGGTTCCCCGCGATCAGTTCATAGTCGAGGTGGGGGAGCGTCTGCATCGCGCCCGTGCCACCCCACAACGCCTGGATCACGTCGACCTCCGGATCGCCGAAAAGGGCGTTCAGATCGGCGGCGCGCTGCTCGGCTGAGCCCGCGACGTAGTCGTCCTGGGCCCAGACACCGTCGCTCAACTTCATACGGAAGCCGCGTTCCTGCCACCACTCGACCGGGCGCTCGACGTCGCTGCGGTTGTAGAAGGGTCCGCTCGGGGCACAGACGCCGATCGTGCCACCGGGTGGCAGCGGGGAGCCGAACAGCGTGGCCGCGACGTGCGTCACGCGTTCGTTCCCTCCCCCACGATGCCGCGGATTATGCCGGAGCGAGCCACCCCGCGCTAGTCCCCGGTTCCGGTTCCTTGTCCCGCATCGCGCGAGCCGGCGTCCGTCGTCGCCCGTTCGACGATGCCGGAGATGAAGCCTGCCTTGGCATCCGTGTAGGACAGCGTGTCGTTGGGATGGGCGGCGGCGAGCTGCCGCTTGAGCGTTGCGTATGCCGCCGCGTCGTCGGGATGAGTGCGGAGCCAGTCGCGGAACACGAGATGTCGCCGTTCCCAGGTCGAGCCGGCGGCGCAGACGTGCAGGTGGAAAGATCGCTCGCCGCCGATGTCGCGACTGAAGGTCTCGTGTTCCACGTCCCAGGGGTCGAGCACCCAGCGATAGCCGAGGGCTCTCAATGGCTCGACGTAGGCGCCACGCGGCACCATCGTGGACAGCGAGAGCTGGATGTCGACGATCGGCTTCGCGGGGAGGCCGGCGACCGCGGTCGACCCGACGTGATCGATCCGCGCGACCAGGTCGGGGGGGAGCGAGCCGAGGATGCGGGCGGCCTCGGCCTCGTACCGCTCGGCCCAGCTCGGATCCGGGTCGGCGATGCGGTAATCGCGACCGCGCCCACCGGATCCTTCGGGCTTGGCTCGGCTTCCGCGCAGGCGAGCGAGCAGCACGAGCGCGTCGAAGAGCGCCTGCTGGGCCGGGTCGGCCTCGGCGGTCTCTTCAGGGTGCCACTGCACTCCGACGATCCAGGGTTCGGTCGTCGGGTCGTCGGCGGGTCCGACGTCGAGTTCGATCGCCTCGGCGAGGCCGTCGGGGCTGCGGCCCGTGACCCGCAGCCGATCGCCGACCCGCTCGACGCCCTGGTGATGATGCGACGAGCAGGTGAGGTCGCCCGACTTCGTGACGGCTGCCAGGTAGGACGCAGGCTCCGGGGTGACCGTATGGAGCGTCTCGGTGCCGTCCAGCGGCACCCCGTGCTCGAGCAGCCCCGGCCGATCCGGGAGGTGCTGGGCCAGCGTGCCGCCGTAGGCGACGTTCATCACCTGCATGCCGCGACAGATGCACAGGACCGGGATCCTCATGCGTTCGGCGGTCAGCAGCAGGTCGGTCTCGAACGCGTCGCGGTCGGGTTCCACCCCGTAGTTGTGCTCGGTATCGGGCACCGCGCCGTACCGCGCGGGGTCGACGTCGCCGCCGCCCACGAGCAGCAGTCCGTCGTAGGGCCCGAGGATGCCCTCGGAAGGACCGATCTCGCCCGGCGACACGATCGCCGTGCGAGCCCCCGAACGTCGGAGCGCGGCGATGTAGAGGGCCGGCACCCCGAAGCCCCCGTCCGGCCACCGGGCGACCCGATCGTCGCCGAGGTGATACGCGACGACGGCGACGAGGGGGCGATGGGTGCCGTACACGCCCGATCCGCTGGTCATCGCAGCGACGCGGCCAGGGCAGCGAACCGGGCGAAGACCTCGCGCCCCAGCTCCTCGTGGCGATCCTGCAACTGGTTGGCTTCCGCGCGCACGGTGGAGCCCGCCTTGCCCCACGACGTCTCGAGTGGTCCGTCCGCCTGCTCGAACGCTCCGAGCCACATGTCGATCTCGCTGCGATCGATCTCGAAGTGCCACTGCACGCCCCATGTGCGATCACCGACCCGGTACGCCTGGTTGGCGACCCGGTCGCCGCTCGCGAGCAGCGTCGCTCCCTCGGGCAGTGCGAACGTGTCCATGTGCCACTGGAACACGTGGTCTCCGTCGGCGTAGTGCGAAACGAGCGGATCGTCGGCGGCAGCTGGCGTCGGCCTGAGCGGCTCGTAGCCGACCTCGCGTACCGGAGCCTTCACCACCTCGGCGCCGAGGGACCAGGCCAGCATCTGGGCGCCGAAGCAGATGCCCAAGTACGGCACGCCGCGATCGATCGCCTCCAGGGTGAGCGCCCGAGCTTCCTCGATGAATGGCTGCTCCCCGGCATGCTCCACGTTGTACGAGCTGCCGAAGAGGACGACGCCTGAGACGCCGTGGAGCGAGGGGCGAGGCACGCCGTCGAGCGCCTCCCAGACCGAGACGGAGGCCCCTGCTGCCTCGAGTGACGGCGGCGCGATGCCGAAGGTCTCCTCGGGATCGCACCGCACGAGCAGGATCGGGTCCGCGGGCGACGGGTCCCCGTGCGGGGCGCTGGTCGCCGGCTCGGTGGTCATCGCTCGGCGTGGACGGCGTCGAGCACCAGCACGTCGATCGGGCCGTCGAGCATGTCGACGATGCGCCGGCGGTACTCGACGTAATGGTCGGAGGCCCGGTGGGCCTGCAGCGCGTCGTCGTCGCGGTAGCGCTCGAACAGGTGGAAGGTCGCGTCGCCGTCCGAGCGGTAGAGGTCGTACCGCTCGCAGCCCGGTTCCCTTCGCGTGTGCTCGATCATCCAGGAGAGCAGGTCGTGCACGTGCGACGCCTGGCCCTCGGCGGGGCGGAACGAGGCGAAGACGATGACGGCGGTGTCGTCCATCGGTGGTGCCGTAGTGTATCGGCGCTCCGGGGCGTCGCCAGCCCGCCCCACGCGTGCTTCTGGAGGAACCGTGGCCCGATTGCTCGTGGTCGACCCGCTGCTCGAGACCCGAGAATTCGGCGTCGGCGAGGGGTGGGCGGGGCCGGAGCACGAGGTGGTGGTCCCGCCTGCCTACGCGTTCGACGACCTGCGGCCGTTCCTCGACGACGCCGAGTGCCTGTTGACCGCCCACGGGCCCGTGACCCGGGAGATGATCGAGATCGCGCCGAAGCTGCGGCTGATCGCGAAGCCCGGCGCCGGGGTGGACAACATCGACGTCGCCGCGGCACGTGACCACGGCATCGTCGTCACGAACGTGCAGGGCGTGCGCGGGCGGGCCGTCGCCGAGCACGCGCTCTTCATGATGATGTACCTGGCGCGCCACGCCTGGATGCGTGACGATCCCGCCTGGCAGGGCACGACCTCGATCCAGATGGGCGGGAAGACCCTCGGCATCGTCGGCCTCGGGGAGATCGGCGCGCATCTCGCGCGGTCCGGCCACGGTCTCGGCATGGAGATCGTGGCGCACACCCGGACCCCGTCGCCTGGGCGCGTCGAAGGTGTTCCCGTCCGGTTCGCCGAGCGTGACGCCCTGCTCGCCGAGGCGCACTTCGTGGTCTTGTGCCTCCCGCTGACCGCTGAGACCCACCACCTGATCGACCGCTCGACCCTCTCCTTGATGCGGAGCGACGCCTACGTGATCAACGTCGCCAGGGGGCCGGTCGTGGCCACCGACGATCTGCTGGAGGCCGTCGCGCAGGGCCGGCTCGCCGGCGCCGGGCTCGACGTGACCGACCCGGAGCCCCTGCCCGCCGACCACCCGTTGCGGCGGTTCCCGAACGTGTTGATCTCGCCGCACAACGCGGGCCGGACGATCGAATCCCAGGCCGAGGCGCTCGCGCGGATGCGGGAGAACGTGCGCTCGGTGCTCGAGGGACGGCCGCCGACCGATCCGGTGACCTAGACCACCGGGTCTTCGACCTGGTCAGCACGCCCGGAAGGCTCGCATCGTGAGCGCCAGCATCGAGTAGTAGCCCACGGTGAGAGCGAGCTCGACCATGGCGTCGTCACCGAGGCGGTCGTGGGCGGCCCTGAACGTCTCGTCGCTCGCCGGTTCCGGTCCGCAGGCCCCACGCACGAAGGCGACGATGTCGGCGGCGCGTGCCGGGAGCCCGCTCGAACCCGCCTCGAGCGCGACGATGGTCTCCTCGTCGACCCCGGCGGCGCGGGCGGATCCGAGATGGGACTCCCACACGAAGGCGCATCCGGTCGCCCGCCCGGCGGCCAGCGTGGCGAGCTCGCGATCGGCATCGGACAGCCGTGAGTCGAACCGGATCGCATGGCCGAGCTCTGCGACGCGCTCGGCCATGACGGGAGAGTGCAGCAGCAGCTCGAACGGGCGCAGCATCGCTCCGCGGCTCTCGACGATGCGGTCGAAGACGGCCCGCCCGCATCCATCGAGCGCCTCCCTATCGGTGATCAGAGGGATCCGCGGCTCGGCCGGTTCCATGGCGGTCGAGTCTAGGTGCTAGCGTCGCTCCATGAGCGCTCCGATCGACCCCCACGACATGCTCGACATCGACCACCTGCTGAGCGACGACGAACGGGCGGTCCGCGACACCGCGAGGGAATGGGTGCGGGGCCGGATCCTGCCCGAGGTCGAGGACTGGTACGAAGCCGGCGACTTCCCGGCCCGCGAGCTCGCGAAGGAGCTCGGGGAGATGGGCTTCCTCGGCATGCAGCTGAAGGGCAATGGCATGCTCGGCCTGAACGCGGTGGCCTACGGATTGGTCGAGCTCGAGTTGGAGGCGGGCGACTCCGGTCTACGGTCGTTCGTGTCCGTGCAGAGCGCACTCGCGATGTTCGCCATCCTCACGCACGGCAGCGACGAGCAGCGCGCCGAGTGGTTGCCGCGCATGACGAGCGGCGAGGCCATCGGATGCTTCGGTCTCAGCGAGCCGGACTCGGGCAGCGACCCGGGCTCGATGCGCACGTTCGCCCGGCGCGACGGCGACGACTGGGTGCTCAACGGCACGAAGATGTGGATCACGAACGGCAGCGTGAGCGACGTGGCCATCGTGTGGGCGAACACCGACGACGGGGTACGCGGGTTCGTGGTGCCGTGTGACGCTCCGGGCTTCAGCGCACCCGACATCCACAAGAAGATGTCGCTGCGGGCGAGCGTTACCAGCGAGCTCGTGATGGACGACGTGCGGCTGCCGGCGGGGGCGGTGCTGCCGGGCGTCGAGGGATTGAAAGGCCCGCTGTCGTGCCTCAACGAGGCGCGGTACGGCATCGTCTGGGGTGTGATGGGCGCCGCCCGGGCGTGCTTCGAGTCGGCGCTGAACTACTCGAAGGAACGCGTGCAGTTCGGCAAGCCGATCGGCGCGTTCCAGCTGACGCAGAAGAAGCTCGCTGACATGGCGCTCGAGATCGAGAAGGGCTCCCTGCTCGCCTACCACCTCGGCCGCATGAAGGACGATGGGCGATTGCGCCCCGAGCACGTCTCGATCGGGAAGCTCAACAACACGCGCGAGGCGCTGAAGATCGCCCGGAGCTCGCGAGGCATCCTGGGCGCGAACGGCATCACGCTCGAGTACCCGATCATGCGTCACATGACGAACCTCGAGTCCGTGATCACCTACGAGGGCACCGAAGAGGTCCACACCCTCGTGATCGGCGGCCTGCTGACCGGCCACCGCGCGTTCGTGTGACCGGCGAACCGACCGAGGAGGTCCGGCTCCCCGGTGCGATCGGGGCGGTCCGTGTCGGCGAGACGATCCGGAAGCCCTCAGGACCCTGGACCCCGACGGTCCAGGCGCTCCTGCGGTTCCTCCGCGAACGGGGGTTCGATCTGGCCCCCGAGCCTCTCGGGCTCGATGAGCAGGGACGGGAAGTGCAGTCCGTCATGCCCGGTGCTCCTGCGTATCGCCCCTGGCCCCCCGTGATGCTCCGCGTCGACGGTGTGGAGAGGCTGGCGACCGTGCTCCGTCGCTACCACGACCTCGTGCGAGCGTACGATCCCGGACCCGAGCCCTGCTGGCGAGCCGGCTGTGGTCCTCTCGTCAAGGGCGAGATCGCCTGCCATGGCGACTACGGAGCGTGGAACACCCTGTGGGAGGGTGATCGGCTCGTCGGCGTCGTGGACTGGGACATGACGGAACCTGGCCTGCCGATCGATGACCTTGGATTCCTCGCGATCCATGCGGTCCCGCTTCGGTCCGACGAGAGAGCGCGCGGGTCTGGGTTCCTCGGCCCGGTGCCGCGGGCCGGCCGCCTCCGGGCCATGTGCCTCGCGTACGAGGGCTTCACGCCGACGGAGATCGTTCAGGCGGCGGCACGCCTCCACGAGCGAGATCATCGGCGCACTACCGAGTGGGGAGCCGAGGGCCGCGAACCATGGGCGACCTTCCTGGCCTCAGGTGATCTCGGAACGATCGAGGACGACGCCAGCTGGCTCGAGGAGCACGGCTCGTCGGTCGCGGCGGAAGCCGAGGTCTGACCTCAGAGCCAGAGGAACGCGACCGACGCGACCATCAGCACGGCGAGCGCGTCGGTCACGGCCTGGCGTGAGCGGTCGTCCCCGAGGATCGAGCTGAGCGCGGCGCCGCCGAGAGCCCACACGGCGGCCGCAGCCAGGACGACGACGGCCACGACCGTCGCGACGAGCGCGCTCGCGGCCACCGGTTCCATGTCGGGTGGCAGGAACGCGCCAACGAGCGCGATCACGAAGATCCACCCCTTCGGATTCACGAACTGGAACACGACCGCCTGGGAGACGGTGAGCGGCGTGGCGACGTCTGTCCCGGTCACAGCCGACCCCCTCGCGATCCGGAACGCGAGGTAGAAGAAGTACGCAGACCCCAACAGCTTCAGGACGAGCTGCGCGGCCGGGATCGCCTCGATCGCCGCCCCGATCCCCAGCCCGACGAGCAGGCTCAGGACGCCGATGCCGATCGCCGAGCCGATCACGTGGGGGATCGTGCGAGCGAACCCGAACCGGACGCCCGACGCCAGCAGCAGTGTGTTGTTCGGACCAGGGGACACCGACCCGGCCGCCGCGAACAGCACCAGCGCGACGAGGTCGGTCAATGACACGCGGGCATCTCCACGTCGTTCGCGGGGCCTGGGAGGTTCGACGTCGTGTCGCGCCTCACGCGTCGTCGAGGGTCGCGCGGGCCAGCAGGGTGGCGACGTCTGCGACCTCGGGGCCATCACCCGCAGCGTTCGACGCGTCGTCGAGCATCACGAGGCAGTATGGGCACGCGGTCGCGACCACGTCGGCGCCGGTGGCGGCTGCCTCGGCGAGGCGGGTCTCGTTGATGCGAGTGTCGCCCCCTTCCTCCATCCAGAACCTCGCCCCGCCGGCCCCGCAGCAGAAGGACCGTTCGCGCGATCGCGGCATCTCCTCGATCGAGCCGGTCGTGGCGCCGAGCACCTCGCGCGGCGCGTCGTAACGGTCGTTGTGGCGTCCGAGGTAGCACGCGTCGTGGTATGTGGCGGCGACGGATCCCCGCGATGGCGAGAGCCGTCCCTCCCGCACGAGACGTGCGAGCAGCTCGGTGTGGTGCACGACCTCGAACGTGCCACCGTAATCCGGGTACTCGTTCGCGAGCGTGTTGAAGCAGTGCGCGCAGCTCGCGACGATCGTCGTGACGCCGGCCTCGTTCAGCGTCGAGACGTTGCGCTCGGCAAGTGTCTGGAACAGGAACTCGTGGCCCATGCGCCGGGCCGGGTCGCCAGTGCACGACTCGCGCGTTCCGAGCACGGCGACGTCGACGCCTGCGGCCTGCAGAAGACGCGCGGTCGAGCGGGTCGCCTCGCGGGCCCGTTCGTCGAACGCGCCGGCGCATCCGACCCAGAAGAGCACCTCGGGCGCGGTGTCACCCGGCGTGAGCACGCGCACGTCGAGACCTTCCGCCCAGTCCAGGCGGGCACTCGACGGCTGGCCCCACGGGTTCTCTCCCGGGCCCTCGACCCCGCGGAGCAGTGCTCCCGCCTCCGAGGGGAACCGCGACTCGGCCATCACGAGGTGACGTCGCAGGTCGACGATCGTGTCGACGTGCTCGATGTCGACCGGGCACTCCCGCACGCATGCGCCGCACGTGACGCAGTCCCACACGACCTCGTCGGTCACCGCGTTCGGCACGAGCGGCTGCAGCTCGACCTCGCCGGCGGGCGGCACGGCGGTCACGTGGTCGCGCAGCCCCATGATCAGCAGCTTCGGGCTGAGCGGCTTCCCCGTGGCCCAGGCGGGACAGACGTCCTGGCAGCGGCCACATTCGGTGCACGAGAACAGGTCGAGGGTCTGCTTCCTCGTGAGGTCGGTGGCGACGGCGGCCCCGAACCGCATGTCCTCCTCGGGAGCGTCGAGATCGATGCGCAACGGCGTCAGGTGACCGCTCGGGGCCGCCTTCGCGAGCCACACGTTCGGGGCGGCCGTCACGATGTGCAGGTGCTTGGACCCCGGCAGGTAGACGAGGAACGCGAGCACGAGCAGCAGGTGCAGCCAGACCAGACTCCGCTCGGCCACGTCGACAGAGCCGGTCGACAGGCCGTCGACCGAGCCGGCGAGCCACCCGGAGACGGGACCCTCGACGTCGACGAGTCCCAGCGCGACCCGGGTCGCCTGCCACAGCAGCAACGAGACGACGATCGCCGTGATCATCAGCAGGATGCGGTCCGCCTCCTCGAGGTGCGAGCCGCGGAAACGGTCGGGACGCTGGACCTTGCGGATCCACACCGCGACCACGACACCGGCGAGCACGCCGACGGCGAACACGTCGATGATCCATGCGAACAGGGCCGTGTCGCCGATCAACGGGAGGTGGCCGTCGAGGTCCACGATCGCGATGGCCGCCTCCACGATCGTAGGCAGCAGCACGACGAAGCCCCAGAAGATCGCTGCGTGCATCAGGCCCGGCACGAGCCGCTGGAAGAGCTTGCGCTGCCCGGCGACCTCGACGAGCTCGCGTCGTGCGCGATCACCTGCGGGACCCGCCCGCTCCGGCTCGTCGGGCCGCGCGGCGCGGAGGGTGGCCAGTCGCGGGGCCGCCCGGCGCCAGGCGAGGGCGGCCGCGGCGGCGACCGCCACGGCGAGCAGCGCCGCGCTCAGCGCCCGGTCCGTCGGCGGATCTCCTCTGTGAGGGCCGGCAGCACCTGGAAGAGGTCG
>JBGGNG010000171.1:0-26185 GCA_041287635.1 Actinomycetota bacterium | reverse complement strand
ATGCCGCGATCGTCGCGACCCCGAACGCGTTGCATGCCCCGCAATCGATCGCGCTGCTCGAGGCCGGGAAGCACGTGATGGTGGAGAAGCCGATGGCGGTGTCGGTTGCCGAGTGCGACGCGATGATCGAGGCGTCGCGCCGTTCGGATACGTCCCTGATGGTCGCGCATTGCTGGCGCTTCCGTGAGGAGGTGATCGCGGTGCGAGACCGGATCGCGGCTGGCGAGCTCGGCGACGTCGTGAAGACGCGAGGCTACGGCGTGCACGCGAACTGGGGGCCGTCCGGATGGTTCACCGACCGCTCCCTCGCCGGCGGCGGGTCGCTGGTCGACATGGGCGTGCACGCGATCGATACGGCGCGGTTCCTCCTGGGGGACCCCGAGCCGACGCAGGTGTTCGCCACGATCGGCACCCGGTACGGCGCGTACGACGTCGACGACGACACGATCCTGTTGATCTCCTGGTCCCAGGGGACGAACTCGATCGTCGAGAGCGGGTGGTGGCACCGGCACGCTGAAGGCATGGAGGCCGACACTGAGGTGTACGGAACCCGTGGGTACGGTCGCATCTTCCCTCGCGAGGCGCCGAGCGAGGACTACGAGCACTGCACGCAGCCGATGTACAGCGCGCAGATGGCCGAGTTCCTCGGGGCGGTCGCCGAAGGCAGGCAGCCTCGGCCGACCGGCGACGACGGACGGGTCGTGATGCGGGTGGTCGAGGCGGCGGTCGCGGCCGCCCGCTGAGGTCGGCTCGCGCGTCTTCCACACCTGCCCTACACTCCGGTGCCCTAGCCAGGTTCCGACCACGCCGGCTGAGGCCGGCAGGCACCGCCGCAGGAAGGGGGATCCGTCCGTGACGAACGTGTCCGTGACCGTGAACGGGCAGGTGCGAGAGGCCGATGTCGAGCCCCGCACGCTGCTCGTGTACTTCCTGAGGGAACACCTCGGACTGACCGGAACCAACGTGGGGTGCGACACCTCGACGTGCGGTTCGTGCACCGTGCTCGTCGACGGCGAGTCGGTGAAGAGCTGCACGATGCTCACCGCTCAGGCCGACGGCCGTGAGGTCAGCACGATTGAGTCGATGGCCGACGGCGACACGCTGCACCCGATCCAGGACGCGTTCCACCGCAACCATGGTCTGCAGTGCGGCTATTGCACGCCCGGCATGGTGATGGCCGCAGCGAGCTACCTGAAGGAGAACCCGGCGCCGACCGAGGAAGAGGTCCGCGAGGCGCTCGAGGGCAACCTCTGCCGGTGCACGGGCTACCAGAACATCGTGAAGTCGATCCTCGACGCCGCCGGCTCCATGAGCGGCGCCAGGACCTGAGGAGGAGCCGACATGGTCGCAACCGAGAACTACGTCGGCAGTCCGGTCCTGCGCAAGGAGGACGCCAAGCTCCTGACGGGCCAGGCCACCTACGTCGACAACCAGACGATGGCGGGCATGGCCTGGATGTCGCTCGTGCGCCCGCCGCACGTGCACGCCACCATCGACTCGATCGACACGTCGGCCGCCGCGTCGATGCCGGGGGTGGTCGCCGTCTACACCGCCGCCGACCTCGAGGATGCCTTCCCGTCGAGCCTACCGATGGTGTGGCCGATCACAGAGGACATCAAGATCCCGACGCACTGGCCTCTCACGAAGGACAAGATCCGGTTCGCCGGCGACGCGGTCGCCGTGGTCCTGGCCGAGACTCGCGAGCAAGCCGAGGACGCCGCCGAGGCCGTGACGGTGAGCGCCACGGACCTTCCGGTCGTCAACGACCTGGAGGAAGCGGCGAAGGACGAGGTCGTGCTCCACGAGGACCTCGGCACCAACGTCGTCGTGCACTGGTCGCACGGCGGAGGCGGCGACCAGTCGGTGTTCGATTCGGCGCCGGTGATCCTGCAGGAGCGCTACGCCCAGCCCCGGCTGATCCCGAACGCGATCGAGACACGCGGGTGCCTCGCGTACGGCATTCCCGCGGCCGGTGAGTTCACGCTGGTGACCGCGTCGCAGATCCCCCACATCGCTCGGGTCGGGCTCTCGATCGCGACCGGCATCCCGCAGTCGAAGTTGCGCATCATCGCGCCCGACGTGGGCGGCGGGTTCGGCTCGAAGCTGAACGTCTACGCCGAGGAAGCGCTCGCGCTCGCGATCGCCCGGAAGACGGGGCGTCCCGTGAAGTGGATCGAGACGCGGCAGGAGAACTACCTCGCCACGATCCACGGGCGCGGCGTGCTGCACGACTGCACGCTGGCCGGCACCGACGACGGCGACATCCTCGGCATGAAGTTCGTCGAGCTCGCCGACATGGGCGCCTACTTCCAGCTGCTGACGCCGGGCATCCCCGAGCTCGGTGCCTGGGTGTACATGGGGCCCTACGACACGAAGGCGTACTGGTACGAGTTCAGGGGCATCATGACGAACGCCACACCGACCGACGCGTACCGCGGCGCCGGTCGGCCCGAGGCGACGTTCGTGATCGAGCGACTCGTCGACGCCTACGCACGGAAGATCGGGATGGACCCCGCGGAGGTGCGGCGGAAGAACTTCCTGCCGCCGTCCGAGGAAGCGTTCGGCTCGATCATGGGCCTCAGCATCGATTCGGCGAACTATGAACCCACGTTCGACAAGGCCCTGGAGCTCGCCGAGTATGACCAGTTGAGGAAGGAGCAGCAGGCGCGGCGCGACCGCGGCGACGTGAAGCAGCTCGGCATCGGCCTCTCCAGCTACATCGAGATGTGCGGGCTGGCCCCCTCGGAGATCCTCGGTGCGTTGCGGTACGTCGCCGGCGGCTGGGATGCCGCCGAGGTGGAGTGTCGGCCCGACGGCAAGGTGGTCGTGCGCACGGGCACGTCGCCGCACGGACAGGGGCACGAGACCTCGTGGTCGCAGATCGTGGCCGACGGCCTCGGGGTCACGCCCGACGACGTCGAGGTCCTCCACGGCGACACGTCGGTCTCGCGACTGGGCATGGACACCTACGGTTCGCGCTCGGCGAGCGTCGGCGCGGAAGCGGTCGCGAGGGCCCTCGAGAAGGTCCGTGACAAGGCCCGCACGATCGCGGCCCACGAGCTCGAAGTCAGTGAGGACGACCTCGAGTGGGCTGACGGCGCGTTCCGGGTCTCCGGCGCGCCCGACAAGGCGCGCACGATCCCCGAGCTGGCTGCCTCGGCGTGGCACGCGCACTCGCTGCCGAAGGACATGGAGCCGATGCTGGAAGGAACGGCCGTCTGGGATCCGCCGAACTTCACCTGGCCGGGTGGCACGCACGTCTGTGTGGTGGAGGTCGACACCGAGACCGGCAAGACCGACATCCTCAAGTACGTGGCTGTCGACGACTGCGGCAACGTGATCAACCCGATGATCGTCGAGGGCCAGGTGCACGGGGGCGTCGCCCAGGGCGTCGCCGAGGCGCTGTACGAGGAGGCGATCTACGACGAGTCGGGCAACCTGACCACGTCGTCGATGACCCAGTACCTCGTGCCGACCGCGGTGGAGATCCCCCCGATCACCCAGGACCGAACGGTGACCCCGTCGACGACGAACTCGCTCGGCGTGAAGGGCATCGGGGAAGCCGGCACGATCGCGTCGCCGCCCGCCGTCGTGAACGCCGTGATCGACGCGGTCTCGCACCTCGGTGTGAAGCACATCGACAAGCCCGCCTCACCCGAACGGGTGTGGCGAGCGATCCAGGACGCGAAGACCGAAGGAGGTGCGGCATGATCCCGGCCTCCTTCGAGTACGCGAGGGCCGAGTCGGTCGACCACGCGATCGAGCTGCTCGGCGGTGCCGACGACGCGAAGATCCTGGCGGGAGGCCACTCGCTGCTCCCATTGATGAAGACGCGGCTGGCGCAGCCGTCGATGCTCGTCGACATCACGCGCATCGGCGACTTGTCCTACATCCGCGAGGACGACGACCAGATCGCGATCGGCGCGCTGACGCGTCACCACGACGTCGCGAACAGCGAGCTGCTGCAGCAGGCGGTGCCGATCGTGGCCGACACGGCCGAGCAGATCGGCGACCCGCAGGTGCGCCACGTCGGCACGATCGGTGGCTCGATCGCGCACGCAGATCCGGCCGGCGACATGGGCACCGTGATGCTCGCGCTCGGCGCCTCGTTCGTGGTCCGCGGTGCCGCCGGGGCGTCGCGCACCGTCGCGGCGGGCGACTTCTTCAAGGGGCTGTTCCACGCCGACCTCGCCGCGAACGAGGTGCTCACCGAGATCCGGGTGCCGAAGACGACCGGCGGCTGGAGCTACCTGAAGTTCCATCGACGGGCGATCGACTGGGCGATGGTCGGGGTGGCTGCGGTGCAGCGCAACGGCTCGGCGACCGTGGCCCTCACGAACATGGGCGAGACGCCGATCCGCGCCGCGGGCGTCGAGGAGGCGCTCGCCGACGGAGCCGACCCGGCCACCGCGTCGCAGCGCGCCGACGAAGGCACGACGCCGCCCTCCGATGCGTTCGGCAGCGCCGAGTACCGCAAAGAGGTCTCCAAGGTCCTGGTGCGTCGGGCCCTCGAGGAGGCGCTCGCGTAACGACCGCCGGGTTCGCCACGCTCTGGAGTTACGAGGTCGACCCCGAACGGGTCGAGGCGTTCGAGCGAGCGTACGGCTCCTCCGGCGCCTGGGCGACGCTCTTCACGGGTGGTGTGGGCTACCTCGGGACGGAACTCCTCCTCGAGGTCGGGCGAAAGGGTCACTACCTCACGATCGATCGCTGGTCCTCGAGGGAGGACTACGAACGATTCCTCACCGAGCACCGGGAGGCGTACGAGGCGTTGAATATGGCGAACGACGACCTGACCCGCCGAGAGGTGCACATCGGGTCGTTCGAGACGTTCGAAGGGGGCTGAGTGCGGTGATCCCCGAAGCCGAGGACGCTTTCGGCGCCGCGATGCACGCACGCTGGAAGGGCGATGACGCCCGACTGGTGATCGAGCGCGACGACGGGCTGGTGGATCTCGACTCCTACGACTACGTCGCACCGTTCCAGCGCTGGTCGTCACACGAGCGTGCGGCGATCCAGCACGTACGCGGGCGAGTGCTCGATGTCGGGTGCGGTGCAGGTCGCGTTGCGATCCACCTTGAGCCACGAGGACACGAGGTCGTCTCGATCGACGTCTCGCCCGGCGCGATCCGCACGGCCAGGGAGCGGGGAGTCCGTGACGTCCGACCGCTCTCGGCGTCTGGCGTACGCCGCGCCGACGGGCCGTTCGACTCGATCGTGATGTTCGGCAACAACGCCGGTCTGCTCCGCGACGCCCGTCACGCCCCCTGGTTGCTGCAACGGTTCGCCGGCGTGACCGGAGGGGACGGGCTCATCGTCGCGAGCACCCTGGATCCCTACGACACCGCCGAGACGGCGCATCGCGACTACCACCGGTGGAACCGACGGCGCGGTCGCATGGGCGGCCAGATCAGGATACGGGCGCGCTTTCAGCGGCTCGCGACGCCATGGTTCGACTACCTCTTCACGTCGGTTCGGGAGCTCGAGCGACTGATCGAGGGCACCGGCTGGACGCTCGAGGACGTGATCGAGGGAGCCGGCCCGACCTACGCGTTCGTGCTCCGGAAGGGCTGAGGGACCGGCCGAGAACGGCTCCCCGGGAACAGGTCCTTCGCCGGTCCACGCTCGCCGCACGCCTGCCACGATGGGGTCAGGGCCAAGGAGCGCCGGCGATGACCTCCCGGACACGAAGCGGTCGACTCACCCTCACGCTGATGCTCGTCGCGTCAGTGCTGTGGGCATCTCCTGCCGAGGGCGCCCCGGGCGATCTCGATCGAACGTTCGGTGACGGCGGCAGGGTTGTCACGAACCCCACGAAGTGGAGCGACGGCGTCGCGGACGTGACGATCCAGTCCAACGGGATGATCGTGGTCGTCGGCCGAACCATCGGTCGCCGGTACGGCATGTTCGGCCTCGCCCGGTATCGACCCGATGGTCGTCTCGATCCGACGTTCGGCGGCGACGGTCTCGTCAGGACGAACATGGCGAGGCGTGAAGACTCGGCCACGGGCGTCGCGATCCAGCCCGACGGGAAGATCGTGGCGGTGGGGACCGCGAACGTCCAAGCACGCTGGGTGTTCGCGATCGCGCGCTACGACCGCGACGGCACGCTCGACACAACGTTCGGGAAGAACGGGAGGGTCAGGATCGGCTTCACGCCTTCGGGCGACGACGCAGCGGCCGACGTGGCGATCCAGCCCGACGGCAAGATCGTGGTCGTCGGAAGCTCCTTCGTGCTCGACCGGTTCGCGCTCGCCCGCCTGGATCCCGACGGCACGCTCGACAGCACGTTCGACGCCGACGGCAAGGTGACGACCAACGCCGGCGACGGCACCGATTCAGCCGGGGCGGTGGCGATCCAACCCGACGGGAAGATCGTCGTGGCGGGACAGTCGTGGACGCTCTCCGGTTGGGACGGCATCGACGTCGTGCGGTACGAGACCGACGGGACGATGGACCCGACGTTCGGGAACGACGGCATCGCGACCGCCGATCTCACCCAAGGCAGCGACGGCGCGGGCGACATGGCGAGCGGCATCGCGATCCAGCCCGACGGGAAGATCGTTGTCGTCGGCGACACGGGCGGTGGTGCCGAGTTCACGAGCGGCTTCGGTCTCGCTCGGTTCGATGACGACGGCACTCCCGACGTGACGTTCCACGGTGACGGCACGGTCGTCACGAACGTCACGCGATGGGACGACAGCGCGAGCGGTCTGGGGATCCAGCCCGACGGGAAGATCGTGGCCGTCGGAGTGGCGGGGTACTCGTGGGACACCGTCGCGACCTTCGCGCTCGTTCGGTACGACCCCGACGGCACGTTGGACGGCTCGTTCGGCGACAACGGGAAACTTCGCACACGCTTCCCGACGATCGCGTCGGACGACCCGGTCGGCATCGTGGGCGCGTGGGCGTCCGGCGTCGCGATCCAGCCCGACGGGAGGATCGTGCTCGCCGGGAGCGCCGTCCGTGTGCTCGACGGTCACCTCGACGGTCGATTCGCCCTCGCTCGATACCGCGGGTAGCCGAGCTCGACCGTCCGCCACCCGATCCGACGCACGTGCTTTGACGGGTCGCCTTCCCGTCTGTTGGAGTGTGCCGATGCTCGCCCAGGTTCTCGCCCAGGCTTCTGGTGACGTCGCCCGCTACTCGGCCGAGTGGTGGCGCGACCTCGGCATCAGGCTCGGTCTCGCGGTGGTGCTCGCGCTCGTCGCGACGTTCCTGCTGCGGGCGTGGGTGCGACGCTGCGAGCGCCGAGCGCGGGACGCAGCCGACGATTCGATGGAAGGACCGCGTCGACGGCGCCTCGCGACGATCGCCGGGCTCGTCTCGGCGACCCTGCAGGTGATCATCTGGATCATGATCGGCTTCTACCTGCTCGCGGCGTTCGGGGTACCGCTCGGCCCCTTGTTCGCGAGCGCCGGCATCGCCGGCGTCGCGCTCGGCTTCGGCGCGCAGACGCTCGTGAAGGACACGCTCGCCGGGCTCTTCATCGCGCTGGAAGGTCAGTTCGACATCGGCGATGTGATCGACCTGCAGACCGAAGGGGGTCCGGTGAGCGGCACGATCGAGGGACTCACGCTGCGGATCACTTCCGTGCGCCAGTACGACGGCACGCTGAGCATCGTGCCGAACGGCTCGATCCAGGTGACGAGCAACAAGACCCGCGGGTGGGGGCGAGCGATCGTCGACGTCCGGGTCGCGCTCTCCGAAGACCCCGACCGCGTGCGGCAGGCTCTCGACGACCTGCTGATGGAGCTCGCGAACGAGGAGCCATTGCGGTCGTGGCTGCGCGAGGCCCCCTCGGTGCTGGGCGTCGTGCAGCTCACCGACGTCGCCCAGGTCGAACGCGTCGTGGCGCAGACCCGGCCCGGGAACCGCCTCGAGGCGGAGCGATTCCTGCGGGAGCGGATCACCGCCCGCATCACCGAGCAGGGCATCAAGGTCCCGCCGATGCCCGGCGCCATGACCCAGCCAGGCGGCTCGGGCATCGGTCTGTAGGCCTGCGCCGCCGGCGGCTCGCCGGTACGCTGTGCGCATGCCCGGCTTCCCGTTCGATTCGGTGGACGAGCTCCAGGGTGCGCTCGGCGAGCATTCCTACCTCGCCGACCGTGGACTCGCGACCGCGATCTACCTGTCGCTCTCGCTCGGCAAGCCGTTGCTGCTCGAGGGCGAGGCGGGTGTGGGGAAGACCGAGGTCGCGAAGACGCTCTCGCACCTGCTCGGGCGCGAGCTGATCCGCTTGCAGTGCTACGAGGGCATCGACGCCTCGCAGGCCCTGTACGAGTGGAACTACTCGCGCCAGCTGATCGCGGTGCGCGCGATGGATGCCGCCGACGCCGCCACCCACGTCGAGGACCTGTTCGGGGAGGACTTCCTGGTCGAGCGGCCCTTGCTGGCGGCGATCAAGGCCGGAGACGGCGCGGTGCTGCTCGTCGACGAGCTCGACCGGGCCGACGACGAGTTCGAGGCGTTCCTGCTCGAGATCCTGAGCGAATTCGCGGTCACGGTGCCCGAGGTGGGGCGCGTGGCGGCCGCGACGCCGCCCGCCGTGGTGGTGACGTCGAACCGCACGCGAGAGCTCCACGACGCCCTGAAGCGGCGCTGCCTCTACCACTGGATCGACCACCCGCATCTGGACCGCGAGGTCGCGATCGTGCGGGCCCGGGCACCACACGTGAGCGAGTCGCTCGCGCGCGACGTGGCCGAGGCGGTCGCCCGGCTGCGGGAGCTCGATCTCGCCAAGCTGCCCGGGGTCGCCGAGACGATCGATTGGGCGAACGCGCTCGCGTTCCTCGGAGCCGACGGGCTCACCGAGCCGCTCGCCGCCGACACGCTGGGCGCCGTCGTGAAGGATCACGAGGACCAACAGCTCGTGTCGGCCCGCCTCGCGCAGGTCGTCGGCGAGGATGGGTGATCGCACGACGATCCCGGGCGGCAGCGGGGGAGGCCCGCTCCCACCACTGATCGGGTTCGGCCGGGACCTGCGGGCGCGCGGGCTCCCCGTGGGCACCGGGCGCATCCTGACGTTCGTCCGTGCCGTCGCGGCCCTCGGGCTCACCGACCGCGATTCCCTGTACTGGGCCGGTCGCACCACGATGATCGCGCGCCGCGACGACCTCGAGTCGTTCGACGAGGCGTTCGACGACTGGTACCGGTCGCTGCGCACCACCGACGATCTGCGCGTCGAGCTGAACATGCCCGCCCCCTCGCCCGACGACGACGAGCCGATCGACCGGGGGCCGGAGCCCGACGATCTCGAGGTGCAGGTCGCCGCGGCGTCGGAGTGGCACGGCATCGACGACGACGAGGAGGTCGAGCCGGGGGACGAGTCGTCGATCCGCATCGTCGCGAGCGGCGCCGAGGTGCTGCGGTCGAAGTCGTTCGGCGAGCTCACCGACGAGGAACGCGAGCGCGTCGCCGCGCTGATCCGCTCGCTGCGACTGCGGGTACCGGTCGAGCGCACGCGCCGGACGCGCCCGGCGTCCAAGGGGGAGCGGTTCGATCTGCGTCGCACGCTGCGTCGGTCCCTGCGCACGCAGGGCGAGCCGTTCGACCGCGCATGGCGCGCCCGCACTGCGCGCCGCCGTCCGCTGGTGCTGATCCTCGACATCAGCGGCTCGATGGCCCCCTACTCGCGGGCGCTGATGCAGTTCGCCTACGCGGCGATGGCGGCGGGCAGGCGGGTCGAGACGTTCGTGTTCGGCACGAGGCTCACCCGCGTGACGCGCACGCTGCGCACGAAGGATCCCGACCGGGCGTTGCACGAGATCGGCCGGCAGGTCGAGGACTGGGAGGGCGGTACGCGCATCGGGGAGTCGCTGAAGGCGCTGCTCGACGGGTGGAGCCAGCGCGCGGCCCTGCGGGGCGCCGTGGTCGTGTTCTGCTCCGACGGGCTCGAGCGGGGGGATCCCGAGCTGCTGAGGATCCAGATGGCGCGCCTGCGCCGGCTCGCCCACCGGGTGATCTGGGTGAACCCCCTCAAGGGCTCGCCTCGGTACGAGCCGCTTGCCCGCGGCATGGCGGCGGCCCTGCCCAGCGTCGACGTCTTCCTGTCGGGGCACAACCTCGAGAGCCTCGAACACCTGGCCGCGACCCTGGGCGGCTGAGTCGCGGCTCGTGCCCTCGAGGCGACTAGGCTGACGGGCGAGATGCGCGACGACGACGAGATCATCGAGGCCTACGAGATGGAGATCGGCGGCGCCTCGCCCGCGCCTGCCGAGCCGCGGCCCTCGAACCGGGGGTTCTGGCTCGTCCTGGGAGCCATCCTCGCGGCGAGCGCGATCCTCATGGTGGAGATCTTCGCGAACCGTCCGATCGCCGAGACGATCGGGCGGGCCCAGCACGACCTGCGCGCCGTCGAGGCCGAGGCCCGATCGGTGATCGACGCGACGGGCACGTTCGAAGCGGCAGATGCCGAAGCGCTGGACGCGGCCGGCCTCGACGGCGGCGCGCTGAACGTGGTCGGGCCCGACGAGGCCTCGTCGGGGCTCGGCGAGGTCAGCGTGTACGCCGACGCCACCACGTGGGCGGCGGCCGTCAGCGCGCGACCGAACGCGTGCTTCTACCTGAAGCTCGTTGCAGGTCGCGACGACCCGCTCTACGGAGTGGGCACCGAGTGCACCGGGCGCGAGGCGCTCGACTCCCGAGACCCTCGCTGGTAGCTACGTCGCGGGGGGCGGCGGGGGGAGCGTGCCCGCACCGGGTCCGGCCGGCCGTGAACCGGCTGGCGGCGACGGCAACCCGTAGGGGTCGGGCGTCGCGCCCATCGCGGGTGGTTCGGCTCCGACGTTCGCGTCGGTGCCGACCAGGATCACCACGGTCTTCGCCCACCGATCGCCGAAGCGCTGGTCGGTGTCGGATCGGATCACGGCGATGCCGCCCACCAGGTAGGGGATCACGTACGGGAACGCGTCGACGACCCGGGCAAGGTTGCGGATCAGGGCCGGGCCGAAGCCGATGCGCGAGCCGTCGGGTCGCCGCACCCTGATGCCGAGCACGACCTTGCCGACCGTGGCACCGAATGCGCCTTCCAGGACCACGAAGTAGGCCAGGGTGATCGCCAGCGGGATCACGAAGTCCATGCCGTCCCAGCGGATGGAATAGACTCCGTCGACGGACGACGTCTCGGCGAAGGGTATCCATGCGAGTGCGGTGATCATGCCGTCGATCAGGAGGGCGACGAACCGTCTTCCCACCCCGATGTATCGCATGGTCGCGTCCCTCGTCCGGCGGGGGCTCTCCCCTCGGGCGCCCCGACGCTAGGGCCGCGGGTGAGCCCGGTCAAGCATGGCCACAGGGCAACGGCCGGGGCAACGGCCGGCGAACCCGCTTCAGGATGGCGACGCCGCGCTCCGATGCCCCGAGCATGATCGGAGCCACGAGAGTCGGCGCAGCCGTGAGCATGGGGGCGGCGGTCGTCGTGGCGTCGGTGTTCGCCGTTTCGCCAGTCATGTCGGCGCCCGCGCGAGCCGTGTCGCGTCCAGACTCCTCGACGATGCGACTCGGCCCGGGGCTCACCTACCAACGTATCGAGGAGCGCCCGGGACCGGTGGTCGTGCACGTCGTGCGCCTCGATCCGGCGCAGGCCACGACGATCGACCTCGGGGCCGGGGGCGCGACGATGGGCTCGTTCTCACGGCCGAGCGTGATCGGCCGGGCGCACGGCGCGTTGATCGCGATCAACGGGGACTTCGGGCTCCTGGACGGGTATCCGATCCACCCGTTCCTGATGGACGGGACCCTGATGGGCCGGGGCGTGCAGAACGGGACGAGCTTCGCGGTCGCCCACGACGAGACCGCTGCGTTCGTCGGGCCGCCGCGACCGGTCGTCAACGGGCTCCTCGAGACGGGGAACGTCGGCTTTCCGGTCTCCGGGTGGAACTCACATCGTCCTGCGGACGGCACGATCTCGGCGTTCACGAGGTACGGGGGAGGCATCCACCGGCCACCCGACAGCGGGTGCGCGGTGAGGCTCGATGCGGACGGGCCGTTGGGTTGGGCGGCGCTCGAAGCAGGGGTGTCCAGGCGCTACACGGTCGACGTCGTCCGATGCGTCTCTCCGCCGCGACGGTTGGGATCTCGGGAGGTCGTGCTCGCGTCGAGGCGCTGGGGGCCCGGCACCGACGCGATCGAGGCGATGCAGCCCGGCGATCGCGTCCGCCTCTCCTGGTCGGTCGGGTGGCCGAGGGTGCTCGACGCGCTCGGCGGCATGCCACGCCTCGTCGACGACGGCGGGTCCGTCGCCCCGAGATGCAGGTTGTCGTTCTGCCGGCGCCAACCCCGCACGGGCATCGGGGTCACGAGCGACGGCAGGCTGCTGCTGGTCGTCGTCGACGGCCGGTCGCGGCGGTCGGTCGGCATGACCCTGCGACGGTTCGCCCGCACGTTCCTCGACCTCGGAGCCGTCGAGGCCGTGAACCTCGACGGCGGCGGCAGCTCTGTGATGTGGATCAAGGGCAGGGGCATCGTGAACTCCCCCTCCGACCCCGGAGGCGAACGGCCCGTCGTGAACGCGTTGATGATCCTGCCCGGGGCCGATGCGGGGGAAGAATCGATCACGGGCGTCGACGTCGACGGGGCGATCGGCCGGGCGTCGATCGCGGGAGCGTGGTCCGCGACGGCGGGGTCGCTGGCCGCGAGCGATGCCGGGTCGACCGGAGGACTCGCCGCTGCCTGGCTCGAAGGCGTGCTGGGCCCGGAGCCGGTGTCACCGGCCCTTCGCAGGCTCGGGCTGTCGTTCCGGGCCGGACGCTAAGGCGCGGGATATCGATGTGCCTCTGAGCGCTGGGGCTGCCCGCGGCATCCAGGAGGTGATGCAGGCGATGGGCGACATCGTTCGGATCCCTCGCGAGGCCGAGGCCCCGCCGGATTTCACGGCGTTTTCGCCGAGGAGCAGCGCGGACTCTTCAAGGTCCTCGACTTCGTGACCGGGAACAAGACGCGGGATCTTGAGGCGAGGCCTTCCGAGAAGGCGAGCACCGTGGCTCCGCACGCGAACATCGAGCCCGGATCGTGGGTCGCCTAAACCTTCGACCCGAGGAAAGGGTTCATGGCGGGTATGGATGAGTCGGCGGGCATGGTGCGGACGGCCCCTCTGGAGGCGTCGGAGATCCCGGAGCTGGCCTCGTCGTTCCAGCGGTTCGTGGAGGACGAATCGGCGAGGTTCCACGGGGCTCTCCGACTCCTGACGCGAGACCGCAGCGAGGCCGAGGATCTGATGCAGGACGCCTTCCTCAAGGTCTGGGAACGATGGGAGCACGTGCACGCCCTCGAGGACCCGACCGGCTACCTCTACCGAACGGCGATGAACCTGCACCGCAAACACCTGCGTCGGGCGGCCGTCGTGGTCCGACACGCCATCCGCCCACGCTCCCCACACGACGACCTCGATGACGTCGAGTCTCGCGACGTGGTCCTGCGAACGCTGGCGACGCTCACGCCACGTCAACGGATGAGCCTCGTCCTCACCGACCTCCTCGACTACTCCTCGGAGCATGCGGGGCGACTGATGGGCGTGAAGGCGACCACCGTGCGGGTGCTCGCATCGCAGGGACGAGCCGCGCTTCGCGACAGCCTGGGGGGTGAGGTCGATGCGTGATACGAAGGAGCTGCTCCGCGAGACGCGCGATCGCATCGCACCCCCGCTCGACGTGCTGGGCTCGCTCGAACGTCGCCGCCACCACCGGGAACAGGTCAGGCGAGGCTCGGCGGCCGTGGTGGCGATCGTGATCGCACTGGTCGGGCTCGGCGGATGGTTCGTCATCGGCCGAGACGCCGCGAAGGTGCCCGTCGACGATCCAAGCCCGAACGATCTCGGGATCTTCGCCCCGGTCGCCGGTCGGATCGTCTACGGCGACATCCTCGGGCGTGAGCCGGGCATCTGGGCGATGGATCCGGCGAACCCCGATGCGGAACCGGTCCTGCTTGATCGAGACGCAGGGATCCCGCTCGCGTGGTCGAGCGACGGGTCGAAGCTGCTCATCTCCCGAGATGACTCGTCGGGCTCCGGCTCTGCCGAACTGGTCGTCCTGAAGGGGGACGGGAACGCGACCCATCTGGCCGAGGTCCGCAACTCCGGGGAGTCGGGTGGCTCCTTCACCCCCGACGGATCGCAGGTCGTCTACGGATGGCGCTCCGGCATCTACTCGGTGGATGTGGATGGCGGGTCACGACGGCTCCTCTACGAGTCCTCCGAATGGGCGGTGTTCGCGCCGGCACTTTCCCCAGACGGCTCGCAGGTCGCGTTCTACGAAGGAGGGGCGGACTGGGGTAACAGCCTCTGGGTGATGAACGTCGACGGAACCGACAAGCACCTGATCCTGGGTGAGGGGCAGGCGGGTCGGACACCCTTCTCCGTCCAGTGGTCGCCCGACGGGACGCGGCTGGTGTTCTCGAGGGGAGGGGAGGACCGATCCTTCGGCGTCGTCAATGCTGACGGCTCGGGACTCTCGTTCGTCGACGCGGAGGTATCGGAGATGGGGCCGGGAGCTGGCCCCTACTGGTCGCCGGACGGGACGCACCTCGCCTTCGCAACCGGTCCTTGGAGGGCTCCTTCGCTCGCGATCTCCCGTCCGGACGGAACGGAGCTCCGGGAGTTCAGCGGCGGGCGAGCGGGCCCGTGGAACCCGCTGGATCCTTCGTCGACGACGACTCAGACCGATGGATCAACGCAGTCGACGCCCACCGCCTCCCGCGAGGGCGGAGAGTTCCTCGTGTTCACGCCGCGCGCGACCGGCGCGGGGTGGGACCTGGGCGCCCAGCACCCTGAGACCGGCGAGGTCCGCACGATCGTGGAGACCGACGGCATCGTCGACTGCGCGGAGCGTGCGACTCGGCGACTCTGCGACAACTTCATCAGGAAGGCCGAGTGGTCAGCTGACGGGCGCTGGGTCGCATTCGAGGTCACCAACGCCAGCCTCGACGGGCCTGCGCTCGGGCCCTGCCTTCCCACGATCGGGATCTGGGTCCATGGTCCGAACGGTGTGCCCCGACAGCTGACGACGCCGTGCGACGACCCGGGGTCGGGATCGACCGACCCGGTCGAGGCGTTGTGGGAGTGGTCGCCGGCGCACACCGCGCTCGCCTACGTGCGCATCGACGGCGAGAACGACGAGCTGTTCCTGATCGACCCGTCGGATGGCACGCGCACATCGCTCGGCACAGGCACCATGGATCCCACGAACACCACGCAGGCGTCGAAGCTCGTGTGGTCGCCCGACGGTACCCAGATCGCCTACGCCGACGGGAGCTCCGTCTTCGCTATCGACGTGGACGGCGGCGATCGGTCGCTGCTCGCAGACTCGTTCGCGGACATCATCGACATCGCCTGGTCGCCCGACGGGGCGCAGATCCTGGTCCACGACCAGGGCCGATACAGGATCCAAGTCATGAACGCAGATGGGTCGGATCTGCATGTCGTGCTCGAAGGCGAGGACGCGTGCTGCGAGACGGCATGGTCACCCAGCGGCGACCGGATCGTCTACATGCTCTCCACTGGTGCTTCCGAGGTGTGGACGGTGGCGCCCGACGGCTCGGACCCGATCGAGATCTACCGGGGCTGCGGCGATTCGCTTCCCGTCTGGGCCCCCACCGGCACGCAGGTCGCCTACCGCGGGTGCGACGGGTGGGTGGTCGAGAACGCCGACGGAACGGGCGACGTCCGAACCATCGACCGGCTCGTGTGGAGGAGCTGGTCCGGCGGCGGGCTCTCCGGAAGCGATCTCGCAGGGATCGGCCAGTTGCATCACTAGGCGAGAGGGAGGCAGTGAAAGGCGTGACGTTCTCGATGCTCGGCTACTCGTTCCGAGGATGCAGTTCCCGATGGCGCAACCCAAGGAGGAGACATGCGCACCGTCGCTCGTCGATCAGCCGTGGTCGCCCTCACCGCAGGGCTCGTACTCATCCTTGCCCTCCCCGCATCCGCGGCTCAGCGCATCACGTACCGCGGTGAAACTTCCCAGGCCGAGCTGGTTCGTCTGAAGATCTTGCAGCGTGACAATGGACTACGCTTCCTCACCGATTACTCCATCCTCTTCACGATGACCTGTGAGGACGGATCGACTGGCAGGTGGCGTGGGCTCGGCTCCCGTGGCGGACTGCAACGCCTTGGCGAAGGCGGCGAGTTCCAGGTCGTCCTCCGAGATGAACCGTCAGGGCCATCCTTCCACTTCGCCGGGAGCGTGCGATTCGGCTCCGCCGAGGGAACGCTCGAGGTGAACTATGCGAGCTTGACCGAAGACGATCAGGCGCAACTCTGCACCACGGGGGTCGTTGATTGGTCGGCTGATCGACGCAGATCGCACCCCGCACGGAGCAGCCGTACGTCCCCTGCTGAAGGTGTGACGTTCCTCGAGATCGGTCGGCGCGGCGAGCTCGTGGAGGCCGTGTCCTCAGCAGAGTAGCGAGAAGGGGAAGTCGAACCCCACGCCCCTTCGGCCGACGGATCCTAAGGCCGGCGATGCTCGGACCCGGCCTCGATCGCGGCCTCGAGCAGCTCGACGGGATGCACGACGCGGGCGTCGACCCCGATCGCCGCGAGGCCCGCACGGAGCTGCATCGTGCAGCCGGGGTTCGCGCTCGCGATCACGCGCGCCCCCGTCGACCGGACCGCCTCGGCCTTGTCGCGTTGGAGCCGTTCGGCGAGCTCGGGTTCCGTGACGTTGTAGAGGCCGGCGGCGCCGCAGCATCGGTCGCCCTGGGGGATCTCGACGACCTGTAGGTCCGGGATCGCGCCCAGCAGCGCCCGCGGCTGGGCGTGGATCCCCTGCGCGCGAAGCGCGTGACACGCATCGTGGTAGGCGACGCGCTCGACGTCGGCCGGCGCGAGCTCGACGGCGCCGAGGCCCTCGTCGTGCAGGAACGCCATCACGTCACGCACGGGAAGCTCTGCGCCGCCCGCGAGCTCGCCGTACGTCTGCATGTGCGCACCGCAGCCGGCCGCGTTCGCGATCACGTGTTCGACGCCCGAGAACGCTCGCGCGTTGCGCCGGGCGAGTCGGCGCGCCGTCTCGAGCCTCCCGTTGTGCGCCTGCAGGGCGCCGCAGCACCGCTGGTCCCGCGGCACCGCCACGCGCCACCCCACGCGCGCGAGCACCCGGATCGTGGCGAGGTTCACGTCGTGGAACCACCGGTCCTGCACGCAGCCCGCGAGCAGCGCGACCGTGCCGCGGACCTCGGCGCCCGCGGCTGGTTCGGTGAGCGCCGGCAGTCGTCGCAGCGGCGCCGCCCGACGCGGCACGAGTGCCCGCATGCGGCGCGGCATCAGCGGACGGGCGATCGGCTGCACCAAGGCGGCGGCCCTGATCAACGACGGATGCGGCAGGAGGACGTCGAGGCCCAACCATCGCAGCAGCCGGGCCCCGGCGCCCCGGCGCGGTTCCAGCTCGGTGCGCGCGTGCTCCATCATGCGGCCGAACGGCACGTGCGACGGGCAGACGTCCTCGCACGCGCGGCAGACGAGGCATCGATCCATGAACGCCGCGAACGTGTCGTCGATCTCCGCGAGGCCGTCCGCGACCGCTCGCATCGCCGCGATGCGCCCCCGCGGCGACGCTGTCTCCTCGCCGGTGAGACGGTAGGTGGGGCAGTGCGGCAGGCACAGGCCACACGCCACGCACGCATCGAGATCGGCATCGGCGGGGTGGTCGTCGCCGAGCCAGTTCGGCGTGACGACGCCCTCGCGCCCCACGAACCGCACCCCCTCGGGCATCTCGGTCCCCAGCGGCGTCGGCTCGGCGGCACGATCGGTCACGCGCCCATCCTCACACGCCCGGGTGGTTTGACCGAGGTGCGTCGCCTGCCTACCGTGCCGCCATGACCGAGGGGGAGCGGCAGGAGCGACGGTTCGGGCGCCTCACCGAGCAGGCGGAGCAGGGACTGCTCACGTACGGCTCGTACCTGAAGATCCCCGAGCTCCTCTCGCTCCAGCAGCTGCGGTCGGATCCGCCGGTCCACGACGAGCTGCTCTTCATCGTCGTGCACCAGGCGTACGAGCTCTGGTTCAAGCAGGTGCTCTTCGAGCTGGAGGCCGCGCGCGACGCGATGATCGCCGATCGCCCCGAGCGCGCGCGACACCTGCTCGTGCGGGTGCAAGCGATAGAGCGCGTGCTGATCGAGCACATCCAGGTGCTGCAGACGATGACCCCGCAGGACTTCCTCGAGTTCCGGGCGGTGCTCACGCCCGCGAGCGGCTTCCAGTCCGCGCAGTTCCGCGAGCTCGAGTTCGTGAGCGGTCTCAAGGACGAGCGATTCCTCGACGACCTCGCGGCGGAGTCCGAGGAGCGAGAACGCCTCGCGCGGCGACTCGCCGAGCCCACGCTCTGGGACGGGTTCCTGACGTTGATGCGCACGCACGGCTACCCGATGCCCGACGACGACGCCGAGGCGCGCGTCATGTCGCTCGTCGCGATGGCGCGCGAGCAGGGAGAGGTGTTCGCCGTGAGCGAAGGACTCGTCGACCACGACGAGGCGCTCGCGCAGTGGCGCTACCTGCACGTGCTGATGGTGGAACGCGAGATCGGGGCCAAGCGCGGCACGGGCGGGTCGAGCGGTGTCGGCTACCTGCGTTCGACCCTCGACAAGCGCTGCTTCCCCGAGCTGTGGGGACTGCGGAGCCGGTTGTAGCGCTGCGTCAGCCCTCGGTGACGCCGAGGGTGGTGCGGAGCTGGTCGAGCATGTCCTGCTCACCCTTGCTCACCTGCTCGGCGCCGAAGCCCATGAAGCCGCCTTCCTTCGCGGCGTTCGCGGCGTCCTGCGCGACCTCGACCATCCAGCGCGCGAACGCCGACGCCTCGTCGGGGGTCGCCTTGGCCTCCACGACGTCTTGCACCTCGCGGAGCTCCTGCAGCACCGATGCCCCGACCTCGCTCTTGTCTGCGACCGTGAAGCCTTTCATCGGGTTCTCGCGCTGCTGGCTCATCGCCATGACCTCCTGCGAGACGGTGATCAGCAGCTCGTCCTGGGTGGGCGGTGCGCCGATGCCGCGAAGGGTCGCCATCGTCTCCTTCGAGAGCTCGATCGGGCCGCCCGGATCGGCGAGCGAGATCGCCATGCCGGCCACTGTGGGGGCTCGCCGCACCCGCTCCCACTCCTCGTCGGTGAACGCTGCCTTGCCGGTCATCGCGATCCCTCCTGCCGGTCGATTGCCCCGAGGATAGGCTGCTCGTTCATGAACGACTCGAGGCTGCACGCGTCGGCGAAGGCCTCGTCGTTCACGGAGTCGGTGATCCGCGACATGACGCGCCTCGCGAACCGGCACGGCGCGATCAACCTCGGGCAGGGGTTCCCCGACTTCCCGGCGCCCCAGGAGCTGAAGGACGCCGCCGCACGTGCGATCGAAGAGGACCACAACCAGTACCCGATCACGTGGGGCGTGCCGGCATTCAGGGAGGCGATCGCGGCCGCGTACCTGCGTGACCACGGCATGGTGGTCGACCCCGAGACCGAGATCTGCGTCACGTGCGGATCGACCGAGGCGATGATCGCGTCGATGCTCGGCGTGCTCGACCCCGGCGACGAGATCGTGGTCTTCGAGCCGTTCTACGAGAACTACGGGCCCGACTCGATCATCGCCGGCGCGGTGCCGGGGCTCGTGTCCTTGCGTCCGTCCGACTGGCCGTTCGACGAGGGCGAGCTGCGCGCCGCGTTCGGACCGCGCACACGCGCGATCGTGATCAACACGCCGAACAACCCGACCGGCAAGGTGTTCACGCGTGAGGAGCTTGCGGCGATCGCCGACCTCTGTGTCGAACACGATGCGATCGCGATCACCGACGAGATCTACGAGCACATCACGTATGACGAGGCCGAGCATGTGCCGATCGCGACGCTCCCCGGCATGGCGGAGCGCACGATCACGATCAGCGCCCTCTCGAAGACCTACTCGGTCACCGGCTGGCGCGTCGGGTGGGCGATCGCGCCGGCGCCGTTGATGGCGGGCATCCGCCACGTGCACGACTTCCTCACCGTTGCGGCGGCGGCCCCGCTGCAGGTCGCGGGCATCACCGCCCTGCAGCTGCCGCCGAGCTACTTCGAGCGCATGCGCGCCGACTACGAGGAACGGCGTGGCGTGATGCTCCGGGTGCTGGCCGAGAGCGGCTTCGAGGTGGCATCACCGCCCCGGGGCGCGTACTACGTGATGGCCGACTGCTCGCACCTCGGTCTCGGGGACGATGTCGCGACCGCTCGCCACCTCGTGGAGCACGTGGGCGTGGCGGCCGTGCCCGGCTCGTCGTTCGTCTCGGATCCCGCCGACGGGGCGCACCTGCTGCGGTTCGCGTTCTGCAAGCGCGTCGAGACCCTGGAAGCCGCGGGGGAACGGCTCAGCCGACGGTGAGCGAGGCGGCCATGTCGTCGGGCCCTGGATCGTCGGGGTTCATCGTGTGCGGGCGGCAGTACAGAACATAGGTCCCCGAGTCGTTCGGGATGTCGACCAGCGCCGATCCGTTGGGTCCGAGTTCGACGTCGATGCCGAGCTCGTCGACCGTGAACGTGTGCAAGAAGGGATCGTCGTTTCGGACGACCACCTGCGACCCCCCAGGAAGCTCGTACACGGGTCGGTCGTACTCGAAGTTGCCGAGAGACACGGTCGTCGCGCCGTCGGGTGTGTCGACCGTCGATCGTCCCACGACGGTGAGGACGGCCGAGAGCGCGGCCAGCACGCCGACGACCGCGACCACCGCCGTGATGGCTCGGCGCTCGCCGCCTTCGCTGGTCGGAGTGCCGTGCCCGCGCCGGTTCGCGACGATCGCGCCGGTCGACGCCACGATGGCGATGAGCGCCCCGGGCACCACGAGCAATCCCGGAACGAAATCGAAGAAGCTCGCGGGTGCGGCGAGCCCGAATGCCGTCCAGAACATCGCGCCGATGCTCGCGAGCCCGACGACGATCCCGACGACCTTGGCCCAGGTACCGAAACGCCAGACCAGGACCGCGGCGATCCATGGCACGATCACGAGCGAGAGGAAGAACGGCAGGTCGTCGGCGACGTCGACGCCCCAGATGAGCGATGCCGCGATCATCAGGAAGGCAGCGAGCCCGACCATGAAGAGCCCGAGGGCTGCGAGCCGCGTCCAACGGGCTTTCACCGTTGCACCATTCGCCACGTGGTCAGGGCCGGTCATCGGTCGCATCCTCCTCGTGAGGTCTCTCGACGTCGTGCTTAATACCCCATGCGGGCGACGCCGTCGACCTCGATGCGCACGATGACCCGTTGCTGGTCGGGGCGGTGTCCCGCGTAGACGTCTGCGCCCGTGTACTTCTTCGCGAGGAAGTCGATGTGGGCGTCGGCACCGTCGTGTTCGTACCCGGTCACGTGGCCGCGCACCATGAGCTGGCGATACGGGTCGTGCCGGTCGAACAGGCAGATCGCGACGCGGGGGTCGCGGCGCATGTTCTCGGTCTTCGTGCGCCGTTCGGCCGTGTTCACCAAGATCGAGTCGTCGTCTCGGTCGATCCAGACGACGGACGCCTGGGGCGAGCCGTCGGGCATCGTCGTGGCGAGGCTCGCGAAGTTCGGTGCGTCGAGCATCGCGCGGTCGGCATCGTTCAGCATCGTGTTCGTCTCCTCGTGTCCGGTCTCGACAGCGTCCAACACCGGGGCGGTGCTCGCACCTTCCCACACGGCCGTGGTCAGCGCCCGTCGCGGTGCTCGCCGACCCTCGCATCGGGCTCGAAGCCGTGTCGGGCGATGTCGGCGAGCGTCACGGACCCCATCGCGTCCTGGATGCCGGGCTTCAGCTCGGTCCACCGGAAGTGCAACGGGCACGGGTGCTCGGTGTCGCACTCCTCGCGCCAGAAGATGCACGTCTCCCAGATCACCTCGTCGCCCTCGACGGCGCGCAGCACGTCCCCGAGCGCGATCCGCTCCGGCGGCCGAGCGAGCTCGTACCCCTTGCCCCGCTGCGAACGCAGCACCCCGCCGAGCGTGAGCTGGCGCAAGATCTTCGACAGGAAAGCCGCCGGCAGGTGGGCGAGGGCCGCGATCTCGCGGGCCTCCATCATCTCGCCGGGCGGCGCGTCGGCGAGCACGACCAGGGCTTCGATCGCGTACCGGCTCTCGCGGGCGAGTCGCATCGGGCGCTCCTCAAGGGGGTGGGGTCACAGGTCCTTGCGTGGCAGGGCCCATCGTGCCACGCCGAGCGGCACCAGCGTCCATGCAACCAGGTCCCCGACGAGCACGGCGATCGTCCCCCATCGGCCGAACGTGCTGATTAGGTACGCGCCGAAGGGCCCGAGGGCAGTGCCCTCGAGGTTCGTGCCGAGCAGCGCGAGGATGCGCCCCGCCTCCAACGGGTTGGCGAGGATCGCGACGAGCAGTCCGGTGGGGCCGAGGTGCACGCTCGGCGCGAGGGCGGCGAGCGCGAGGTCGACGCCGAGCGAGAGCACGATCCACAGGCCGACCGCGATCGAGACCGCCTGCACCCGGCTCGAGACGAGGGAGCTGATCGCCACGCCGATCGCCACGCTCGACGCCCCGACCCCGAGCGTCGCGACGATCAGCGTCACGAGGGCCGGCACGTCGCTCGTCGTGGCGACGCCGGCGATGATCAGCATCGCGACGCCGAACCCGATGCCGAGCGTCGTGCAGAGCGAAGCGGTGAGGCCGAGGAACGCGCCCGTCGCCACCTGGGAGCGGCGGAGCGGTTGGGCGCACACCATCGCGAGCATGCCCTGCTCACGCGCGCCCACGAGCGAGCCGGCGCCGAGCAACAGCCCCATCAGCGACGGGAGCAGCACCCCGAGGTTCACGAGCGTCGCCGAGGCGGGACCGATGCCCGAGAGCCCAAGTTCGCGGACCGTGCGGAACGCGAGCAGCGTGACCATCACGCAGAGCAGGCCGAACACGACGGCCATCGTGAGCACCCACTTGGCACGCACGGCGGTCCGGTACTCCCATGCCGCGATCACGGAGACGGGCCGGGCGCTCACGAGCACGCCTCCGCGCCGTCGCGGCCGAAGGGATGCACGACCGTCGCGCTCCGGCCGCTGAAGTCTTCCTCGCGCACCAGCCGGCCGTCGTCGAGGTAGAGCCCGACGTCGGCGACGTCACGCAGCTCCGACGGCGAGGGGCTCGACACGATCGCGGTCACGCCGTCGCGGTCGCGGAGCGTGCCGAGCATGTCCCAGAACGCCTCGCGGCCCTCCTCGTCGAGGTTCGCGACCGGCTCGTCGAGCAACAGCAGCGCCGGCGAACCGAGCAGCGCGACCGCGAGCGCCACGCGGTGCCGTTGGCCACCCGAGAGCTCGCCGATCAGATCGTCGTCAGGCCGGACGAATCCGAGCGGCAGCGGGATCCGTCGCGGGTCCGCGCCGCGCAGGCGCGCGAAGAGGTCGATCACCTCGCCGATCGTGGCCTGCTCGGGCAGGGTCACGGTCTGCGCGAGGAATCCCACCCGCTCGCGCACGGCCGGTGCGGACCCGAGCCGCTCGCCGAACAGCCTCGCCTCACCCTCGTGCCGGGCGAGCCCGGCCAGGCAGCGCAGCAGCGTTGACTTCCCGCTGCCGTTGGGACCGCCGAGGGCGGCGATCACGCCCGCAGGCAGCGTGAGCGAGACGTCGTGCAGACCCCAGCCGCCGCGGTAGACCTTGGTGAGACCTGCGATCTCGAGGAAGGGGCCGGTCATCGGACCGACACCGCCCGTCGCGGTCTGCGCGCGCGGACCAAGAGCCAGCCACATCCGAGGGTGAGGGCGAGTCCCGGTAGCCACAAGGGCTCGTGCGCGCCGCGGCCGTCGCCGCGCAACGCCGGGCCGGGTGCGGTGACGAGCGGCGCATCGTCACGCACGAGGGGCTCCGACGGGGACCACTTGCTCTCCACCGACGAGAGCAGCCTGAACGCGGGGCCCGACGCGAGCGCAAGCAGCAGGGGTTCGGACGCCAGGAGCTCGCTCATGCGTCCGCTCTCGACGTAGGCCAGGTCGCCCGTGCCGTCGCCCTCGGCGTCGAACCCGCCGTAGTCGCTCCAGTAGTTGCCGACCCCGTCGCGGCTCCAGATCGCCTGCGTACCGCCTTGCCCGCCCATCGTCACCTGCGTGGAGTTCTCGATGAACCCGTTGCCGGCGACCACGGTGTCGGCCGACGGCATCAGCAGCAGCCCGATCTGGTTCATCGCGATCGTGTTGCCGAGCACGAGCGTCGGCTCGCCGCCGGTGCGACCGGCGTCGTCGGCCTGCACGCCGACGCGATTGTCGGCCACGACGTTGCCCTGGACCGTCACCCCTCCGACATCCTTGACGAGCACGCCGAAGCCGGTCGAGGGGCTCCCGGATTCCATGATCGTGGTGTCCACCACGTGCACCGGACCGCCGTACATCAGCACGAGCCCCGAGAGGTTCCCCTCGAGCACGCCGGCACGGACCGTGAGGTCCTCGGCGTACATGTCGTGCACCGCGTAGCGGCTGTCGCTGATGCGGACGCGTTCGAGGAGGTTGCCGGCGCCGTAAGAGACGTAGATGCCGTCGCGTGCCTCGTCGATCGTGGTGTCGCGCACGACCGCGCCGGTCGCGTTCCAGAGCCAGATGCCGTCGCCCCGGACCTGCGCATCGGTGTGCATCTGCGTGCCTTGGTCGGCGGCGGCGTGTTCTCGATGCCCATCCTCGTCGTCGGTCTCGACGACGTGCTCCTCCCCGGTGATCACGCCCTGGCCGCGGATCGAGACACGGTCGATCGTGACGTCATCGGAGAGCCGGACGGTGATGCCGATGTAGCTCTGCTCGATCGTGACGTCCTCGATCGTCGCGCGATCCGCATGCTCGAGCATGAGGCCCGACGGCGAGTCGAACGGTCCGATCGCCGAGCCTCGAAGCGTGAGTCCCCGGATCGTCACGTCCGGAGCGGTGATCGTCACGACCGAGCCCTCGAGGTTCCCGTCGATCACGGGATGTCCCTCACCTTCGAGGGTCACGGGTGCATCGATCGTGACCGCGCCGACGTAGACGGCCTCCGGCACGATCAGCGTGCCGCCGGGCGGCGTCTCCTCGATCATCACCTGCAGGTGCTCGGCGGGCATCGAGACCCTGCCGTCGGGTGTGACGACGTGCGCGTCATCGTCGTGACCCAAGTGATCCGTCTCCTGCGCGGACGCGGGGGATGCCGTCGCCGCGAGCACCACGAGCGACGCCGCGAGGGCTCGCGCGAGCCTCATACCCGACCAGCTCGCTCGAGCGCCTCGAACTCATCGTCGGAGACGTACACGGGCCGGTGCTGCCAGCGGTCGCGTGCGCGGCGCACGAGCCCCGGTGCGAACGTCACCAGGAACGCCGCCCCGAACAGGCACCAGATCGCGAGGCCCGGATAGGCCCAGGTCGTGAAGTTCAGCACTTTCGTGGGACCGACGACGAGCGGGGTGAACGGATCCAGGCGGATCGGCGCGTCGTGCTGGACCCCGTGGCCGTACTGGTACAGCCGGTATTGCACGTCGAGCAGCGCGCCGATCGGGATCGCCCACAGGGCGATCTTCGCCAGGCGCCCGACGAGGTGACGGGGGAGCGCCACGGCCAGGGCCACGGCGATCAGGGCGAGCACGATGGTCGGCGTCCACAAGGCCATCTCGGGCGCGTCCGAGGTCTCGAAGGCTTGCATCCCGACGTAGTGGTTGAGCTCGTTCACCTCGTCGATGTCGCCGGTGACGCCGGTCGCGCTCGCGGTGAGCGAGAGCCCCTGCGGGTACTGCGGCGCGGTCAGGCGGGCTTCCCACACGGGGAGACGCAACGCGAGGACGACGAGGACGGCGGCTGCGAGGCCCAGGACGATCCGCAGGCCGCGCTGCTCGCGGATCGTCGCCTTCGCGTCCGCCATCCTCGTCACCTCCTCTCGGGCTCCTTCCCCTCGCGTCACTCCACGGTGAGCGTGCCGACCATCGTGGTGGGGTGCGACAGGCAGTTGTAGGTGTAGGTGCCTGCCGCCAGGGCCGGAACCTCGTACACGGCGGTGTCCGGTCCTGTGATCAGCGCGTTCCCTTCGGGTGCGAACACGGGGGTGCCCGAGGTGTCGTCGCCCTCGAAGATCTGGACGTTGTGCGGGATGCCCTCGTCCTCGTTGTTGAACGTGATCGTGAACGCCGTGTCCGCCGGTGCGGTCAGGGTCGTCTCGGCGAACCCGTCGTTCGAGGCCCCGACGGGCGCCGTCACCGTGAGCTCGGTACTCGCGGCGGCCGCGTCCGTCTCCGTCTCGGTCTCGGTGGTCGAGT
>JBGGNG010000170.1:0-3366 GCA_041287635.1 Actinomycetota bacterium | reverse complement strand
CGGGGAGCGGGTCCGGCAGCGGGGTGTCCGCGGATCTCGCCGGCGCGAGTTCCATCGGGCGCGCCCGGCGCTCCCTGCCGCCCAGCATGTCCAAACAGACGTTCGTCACGATGCTGTACAGCCACGAGCGCAACGACGATCGCCCCTCGAACTGCTCGAAGCTCTTCCACGCCCGCAGGAATGCTTCCTGCACGGCGTCCTCCGCCTCGAACCCGGAGCCCAGCATGCGGTAGGCGTATGCGGTGAGCTCGGTTCGGTGCTGCTCCAGCCGCAGCTCGAGCTCGTCCGATCTCGGATGCGTGGCCCGGTCGCTCGCCGTCAGCTCTGCCAACCGGCTCGTTCCTCCTCCCTCGAACCCATATCCACCACCCTACGACGCTCGCCACGTCTCGAACTCATCGGGGTCCGAGCGAGATACCACCGGTCCCCGGGCTGAGTCTCCGAGCGGGCGCGTTTCGAAGTTCGGCTACGCTCCGAACCGGATCTGGGACCGTGGGTCGACCGGCTGGGAAGGCTCGCGCCCGCTCCCCGGGCTGCCGCGTGACGGATCGGGAACCTACCCAGCGCGAGGCGAGGGAGGCAGGATGAAGGCGTTCGGATTGGCGGACGAGGGAGCTTCGCCGGCGGTCATCGAGGTCCCAACCCCCGAGCCGGGCCCCGGCGAGGTTCGGGTCAAGATGCGCGCGTCCTCGGTGAACGGGTTCGACGTCTTCGTGGCCAGGGGGATGGCCAGAGGCATGATGGAGCATCGGTACCCGGTCGTGATCGGCAAGGACTACGCGGGCGAGATCGACGCGCTCGGGGAGGGCGCGACCGGGTTCGCCGTCGGCGACGAGGTCACCGGCATCGTCCCGACCGAGCCCCAGCTGTGGCGCGGCGCGTACGCCGAGTCCGTGGCCGTGCCCCTGGACGGCTTCGTCGTCCACAAGCCGGGGAACCTCGACTTCGGGCGGGCGGCGTGCGTCGGGCTCGCGGCCATCACCGCGTCCCATTGCGTGGAGACGATCGAGGCAGCCGAGGGCCACGTCGTGCTGGTCGTGGGCGCGACGGGCGGCGTTGGTACGTACGCGGTGCAGCTCGCCGCCGCCCGCGGCGCCAGGGTCGTCGCGTCGGCTCTGCATCAGGACGAGGCCTGGATCCGCGGGCTCGGCGCCAGTGAGATCGTGGACTACTCGGGCGATGTCGTGGCTGCGATGCGCGAACGGCATCCCGGGGGCGTCGACGGTCTGGTCGTCGCGGTGCACTTCGGTGACGGCTTCGGCGCGCTGACCGAGCTCGTGAAGAATGGCGGGAGGATCGCCTCCACGGTGGGAGGCGCCGACGTCGACCTGCTCGCCCAACGAGGGGTCGTCGCATCGAACGTGACCGGTCACACCGACCCCGAGGCGTTCGGCCGCGTCGTGCAGATGGCGGGGATCGGGACGCTCAGCGTCCCGATCACGCGGACGTTCACGTTCGACGAGCTGCCGCAGGCGCTCCGGCTCGTCGGCGAGGAGCGCTCGCGCGGGAAGTTCGCGATCACGATAGGGAGCTGACACGGCGCGCGCTCACTCCCCGCCTGGGACCGAACATCCGTTTTCCGGTAGACGCGCCCGCGCGTCGAACGGGCGAGTCCTAGACGGGACCTCCCGGGCACAAGGTGGGCTCTGGCCGCTTTACGCGGCTTGGGCGGCTCGCTCCAAACCCGCGATGTCGAGCTTACGCATCTCGAGCATCGCGCGCATCACGCGCTGGGTGCGTTCGGGATCGGGATCGGCGAGGAGCTCTCCCAAAGCGGTCGGGACGATCTGCCACGACACGCCGAACCTGTCTTCCAGCCAGCCGCACTCGCCCTGGGTACCACCCTGCGACAGGGTCTCCCACAGGCCGTCGACCTCGTCCTGCGTCTCGCAGTTCACGATGAACGAGGTCGCGGGCGTGAAGCTGAACTCGGGACCGCCGTTCAGCGCGACGAACTCCTGCCCCTCGAGCAGGAAGTCCACGGTCATCACGGTGCCCGCGGGTCCGGGTCCGGCCTCGCCGTACCGGGAGATCCCAAGGATCTTGGACTCGCCGCCGTCGCCGGCCGTGGCCCGTCGGGCGGAGAACACCGTGACGTAGAAGTCGGCGGCCTCCTCGGCCCGATCGTCGAACCACAGGCAGGGCGCGATCTTGGACACATGCTCGACCCTCATGGCTCCTCCTCCTTCTCCCCAGCCCATAGGGCCGAGGGGTCGTCCGGACGCGGGCCGAGTTCCTCGGCCCTCGAACAGGGGTGTCTTCCCCGATCCATCCCGGCTCGAACCCGATGCGGCAGGAACGGTTCGTCAAGATTGCCGTTACCTCGCGCGCGTACCGCTGATGTCGTAGGCGACGTTACCTGGACCTTCCTTCCCTGGATCCGGGCGCCAGCCACCCGACATCGAGGAGCCGTCCTCGGCCCACGTGCCGGTGAAGGTCGCCCCGCCCGCCAGCTCCGTGCGGATGGTCACGCGATCACCCTGCACGTCGTACTCGTACGGGATGGGGGTCCCGAGCATGCTCGCGAACACGGTCGAGGGGAACTTCCCGGTCGCTTCGTCGTAGCCGATCACCTCGAGGGCCGCGATGTCGAGCCCCACGAAGTTCAGCTGGACGCGTTGCTGGAGGAAGAACCCGCCCGGCAGCCACTCGAACGTGAGCCGTCCGGACACGTTATCCTCTTCCGCGTCGAGCGTGCGGCCCCGGACCTCCCAGGTTCCGACGAATCGGTCCAAGCGCCGGAGCGCCGGATCGGGACCGGGGGGTTGTCCCGTGCCTCCGTACTCGTCCGATGCCATCTCGCCTACTCCTTCCTGCGGTGCCGCCCTCGGATCAGCTGGTTTCGCACCGCCCGACCACACTTCACCCTACGGTCGGAGCCGGGACGTCATCATCGACACTGTCGGGCCAGCACGGTGAACGGGTCCCTGTGGTGTGCGGGACACGCCCTCAGGCAGGGAGGAGTAGCGAGATGCACGTGCCCTAAGACCGATGGCCAGGGGTTCGATCGGGCGATCTCGATCCCTGTCGTCGCGAACCGGCTGGGACGGCCCTTCCAGCCGGAGGATCTGATCGCCGTGAACGACGTGATCGTGCGCATCGCGGCGATCGAGGGCGAGTTCCCGTGGCACCACCACGACGAGGATGAGCTGTTCCTGTGCTGGGAGGGCGAGTTCCTGATCGAGCGCTGGGACCGCGACCCCGTCCGGCTCGTCGGGGGCGAGGTCTATGTCGTCCCGGCAGGCGTCGAGCACCGACCGGTGGCCGAGCGGCGGGCCGTCACCCTGTTGATCGAACGAAGGGAGACGCTCCAGTACGGGAACCGGTAGCGGACCCCCTACACCTTGGCGGCGCGGAGCGCGGCGT
>JBGGNG010000169.1:0-9323 GCA_041287635.1 Actinomycetota bacterium | reverse complement strand
TCCCCCGAACAGCGACATCAGGCCGCGCACCGGCGCTTCGGTGACGTTGAACAGCAGCGCGGGGAACAACCCCAGGACGATGATCAACGCCAGCAGCGGCACCCAGGAGACCCACTCCACCGCCAAGACGTCGCGCAGGCCGGCTTCCCGCCACTGATCGGGGAGGGTGCCCATGTTCACCCGCTGCAACATCCACAGGAAGTAGCCGGCCGTCAGCACCGTGCCGATGCCGCCCATCACCATGAACACCCGGAACAGGCCGACCTGATCACCGAGCACGAACTCGTTGGGACTGAACGAGCTGAGCAATGCCATCACCTCGCCCCAGAAGCCGGCGAGTCCGGGCAGCCCCAGCGAGGCGATCGCGACGAACGCGAACACGCCGCCGAGCTTCGGCATCGTCTGCAGCATGCCGCCGCCGATCTTCGCGATCTCGCGCGTGTGGTAGCGGTCGTAGATCGACCCGACGCAGAAGAAGAGCATGCCGGTGATCACGCCGTGGGCCACCATGCCGAAGATCGCGGCCTGGATGCCGATCTCCGTGAGCGTCGCGATGCCGAGCATCACGAACCCCATGTGCCCCACCGACGAGAACGCGATCAGCCGCTTCAGGTCCTTCTGCGCCAGACAGGCGAGCGCCGCGTAGACGATCGCGATCGCGGCGAGGGCTCCGATCCACGGCGCGTACTTCTGGGCGCCGTAGGGCATGAACGGGATCGCGATCCGGATGAACCCGTACGTGCCCATCTTCAGCATGATGCCGGCCAGCAGGACCGACCCGATCGTGGGCGCCTCGGTGTGCGCATCCGGGAGCCACGTGTGGAACGGCCACATCGGCACCTTCACCGCGAAGCCGAGCGCGACGGCGCCGAAGACGACCAGCTGGAACGTCTGGCTGAATCCCCCGGCCAGGCCGTAGTCGCGCAGCACGACCATGTCGAACGTGTGCGGGTCGGGACCCTGGAAGTACATCGCGAGGAAGCCGAGCAACATGAAGATCGACCCGAACAGCGTGTACAGGAAGAACTTGATCGACGCGTACTCGCGGTTCGCCGATCCCCACACCGCGATCAGGAAGTACATGGGCACCAGGACCAGCTCCCAGAACACGAAGAACAGGATCAGGTCGAACGCGATGAACGTTCCCGCCATGCCCGTCTCGAGCAGCAGCATCAGGGCCAGGAACGCCTTCGTGCGACCGGGGTCGGGCACGTAGCGCCAGCTGTAGATCGCGCAGAGGAAGGACAGCAGGAACGTCAGCACGTACAGCGGCAACGAGATGCCGTCGATGCCGACGTGGTAGCGCACGCCGATCGCGCTGATCCAGTTCACGTCGAGCACGTACTGCAGGCCGTCGGTGCCGTAGTCGAAGCCCACCGTGATCGCGACGGCGAGCACGAGGGCGGCCCCCGTGAACACGATGCCGAGCGCGCGGATCGCGCGCTCCTTGTCCCGCGGCATCGCAACGATCACCAGCGCGCCCACGATGGGCAGCAGCGTGGTGATCGTGATGGCCGAGTTCTCCCAGGTCATGTGGCCTCCACGCTTCCTCTCAGACGAGCTCGATGAAGACGACGGCCAACGCGATCACGCCGACGAACAGCCCGACGGCGTACCACTGCACGTTGCCCGTCTGCAGGAGCTTCAGGACGTTGCCGGTGCGTCCGGCGGTCTCACCGGCACCGTTGACGATGCCGTCGATCACGGTGCGGTCGAACCAGGCGACTACCTGGCCGAGCCCTCTCGCGAGCGTCGCAGCCCCGTTCACGACGCCGTCGATCACGACCTGGTTGAACCAGTTCACGCCCGACGACCACGTGTCGCGCACCGGGTAGACGATCGCGCGCATGTAGAAGGCGTCGATGTAGTAGCGGTTCTGGAAGACGTTCCAGAGGGGACCCATGGGCGCCTGCAGTGGGTCCTGCGCTTTCCGCTCCTTGTAGAGCGCGTACCCCGCGAACAGTCCGAGCAGGGCCCCGGCCGTCGACAGCAGCGCGATCCACGGCACGAACACCGCCTCATGGACCTCCTCGTAGAAGACCCACTGACCGAACACGGCACCCAACTGTGGCGACCCCAGCAGGCCGACGCCGATCGTGGCCGCGGCGAGCGCGACGAGCGGGCCGGTCATCGTCGCCGGCGACTCGTGCGGATGCGCGTGGCCCTTGTACTCCCCGAAGAACGTGAGCAGGACCATGCGCATCGTGTAGAAGGCGGTGATCACGGCGGTGATCAGGAAGACGACGAACAGCCAGTAGACGTGCTCCTCCTCGGCGACGACGAGCAGCTCGTCCTTCGACCAGAACCCGGCGAGCGGGAAGATGCCCGCGAGGGCGAGCGAGCCGATCAGCATCGTCCAGAACGTGATCGGCATCGACTTCCGTAGGCCGCCCATGTCGCTCATGTTGTTCGAGTGCACCGCGTGGATCACCGAGCCGGCGCCCAGGAAGAGCAGCGCCTTGAAGAAGGCGTGGGTGAACAGGTGGAAGAACCCCGCGGTGAGCCCGAGCTCTCCGAGCGAGAGACCGGCCACCATGTAGGCGAGCTGAGAGAGCGTCGAGTAGGCCAGCACGCGCTTGATGTCGTCCTGCACGATCGCGAGCAGCGCGGCGCCGAGGTCTGTGATCGCCGCGACGATGCTCACGACGGTGAGCACCCACTGATCGGCCTGCAGGAAGACCTCGAAGAGCCGCCCGATCAGGTAGACGCCGGCCGCGACCATCGTCGCCGCGTGGATCAGGGCCGAGACCGGTGTGGGGCCGGCCATCGCGTCGGGCAGCCACACGTGCAACGGGAACTGCGCCGACTTCCCGACCGTGCCGCCGAACAGCAGGATCGCGGCCATCGAGATGAACAGCGGCGAGGCCTCGCCGAGGCCGAGCTCGTGGGAGATCACGGTGATGTTCGTTGTCTCGAACCCGGTGAGCGCGATCAGCATGATGATGCCGAACATGAACGGGATGTCGCCGACGCGGGTCGTGATGAACGCCTTGATCGCGGCGTTGGAGTTCTCCTTGACCTCCCACCAGTGGCCGATCAGCAGGTAGGAGCAGACGCCCATGATCTCCCAGCCGACGAGCAGCTGGATCACGTTGTTCGAGACGACCACCGTGAGCATCGCGGCGGTGAACAGCGACAGCACCACATAGAACCAGGTGAAGCGTTCGTCGCCGTGCATGTACCCGAGCGAGTAGATGTGCACGCAGAGCGAGATCGACGTGACGACCACGAGCATGATGCCCGTGAGGCCGTCGACGAGGATGCCGAGCTCCAGGTGCAGTGGCCCGATCGTGAACCAGTCGATGCTTGCCTCGAACGGGCCGCCGCCTTCCACGAAGTGCCACAGGACCCCGAGCGAGAAGAGGAACGCCGCCCCCACCGCCACGATGCCGTAGACGGCGCCCTTGCCGGGGGTGCGCTTGCCGAAGAACAGGATCAGGGCCGCGGAGATCAGCGGCAGGACCACGACGATCCACGCGTGCTCCACGAACCAGAGCCCGTTCGTGGTGGCCTCGTAGACCACCTCACCCTCGGAGGCGAGCGCGTTCACCACTTGAGCAGGTTCACCTCGTCCACGTTGATCGACTCACGCGTGCGGAACAGCAAGATCACGATCGCGAGCCCGATGCCGACCTCGGCGGCGGCCACGGCGATCACGAACAGCGCGAAGACCTGGCCGGTCATCTGCTGCAGCGACGACGCGAAGGCCACCAGGTTCACGTTGACGGCGTTCAGCATCAGCTCGATCGCCATCAGCACCATCACGGCGTTGCGGCGAGCCAGCACCCCGTAGACCCCGGCCGAGAACAGCAGCGCCGAGAACATCAACACGAGCGGCAGCCTGATCACGAGGCATCGTCCTTGCGCGCGAGCACGATCGCCCCGATCAGCGCGGCCAGCAGCAGGAACGAGACCGCCTCGAACGGCAGCACGTAGTTGCGGAAGATCGCCTGACCGATGACGTCGGTGCTGCCCTGCACCGCCTCGAAGGCGACCGCGTCCTGCACGGGGAACGCCTCCTGGATCAGGAAGACGAGGCCCGCGAACACCCCGACCCCGACGAGCGCGCCGATGCCACGCTGCTGGTTGTCGAGCGTGTCTCGTCCGATCGGAGCCTTCGTGAGCATCAGACCGAACAGGAACAGGATCACGATCGCGCCGACGTAGATCAGGATCTGGACCCACGCGACGAACTCGGCGCCCAGCAGCAGGTAGACACCCGCCACCGAGAGCAGCGAGACCACGAGGTAGAGCGCGGCGTGCACGACGTTGCGCGCCGTGACGACCGCGATCGCCGAGAGCCCGCCGATCACGGCGAACACGAGGAACGCGTACTCCTGGGCGCTCACGAGCTTCCTCCCGCGCTACCGCCTTCGGCTGCTTGAGCGCTTCCTCCTGCGCGACCGCCTTCGGCTCCTTGAGCGCTCTCTGGGACAGGAGTGGCGCCGTCCTCCAGGGCGGGCGGAGGCAGCACCGTGTAGGTCCACTCCTCGAGCCGCTCCTTCTCGTGCGTGAGCAGGTCGATCTCGTACTCGGCGTACTCGAACTCGGGGCTCCAGAACAGCGCGTCGAACGGGCAGACCTCGACGCATATGCCGCAGTACATGCAGAGCGCGTAGTCGATCGCGAACCGGTCGAGCACCTTCATCGAGCGGCCTCGACCGCCTCCCGCCGGCTCGTGCGTCTCCTTGTGGGCGTCGATGTAGATGCACCAGTCGGGGCACTCGCGCGAGCACTTGTAGCAGACCGTGCAGTTCTCCTGCTTCAGGGCGATCACGCCACGCGTCCGCGCCGGCAGGTCGGGCTTCACGTGCGGGTACTGCACTGTCACGGCCGGTCGCAGCATCGTCTTCAGCGTGACGCCGAGGCCCTTGAGCAGGCCCTGACCCACACCGGACTCCGGCTGGTCCTCGTGGGCGGTCGTGTCGATGGCCACGCGTCAGTCGTCCTTGTCCGTCAGAACGCGACCTTGAAGACGGCCGCGCCCAGGATCCATACGAGCGAGATCGGGATGAGCGTGAGCCACGCGAACCGCTGCAGCTGGTCCTCGCGGAGTCGAGGGTAGGTGGCCCGGAGCCAGATGATGAAGAACGAGAGGACGCCGATCTTGCCCGCCATCCAGATCGGGTCGGGAAGCGGGATGCCCGGCAGGCCCTGGTACCCCCCGAGGAACAGCACGGCCGCGATGCCCGACAGGGCAACGATGCCCGCGTACTCCGCGAGCAGGAAGAACGCGAACTTCAGGCCTCCGTACTCGGTGTACGCGCCGTAGATGATCTCGGAATCGGCGACCGGCATATCGAACGGCGTGCGGCTCAACTCGGCGAGGGAGGCGACCATGAAGATGAGGAAGAGCGGGAAGAGCGGGATCACGTACCACATCGATTCCTGCGCCTCGACGATGCCGACCATCGAGGTGACCCCCGAGAGCATCACGACGCCGGCGGCGGCGAGTACGAGCGGCAGTTCGTAGGCGATCAGCTGCGCGGCGGCTCGCAGGGCGCCGATCAACGAGAACTTGTTGGCGCTCGACCACCCGGCCATGAGCACCCCGATCACCGAGACGCTCGACATCGCCATCACGAAGAAGATGCCGATGTCGAGGTCGAGGGCGAACAGCGAGTCGCTGAACGGCAGCACGACGAGGATCGCGATGTAGGGCACCATCGCCACGGCGGGGGCGAGGGTGAAGATCGTGCGGTCGGCCGCCTCGGGAACGACGTTCTCCTTCTGGATGAACTTCACACCGTCGGCGATCAGCTGCGCCCACCCGTGGAACACACCGGCCTCCATCGGGCCCATGCGCGATTGCATGTGCGCCAGCACCTTGTGCTCGGCGTAGCCCACCACGAGCGGCACGATCAGGAAGAAGGCCATCACGAGCACCGTCTTCAGGATCAGCGCCACCCAGAAGTTCGACGACAGGTCGTCGATGAACGAGGTGCTTGCCTGCGCGACGAGGTCGATCACTCCTCGTCCTCCTCGCCTTCGACCGCGCCGGGCCACGGCTTGGCCTCACGGGTCATCAACGCGAAGTCCTTGCGGAGGGGATGACCCTCGAACGGCTCGGAGAGCAGCAGCTTCACCGGCTTCGGGTGCCCCTGGAAGCGGATGCCGAACATCTCGGCGGTCTCGCGCTCGTGCCAGTCGCACGTCGCCCACAGGTCGCTCACGGTCGGGACGACGGCGTCGTCGTAGGGAACCACGACCTTCACCCGAACGTTGTGGTGGTGCGTCGTCGAGAACAGGTGCGTCACGACCTCGAACCCTCGCTCCTCGCCCCAGTCGACGCCTGCGGTGAAGTCCGCGTAGTCGCAGGCGAACTCCGGCTCGTCGCGCACGAACCGGCACACGTCGTGGTACCGCTGGCGTGTCACCGTTGCGACGGTGTGACCGTGCTGCTCGGTGGCGTCGACGACGTCGGCGCCGAACTGCGCCCGCAGCCGTGAGGTGGCCTCGTCAGGAGACAGCGGGCTGGACCGTTCCACCGAACTTCTCCGCGATGTCCTCGTCCTTGATCTTGCGCTGCAACTCGATGATGCCGTGCAGCAGAGCCTCAGGACGCGGCGGGCACCCCGGCACGTAGACGTCGATCGGCACGATCTGATCGACGCCCTTCGTCACCGAGTAGCTGTCCCAGTAGGGGCCGCCACAGTTCGAGCACGAGCCGAACGAGATCACGTACTTCGGGTCGGGCATCTGTTCATACACGCGCTTGAGCGCCGGCGCCATCTTGTCGGTCAGGGTGCCGGCCACCACGAGCAGGTCAGCCTGGCGAGGTCCGTGGGCGGTCGGTATCACGCCGAGCCGGATGAAGTCGTTCTTGGCGGTCGAGGCGGCGATGAACTCGATCGCGCAGCAGGCGAGACCGAAGTTCATGACCCAGAGCGAGTAGCGGCGTCCCCAGTTGAGGATGAACTTCACGGGCTGGATCCTGGGCAGTGGGGTCTTCTCGGTGATCAGGCCCACCGCAGGACCCCCTTGCGCCACGCGTACAGGAGGCCGACGGCCAGGATCGCGATGAAGATCGCCATCTCGACTACGGCCGCGTAGCCGATGTCCTCGAGCACCCGTGCCCAGGGGAACAGGAACACGCTCTCGACGTCGAAGATCACGAAGAGGAACCCGTACACGTAGTAGCGCACGTGGCTCTGGGACCAGCCCTGCCCCACCGGGTCGATACCGCACTCGTAGGTGGTGAGCTTCTCGCGGTTGGGCTTGCTGGGGGCCACCAACCGAGCCGTCGTGAAGGCCACGGCGACCAACAGCGCACCTGCGGCCAGGACCGCCAGCACGACTCCGTATGAGGCGTAGTAATCGCTCATGACAGTGGAAGGCTCCTCGGGCGCCCGTATCCTAGCAGCGCCTCCTCCGAGCCCTGCACGGGTTCACGACCCCTCACGAGGCCTCCGCCCCGCACCGCACCGCCAGGAACTTCGCGAGCTGGATCAGCGCGTGCCGCGACGCCCCGTCGGGCAGTCGCTCGGCGAGCTCGGTGGCCCGCCGCACCTCGTCGGTCACGGCGGCCCGCGCGGCGCCGACCGACCCCCCTGCCCGCACGATCTCGAGCGCCCGATCGAGCATCTCGCCGTCGGGCGAGCCATGCGACAGGATGCGTGCGAGCTCCTCTCGGTGCTCGTCGTGGGCCAGCGCATGCAGCACCGGCAGCGTGTAGACGCCCTCACGCAGGTCCTGACCCGGTTCCTTCCCGAGCTCCATCTGCGACGACGTGATGTCCATGATGTCGTCGGAGAGCTGGTAGGCCATGCCGAGGGCGTCGCCGAACTCCTCGAGCACATCGACATGCTCGGGCTCGGCGTCGGAGAGCATGCCCCCGAGGCGGCATGAGGTGCCGATCAGCGAGGCCGTCTTGCAGCGGATGATCTCGAGGTAGTTCGAGATCTCCTGCTCGACCTTGGCCGAGCTCGAGACCTCGCGGATCTGCCCGTCGCAGAGCACCGCGATCGTGCGGGCGAGGAGCCGGCAGACATCGGTGCCGAGATCGGTCGAGATCTCCGAGGCACGCGCGAAGAGGTAGTCGCCGGTGAGGATCGCGACCGTGTTGTCCCAGCGGACGTTCGCGCTCGGCGCGCCACGGCGGGCATCGGCCTCGTCGATCACGTCGTCGTGGTACAGCGTCGCGAGGTGCACCAGCTCGATCGAGACCGAGCCGGGCACGAGCCGCGGGTCTCCCGGGTCGCCGAAATAGCCGGCCAACAGCACCAGCATCGCGCGGAACCGCTTCCCGCCCGCGGCGATCAGGTACGACGAGGTCTCGGTCAGCATGCCCGAAGCCTCGACCTGCACCGACTTCTCGAGCGCCTCCTCGACCTGATCCAGGCGCGTGCGCACCTCGGACTCGAGCGTCGCGTCGGGCGGTTCCAGCCCGGGGATCACCCGGCGGCTCATCGGTCGTCCTCCTCGCTGTCGATCACCATGTGAGCACCCCGGCTTCCTGCAGCAACGGCACGATCACGCCCGGCACGATACCCAGCACCACCACCATCACGGCCGGCACGGCGAGCACCAGCCTCGGCAGCGGCGCGGGATCGGCGATGTCCTCGCCCTGGGGTTCCCGCATCGCCATCAGCGCGACGACGCGCAGGTAGAAGAAGGCGCCGGCCACGCTCGCCAACGCGCCGATCAGCACGAGCGGCCAATAGCCCGCCGTCGTGGCGGCGCCGAACACCAGCACCTTCGCGGCGAACCCGGCGGTCGGGGGGATGCCCGCGAGCGAGAGCAGGAAGACCGTCAGCAGCACGGCGAGCACGGGCTGGCTGCGCCCGAGCCCACGGAAGCGGTCGAACCCCGTCTGCTCCCGGATACCGCCGGAGATCAACATCACGACCCCGAAAGCGCCGAGCGCCGCGGCGCCGTACGTGATCAGGTAGAACAACGCAGCGGCGATGCCGTCACGGCCGGGCTCGACGAAGGCCGACAGGATGAAGCCCGCCTGCGCGACGGCGGAGTAGGCGAGCATGCGCTTGACGTCGCGTTGGGCGATCGCGAGCACGCTGCCGACCACCATCGAGAGCGCCGAGAGAGCGGCGATCGCCGGCGCGAGATCCCACTGCAGTGCCACGAAGGCGACGTCGAGCACGCGCACGAGCGCCACGAACACGGCGGCCTTCGTCGCGGCCGACATGAACGCCGTCACGGGGCTCGGGGCCCCCTGGTAGACGTCGGGCGTCCACATGTGGAACGGCACGAGCGAGACCTTGAACCCGAGCCCCACCACGAGCAGCAGCGCCCCCACCAGCGCGAGCGGCTGGCTGCCGGTCGTGCCGGCGAGCGCGCGGGCGAGCCCCTGGATGCTCGTGGTG
>JBGGNG010000168.1:0-5439 GCA_041287635.1 Actinomycetota bacterium | reverse complement strand
CAACTCGTTCGCCCTCGACGGCCCGGGCGGCTCGACGACGTTCTACTTCGACCGGGTCAGGTGCAAGACCGGGAGCTACACCGGGATCTACCGCATCCCGAACGCCGAGATGGCGACCTAATCGACCATGGTGAACGAGCCGGATGGCTCGATGACCCGTTCGCCATGACTGTCGAGGGCTGAGGAGATGTCATGGCTGTCTTCCCTGCGGCATTGGTACTTCACGTTTCGGATACGGGCCGGGCAGCGGAGTTCTGGCGACGGGCCCTCGGATACGTCCGCCAACAGGACCAGCCAGACTTTCTCGTTCCACCGAAAGGTGAAGGACTTCGACTTCACCTGGACGAAGAGGACCGGACTCATCTCGACCTGTGGGTCGATCGGGAGTTCTCCGACTTGGAGACGGAGGTGGACCGGCTCGTTGGGCTCGGCGCGACGAAGGTGGACTGGGTCTATCCCGAAGACGCAGACTTCGTCGTCCTTGCCGACACTGAGGGCAATCTGTTCTGCGTCATCAAATGAATCAGACGAGCGCAGCATCGGGATCCTCGCCTCATGGGGTTCACACATGTGGGCCAGTGGTACGGAATGTCCCTTGAGGCGAACGCTAGCTCAACCGGATCGAGCTAGTCGGCCGCGATGTGCCACTCGCTGCTGAGAATCGCTCGGTAGACCTGACCCGCCCTCACCCTCCCGCCCGTCGCGTCCTCGATGGCTTGGGCTCGTGCGTTTCGCGCAGTGAGACCGGGCTTCCGCTCTACCTCACCGATCACCTGCCACCGGTCCTTGCCGCTTTGTCGGAGGACGACATATGAGGGTTTCGCGCCGCTCATCGTTGCATGCTCCCACGGACATCTGACGAGACCCCTACGGTAGCGTGGTCTGGGCCAATCGGTGAGTCAGGGAAAACGAACGCCCTGGTCGACAGCGTTCGCGAATGTACCCCGAAGCGAGGGGGTGTCTAGTCGAGCAGGCGGAAGTACCGGGCGATCGGCAGTAGCGTGAACCCCGCCGCTTCGTAGGCCGCCCTCGCAGGTTGGTGGCCTGAGTCGCCGCCGGTCTCCACCACGGCGATGTCCATGCCATGGCTGCGCATGTGCTGGGCGGCGAACTCTGTCAGCCGCGAGCCGATGCCACGTCGTTGATAGTCAGGATCGACCCCGATGATCTGGATCATGCCCATCCCCTCATGAAAGGCGTTCAGGGCAATCGCGACGAAACCAACGGGCCGCCCGTTCGTCACTGCAACGAATACGTCCCGTTCCTTGTTGGTACACGCGGACCGGACCTCGTCAGCCTGGCTCACTTTCCAGTCCGGGTGCAAGCGCAGGGCGATGTCGTCGCCGAGGACCTGCCGCAACGATGCGTGGACGGGTTCCCAGGCCCGCAGCGACAGCTCAACGATCGCGTCCAGATCGTCCTCGCGGAACTCACGGATGATCGTCTCCTCTGCCACGCATCGGATGATAGGCCGGGCAAGGCAACGTCCGACGAGTAAGCGAGGCTGTTCGGGAACTTCGAGATCCAAGCGGGACACCGATCGATATCCCGGCTTGGGCACCGGTGAGTCCCGGCAGCGGGCTTACCGTCGACGTGCGGCGTGAAGTGGTGCGGGCAGGACGCGCCACCTCGGCCGTCGGGCGAGTCCCGTCCTCGAGCCCAACGGCCTAGCGGATCCGGGGCTTGCTGCGCGTCCTGCCCGACTATCCGCGAAGATGCGCCCCGCGCACCGCGTGCGCATCCGCCGTTCGCCGTATATCTCGAGCGTGTCGCGCACCGCCTCGCGCATGAGCGGCTCACCGGTCTCGAGCTCGTCGAGCAGCTCGACCCACGCCGCCATCACCGGATCGGGACGGTAGCGCTCACGCTCTTCGGCTCGCACGGCGTCGGCGCACCGGAGGTGGCGCAGGAGCTCGGCGCGCAGACGAGGCGGGAGGGCCTGCAGGGTCTGAGGAGAGATCGGCGGTCGTCGTATCCATGGAGCGCGCCACCTTACCGTCGGGTCACACTTTGGGTCACACTCCGGTCGTCCTGCACCGTCGCGGTTCGTCCTGACGAATCCCGGCTCAGCGCTCTGACCTGCACGGACGGACAAGGCCGAGACATCGTAGGACGGGCCAGGATGGGCAGGTCGCCCTCTCAAGGTGGAGACACGGGTTCAAATCCCGTTGGGACTACTGCCAACGACCTGCGAGAACGCGGGCCGTCGCGCCGTTGTACTCCCTGTTCTCATCGTCGAAGGCATCGACGTAGCCCATGGCCGGGAACCTACCGGCCTTTCAAAACTAGGACACGTGGTAGCGCACGTGCGTGGCGAGGGGCGACTCGACGACGGCGAACCGCTCGAACGCGAGGTCCGCTCGGTCGAAGCCCTCGAAGAGGCGCTTCCCTCCGCCGAGGACGAAGGGCGCGATCGTGAGCGTGAGCTCGTCGAAGTGGCAGGAGGCCAGGAATTGACGGAGCGTGTCGGCGCCGCCGAGGACGATCACGTGCCTCTCGCCGGCTGCGGCGCGCGCCCGCGCGAGCGTCGCGTCAATGCCCTCCGTGACGAACTCGAAGCGGGTGTCGCCCTTGACGACAGCTTCCTCCGGCCGGTGCGTGAGCACGAAGACCGGCATCCCGAAGCCAGGGTCGTCGCCCCAGCCCTCGGCGATGTCGTGCATCGTCCGCCCGACGATCGCGGCGCCCGCGCTCCTGAACGTCTGCTCGACCAGGGCGGTGTCGGCCGGATCCGGCCCGACGGCCGAGTCGGGCTCGCCGAACATCCACCAGTGCAGCCGCTCGCCGCCCTCGCCGAGGCCGACGTCGACCCGATCGCGCGGCCCGGCGACGTAGCCGTCGAGCGACATCGTGATCGTTGCCATCACCTTGCTCATCTCAACTCCTCTCTTCTGGTACGGATTGGACTGCGCGCGCGTCCGGGATTCATCGAGCGGCGACATCCTCGCCATGGGCGGCGGCGACCTGCTAAGCCCGGACTCGAAGCTCGAGGAACTGCTCCTCCACCCCGCCGGGAAGGCGCCGCGGGTCGCTTTCCTTCCCACGGCGGTCGCGGACAGCGGCGAGCGCGGCGAGCTCTTCCTCGAAGCCTTCCGGAAACGGGACTGCGAGCCGGAGGTCGTGACGCTGTTCGGGTTGCCTGAGCGGTGGTGGAACGCGTGGCCGCTGCGGACGTCTACGTCCACGGCGGCAACACGGCCAACATGCTCGCGGTCTGGGGCGTGCACGGATCGACTGGGCGCTGCGAGAGGTCTGGTGGCGCGGCGTCCTCGGCGAGTCTCGCCGCCCGCGAGCTGCTCGACGCCGATCACCCGCAGCGGCGCCGACCGCGCTTCGCTGATCGGCAGGCTCTACGCCCGCGCCGACGCCGAGTGGCTGGCAGAGCGGTTGATGGAACCTTGAGGGACGGCGAAGCTGCGGGCTTGCGGATGGCTGATTCGCTGCGCCAGATATTGGACTGAAGCGCTTATCTTCGGTGACCGCCTGACCGACGGGGAGAACCTTTCGTTGGTCCGGCTCCGACGACGGGCCTGGAGTTAGGGTTGCGAGGTCGGAGAGGCCGAAACCACAAGCAGGCTCGAGAAGGAGGTCGGTCAGCATGCCGAGTGTCCAGGGCCTGTCGAAGGCAGAGGCGAACTACCGGAAGGCCGAGAACCCGAAGTTCAGCTGCCACGAGTGCAAGTTCATGTTTCCGCGGCTGGCGATCGGCGGATGCCGCTACGTGCGCGGCGTGATCCACGCTGACGACACCTGCGACGAGTTCGAGCCGAGGGACGGGACGGGGAGCGCGCGAAGCTAGTCGTCCAGGCTGCCCATCGTCAGGTTGACGGTCGTTCCGGTCATCCCGCTCGCTGGATCGGATGCCATGAACGCCGCCACGTTCGCCATCTCCTCGAGCGTCATGAGCCGTCGTGAGTGGGTCCTGCTCGCGAGCGAGGCCTGCCATTCCTCCCAGGTCATCCCGGCTGCCTCGGCGCGCGGCTCGTAGGCGTCCCTGATGGTGCGCGTCTCCGGCATGCCCTGTGGCCGCAGGCCGACTACGCGGATGCCGTGCGGTGCGAGCTCGGCGGAGAGACCCCGCGTGAGCGCCTCCTTGGCGGCCTGCGCCGGACCGTAGCCGCCTACCAGTGGGATGCCCGTTCGCGAGAGGAGCGCGGTGACCGTCATGATCACCCCCGACTTGTTCGCTAGCATCCTCCGGGCCGCCAGGCGCGCGGTCAGGAAGTACGACCTCGTGTAGGCCGCGATCGGCTCTGAGAACCGCTCGACGTCCAGCTCGGTCAGCGGGACCCCCACGATGTCCGCGTTCGGGATCCCGACCGCATTGAAAGAGATGTCGACACGGCGCTCTTCATCCATGACATACCCGAGATGCGTGTCGACCGCCGGTTCGTCGAGTGCGTCGACCTCAGCGGCTTCGGCGTATCCGCCGTCGCGGACGATCTCCTTGGCGACCATCTCCACCGACGCGAGATCACGTCCGGTGACGAAGACCCTGGCTCCCTCGCGACCGAGCGCGCGACTGACTGCGCCGCCGATCCCGCCCCCGGCTCCATAGACCACTGCAACCTTGTCCCTCAGCATCATCGCCGGTTCCTCCCTCCTACTCGCGCCCGTACTCGTCGTGCCGGCGGATCCAGAGCTGCCAGTCGTCGGCTCCTTCGTCTCGGCCCTTCGGCGCGTGGTCGAGGATCGGGTAGTACGTCATGACGAACTCCAGTCCACGCCACGTCGTCGAGTACGCGTGGTAGACATCGTCGCCGTCCTTGGCGAACGCGCTGAACCCCGGGCTCTCGGTGAGGTACCCGACGATGTCGGTCCCCGACGAGCGAGCGTTGCTCTCGACGATCGGAGGGTATGCGTCCACGGTCTGCGACGGGAGCTCGATCCGCGCCACCGCTTCGCGAGACTGCTCCTCCGTCTGCGAGAAGCCGAGGTCGAAGTTGAAGTCGCCGGGCGAGGACGAGACCCACGGGATCTGCCAGCCCATGCGGCGCTTGTACCCCTGGAGCTTCTCGATCGGTGCCTGTGAGAGGAGGAGCAACGTCGCGTCACGGGCGCGCAGGTGCGGGACGACGCCGTCGATCGAGTCGGCGATCGACGAGTTGATCGGGCAACCGGCCTCGTAGCTCGGCCCGAACATGAAGTGGTACACGAGCAGCTGGGACCGTCCGTCGAACAGCTCGGCGAGCGACTTCTCGCCCTCGTCCGTGTCGAAGCGGTAGTCCTTCTCCACCCGCACCCAGGGCAGGTCCCGACGCAGTTGCGCGATTTCGTCGCCCAGCCTGGTGTGCTCCTTTTCTCGCTTGAGCAGTTCCTCGCGTGTTGCGAGCCACTCCTCGCGCGTTCCGATCGTGTGACGGGCCATGGCTCTCTCCTCCCTGAGGTGGCGTCTTGCTCCTACCGACACCGCCCCGACGGCGAACTGGGCGGTCTCGG
>JBGGNG010000167.1:0-6529 GCA_041287635.1 Actinomycetota bacterium | reverse complement strand
TCGCGAACGTCCGCCGTGCCGGCGACTCCGCCACGCACGCTGTTGCTCGTCCGCGACGTCACCGCGGCGCGGGTCGCCGATCAGACGATCCGGTCGCTGTTCCAGTTCCTGCAGGACCGCGACGAGGACCGGAGCCGGCTGATGCGCCGAACGAACGCCGCGATCGAAGCCGAGCGCAACCGCATCGCGCGCGACCTGCACGACGGGCCGGTGCAGGGCGTCTCCGCGGCGTCGCTCTCGCTCGAGGCAGCGTTGCTGATGATCCAGGCGGGCGACGTCGATCAGGGCGTCGAGGTGCTCACGAAGATCCGCGAGGAGCTCGCAGGCGAGGCCGACGCGCTCCGCGGTCTGATGTCCGGGCTCCGGCCACCGGTGCTCGAGGAGCGAGGACTCCTGCCAGCCCTTCGCGAGACACTCGTCCGGTTCGGCGCCGACCAGGGGGTCGACACCGAGTTCGCAGGCCGCGTCGACGTGCCGCTGCCCGAGGACCTCGAGACGCTCGCCTATCGGGTGGTGCAGGAGGCGTTGTCCAACGCCGCGAAGCATGCGGCGGCGACCCAGGTCATGGTCATGGTGCAGGCCAACGACTCGCAGTTGCGGGTCGAGGTGGAAGACGACGGACAGGGGTTCGACGCCGGACTCGCGCGGGACTTCTTGCGTGAAGGGCGGGTCGGGCTGGCCTCGATGCGCGAACGTGTCGAGCTCGCGAGCGGATCGTTCGTGGTCCGATCCTCACCTGGGCGCGGCACCTCCATCGTCGCCACCCTGCCGCTCGATGAGCTGGCATCCTCGCGCCGCGGCACCACTCTGCACGAGGCGTCGTAGCGCTACTCGTCGGGCGGCGGGGTCTCGCTGGGCGGAGGGGTCTCGCTGGGCGGTGGGGTCTCGCTGGGCGGCGGCGTCTCGCTGGGTTCGACGGTCGGCTCCGGCGTCTCGCTGGGTTCAGGCGACGGAGACGCTGACGGCGTCGGGGACGCGATCGGCGTGGGGGCGCCCAAGGTGCCCGTCAAGGAGAAGTCCGTCGAGAACGGCAGCGGCTCCCAGCCCCACTCCTCCGCCCCGTAGGCCATCGCCTCGAGCATGTAGTCGTGCCAGATGGCCGCGGGGATCGTGCCCCCGTACACGGTCGGCACGCCGGCGACGTTGATCAAGGGGCGCTGCTCCTCGGGGTAGCCGACCCAGACGCACGTCGAGAGCTGAACGGTGTAACCGCAGAACCACGCGTCGACGTTGTCCTGCGCGCTGCCCGTCTTGCCGGCGGCGGGCCACGGGTAGATCGATGCCGCCGAGCCGGTGCCGCCTTGGACGACGCCCTGCAGCGCCGAGGTGACCGCCCGTGGCACATCGGTGTCACCCTTGAAGGGATCCTTCGGGCGCGACGCGACCCTGCGATCGGCCGGCTGTCCGTTCGGCCGGTCGACCGCCAGCAAGGGATTGGCGCGGCGGTACACGCCGTCCGCCGCGAGGGTCGCATAGGCATTGGTCATCTCGAGCGGGTTGATCTGGACGCTGCCCAACGTGATCGAGCACACGGCGGGGAGCTCCGACTGGATGCCCAGATCGTGCGCCATGTCGACCACGTCGGCCGGCCCGCCGGCGAGCGCCGACACGAGCTGTGCATAGACGGTGTTCACGGAGTTCACCGTGGCCCCGTAGAGGTCGACCGTGCCGGCGGAGCTGTCGCCCGCGTTCGTCGGGGTCCAGAGACCGTCGGGACCCGAGCACTGCGGGTCGGCGATCGTCATCGTCGACGGACCCGACCAGTACTGTCCCCGCAGCGCGAACCCTTGGTCGAGCGCGGCAGCCAGGGTGAACGGCTTGAACGCCGATCCCGCCTGGCGCCCGCACCCCTCACACGGGAGGGTCGCCAGGTTCAGCTTGGACGCGTTCCAGTCCCTGCCCCCGACCATCGCGAGCACCTCGCCCGTCTCGTTGTCGATCGACACGAGCGCAGCGTCGGGGTTGTAGTCGGTGTCCGGCAGGTTCGCCTCGACCGCGTCCTCGGCCATGCGCTGCAGCCTCAGGTCCAGGGACGTGGTGATCTGCAGGCCTCCGCCGTACACACGGGCGCTTCCGTAGCGCTGGAACAGCTCGGATCGGGTCCACTCGACGAAGTACTCGGAGCCGGCGGGGCTCGAGATGCGGGCATCCTCGTCCTTCTGCGACTTCGGGATGCCGCAGCACTTCAGCTCCTTCAGGCGGGCGGCCTCGCTCTGCGGGATGTAGCCGTACTTCGCCATCTGATCGAGCGTGTAGTCACGTCGGAACTCGTTGTCGTACTTGCTCTTGATCGGGTCGTACAGGCTCGGCGCGTGCAGTACCGCGGCGAGCACGGCCGCCTCGTTCACGGTGAGCTCGGAAGCGGGCTTGTCGAAGTAGGTGAGGGCCGCGGCTTCCGCACCGTAGGCGCCGTGGCCGAAGTACACCGTGTTCAGGTACTTCGCGAGGATCTGGTCCTTGGTGAGCTGCTGCTCGACCTTGATCGCGAGCAGCGCTTCCCTGATCTTCTCCTTGATCGTGCGCGGCGGCACGATGTACTCCTGGGCGCCGTTCGGGTGTTCGATGTACTCACCCGCGTACACGTTCTTCACGAGTTGCTGGGTGATCGTCGAGGCGCCCACCACGGTCTCGCGCTTCACGAGGTCGGTCCACGCGGCGCTCACGATGCCTCGCACGTCGATGCCGGGGTGATCGTAGAACCCGGCGTCCTCGGTCGCGAGTACGGCGTGCTCGAGGTTGTCGGAGATCTGCTTCAGCCCGACGATCCGGCGGTCGACGGTTCCGTGCAATGGAGTGAGCACCTCACCGTTGCGGTCGTACAGATAGCTCGTGCGGATCGGCGGCAGGGTCTCGGGCAGCGAGATGCGGGCGTAGGCCATGTAGAGCGATCCACCGATCGCGACGACGACCAGCAGGGGCACGAGGACGAACACCCACCAGAACCGACGGAAGAACCCCTTCCTCCGCGTGCTGGGGGCGTGTTTGGGAACGTGCTTGGCCCCTTCGGGCCTCGTGGGGGTTGTGGTCGACACGACCTCCGATTGTATCGACCGGGTGGGTGCCACAAGGGACCAGAGGTGTGGCGGACCGATGGAGATACGGTTGCGCCGCAGGGAGCGCGGCCGCCGACGGGCCGCTACCCGGTGGCGCTGCGCCGGGCGGTGAAGGCCTCGCGCAGGTGGTTCCACTGGCAGTTCGTGCACACCTCGACGACGTAGCAGCTCGCGCCGGGGTTCGCCGCCGTCATCCTCAAGCCGGTGTCGATCGACCACACCCGCCCGTTCTGGTCGCGGAGCCCCTCGCCGTAGACGTACGCGAGCAGCACCAGCTTCACCTTTCCGCACACCGGGCAATCGTGCTTCGTCGGTTCGCCGACGTGCCGCGCGGCCCGCAGCAGCTCGGGGTGTGCGTCGCAGATGTCGGTCAACCCGAGCACTCCGACCTGCGCATCTCGCAGCAGCGCGCGCTTGGCGAGCGTGAAGTCGATCACGCCGAGCTCGGCCCGCTTGTTGCGACCCAGCGGCGTTCGTCGCGGCCGGTTCCCCTGCTGCTTCGGCATGGTCGGGAAAGCATACCCCCGGCTCACGTCACGGCGGACCCGCCGGAAGTCTCATCCCCGGTAGCCTTGCGTCGTGGGCCCGAGGGCCCTTCGAGGAGGTAGTCGGCGGATGAGCGTGACGCAGGGAGCGACGATCAGGGTCGAGCGGTCGGGCGATCGAGGCGCGTGGCGTCAGCTGGACGACCCTCCGGGCGCGATCCCGTCAGGCGGTCGCGAGGCCGACGTCTTCTCGACTGTCGGCGGCGCCCTCACGACCGGGTTCTGGGAACGAGAGCCCGACACGTGGTCGTTCGAGCGGGCCTACGACGAAGTCGCGCTGATCCTCGAGGGCGACGCCGACATCGTGACCGACGATGGGCGCACCCTCACGATCGGCCCCGGGGATGTGCTGGTCACCCCGAAGGGGTCGGCCGGCACTTGGGTGATCCGCGAGCGCGTCGTGAAGTTCTGGGTGATCTACGACGGTGGCCAGATCCACGGTGCGTGAGGATTAGGCCATTGGTCCATAGCGAAACACCTGCGCGCCGGAGTACGTTCCTGTGAGGTCCGCACTTCCCCCGGTCCCCAGGAGATGGAATGATGGACACCCCCCACGCCGATGCCACGATATGGTCGGCCTTACCCGATGCCATCCCCGCGCCGACGTTCAAGACGGCGAAACGCGGGTTCGAGCGGGAACAGGTGCTCCAGCATGTCGATCGGCTGAACGATCGTCTGCGCACCTCGAGCACCAGGTGCGACAGTTACGGTTCGAGACGGAACAGGCGAAGCGGGAGCGTGACGCGGCCCTCCGAGAGCGAGCAACGCTCCTGCAAGAGCGAGACGGGGGTGCCGCGGCGATGTCGCAGCCCGCGCAGGAGGTCGACACCTACGAGCACGTGTCCATCGCGTGTCGGGGTTGCTCACGACGTTGGACAAGGACATCCAGACGATCAGAGGCGAGGCCGAAGCCGAAGCCCGGCAGATCGTGGATCATGCCAGGAGCGAGACCTACCGCGTGCGGAGCGAGTCCGACGAGGCGCTGGCCACAGCGACCCTAGCGGCCCAGCGGGCCCGAGAGGAAGCCGAGCGATGAGTCGCCGACTCGGAGTCTCGCCGCAACGACGTGCTCCGAGAGCTTCGGCGCCAGTGCAGCGTCTACCTCGACGTTCTCGGGAACCTGGCGGCATGGATCGAAGGGACGGACGACGCCGACCAGGGAGACGGCTCGGAGTCGGACGCCACCGTGCCCGAGGGCACCGGCCCCACCGTCGTGCTCCCCGACGTCGCGCCCGACCGGGCGTAACCCGCTGGAGGTCAGGAAGCCCGACACATCGTGTGCCGGCACCAGGCTGACGGCGTGGGTAGCGGGTTCCCGCCTGGGTACGAGGCTCCGGTCGATCTTTCCGCCGACTGCTTCGTTGAGCAGCGCAACCTCGTGCCGACACGATCCGATGCGGGTGAAGGGTCGCACCACGGCTGACCTGCGACGATGGGTGGGATGGACAACCCCTACGGCTCGCTCGATCCGGAGCGCGGCACCGACGACGCCGGGATCGTCGACCGCGATCCCGAAGGAGTGACGCCGCCTCCACCTCCGCTGTACCCGGAGGCCGGCACGCTGACGACGCTCCTGCGGGGGGCGCGTAGGAGGTGTCCACGATGCGGTGACCGCGACACGTTCGCGTCGTGGTTCGCGATGCGCATCGCGTGCCCTCGGTGTGAGTGGCGGTTCGAGAAGGAACAGGGCGGCTACCTCGGAGCGATGGTGCTGAACTACGTCGTGGGCATCGGTCTGTGGATCGTGGTGCTCGTGGTCGGCCTCGTTCTGACGGTGCCCGACGTGCCTGTGCTCTCGCTCACGATCGTCAGCGTGCTCGTGCTCGTGCTCGTGCCCCTCGCGTTCTACCCGCGTTCCAAGACGATCTGGGCGGCCGTGGAGTACCTGGTGCTGCGGACCGACCCGGACTACCACGTCCCCCGGCATCGCGACCCGCGAGCGCGAGGTCTGGAGTGATCGGGCCGACCAGGAACCGGGCATGACCGACGCCGTCATCGGGACGATGACCGCCCTCGGTCTCTCGACGGCGACCGGGCTCAACGCCTATCTGCCGTTGCTGATCCTTGGCGGGCTCGCTCGTTGGACAGACCTCATCGCGCTCGAGGCTCCCTACGACACGCTCTCGGATCCGGCCGTGATGCTCGCGATCGCCGTGATCGCCTCGATCGACTTCGTCGGCGACAAGGTGCCCGCGATCGATTCGGTGCTGCACGCGATCGGCGTGGTGGTCGCACCGGTCGCGGGTGCCCTGGTCGCGCTCGCCGCGACCGGCAACGACGCTGTCGACCCCGCGTTCGCCGTCGTGCTAGGCGTCGCCGCGGCGGGCGCGACCCACGGCGCCCGCTCGATCGTTCGCCCGGCCTCGACGGCCTTCACGGGCGGCGCCGGCAACCCGGTGCTCTCCCTCGGTGAGGACACGGTCTCGACCTTGCTGTCGTTCAGCGCGGTGATCGTGCCGGTGGTGGGGTTCCTTATGGTGCTGTTCCTGTTCGGGATGCTGTTCTGGGGCGTTCGGCGAGCGTGGCGACGACGACGAGGGCGGGGCGACGCCGCGAACCCGGCGATAGCTGGTGTGGGACCGCCCGGGCGGCCCGACGATCACCGCTCGACGTAGCGCCGACGGGGCCGATCCTCGGCCGATCGGGCGACGTAGAGCGAGCACCCGGCGCGAAGGATCCTGACCGACGGAGGTCAAGCGACCAGCATATCGATGACCGCACGGGCGCGGGCACGCGCCGTGAGACCGTCGGCGGCCAGGAACATCGGACCGATCGCGACCTCGACCTCGACCTCCGCTGCAAGGGTGCCGGATGCACAGTCGCACCAGACGAGCGTGGCGCCGTTGTGCACGGCGTATTCGTCGGCGAGCTCGACCGGCGTACGGACACCGGGCAGCGCGAGTTCCTGGGCAGCAGCGAGGGCCGCGGCGT
>JBGGNG010000166.1:0-5579 GCA_041287635.1 Actinomycetota bacterium | reverse complement strand
CGGCGCGACCGACACAAACGCGGCGGTGGCGATGTCGCCACCGGTGAAAGCGGCACCCCCGCCAGCCCTTTCGACCACGTTGGTCGGCGCGGGCGCCTCGGTGTAGCCGGCGAGGGCGGTGCCGGCGATCGCCTCATCGGTGACGAGGCGGAAGCCTCTGCGAGAGCGGGGCTCGTGAGCCCCAACCCCATGCCCGTGTCAATCTAGAGCCACGGGATCGTGACCGTGTTGCAGTACTCATCCCAGGCTGGGCCGAAGCTCTCAGCCAGCTGCGCCTCTTCCTCGGGTGCGTACCGCCGAGACGCGATGTACAGCACGACCCCGATCAGCGCGCCCACCCACGTGTTCAGCAGGAAGCCGGCACACGGGATCACGAGGAGCGCCACGCTCGTGTAGATCGGGTGCTTCACCCATGCGAACGGCCCGGTGGTGATCAGCTCACCTCGGGGCACCTTCCTCAGGATCAGTACCGCCGACCACAGCCAGACCATGACCCCAGGTATCAAGACCACGATCGAGGCGATCCTCAACGTGTCGGACGGACCGCCAACCTCGAAGAACGACGGGAAGGCGAGGTTCACGATCACGCCGAGGACGATGAACGGCAGCGTCGCGAGCATGATCGTGTCACCGCTGCCGACGAGTTCCTTCAGCGTCACCCGCGATCGGCGACGGTCAGCTGATCCGCGAACTCCTCGACCTTGTGTTGCCATCCGTCCTCCAGCGGCCCCTTGATCTGGGTCACGTAGACCTTGTCCTCCGCCACGTCGACCAGGCCCTTGGCCTGCAGCAGCTCATGCATGGTCGAGCGGACCTTCTGGTACTTGCAGATCTCCTCCTCCGTGGGCATCCGTCCCGTCTTCTTGTCGGGCCGAGGCGCCATCTCGGTGGTGAGGAGCGCATACCTCGTGCCCTCGGGCAGCCGGACGTCCTGCAGGAAGCGGCGCATGCCGCGGATCGGCTTGCCCAAGCGCCCGGGCGAACTGAAGAGGTAGAGGTCGGCCGGCGGAAGCTCCTTCGGGTCGAGATCACCCATGTGGTGCACGTCGACCTCGACGCTTCGGGTCGCCATCCGCTCCTTGAACTCCTCGGCCACCTTCGCGCCGTTGCCGTACTTCGACGCGTGCACGTACTCGATCTTCACGACCCTCCCCTCCTTCCACATGGAACGTTCGTCACATCGTCACCATGGCTCGGGATCGGCGGACGCGATCGGGTCGTTCGGACCACGATCGGACGGCCGATCGGCCGACGGGCGTTGGATCAGTTCGTGGGCGTCGTGCGGCGGCGTTCCTGCGAGATCGCATGCGCGGCGCTCGCCGCCTGCGGGAGCCCGGTCACCGTCGCGAGGAACTCCTCCTGGTCCAACGCCCAGACGGCGGCGTCGCTCGTCGCGCGCACAGTGGCGGTGCGCGGCACGTCGTGCAGCAGCGCGATCTCGCCGAAGTAGTCGCCCTCGGCGGCGGTCGCGATCGCCGTGCCGTCGCGGACGATCTCGAACGAACCCGCATCGACGGCGTAGAACCGGTCCCCGATGTCGCCCTGGCGGATCACCTCGGTTCCGGAGGAGACCTGGATCCGGTCGAGCTGGCGGGCGATGCGCTCCAGGTCGAGGGGTGGGAGCGGCGCGAACATCGGGATACGGCGCAGGAGCGACAGCTGCCGCTCCGGCACGACGGTTCGCTCGTCGATGCGACGGAGTCCGGGGAGCGTCGCGAGCGCGGCCACGAGCATCACCCCGCCGCAAACGGCGAATGCAGGCCCGAGCCCGAGCCAACGCTCGAGCAGAGGTGCAGCCGCGGCGCCGGCGCCGTACCCGAGCAGCCAGAGCGCCTCGACCGCGCCGAACACACGGGTGAGCACGTCGCCACGCACGGTGCGCTGCAGCAGCGTGCGGCCGAGGACGTCCATGAGCGTGATCGCCGACCCATAGACGATCGATGCGATCGTGACGACGAGCACCGTGGTCGTCACGCCGTAGAGCACCGCACTGACCGCGAACCACGCGGCCGAGAGCACGATCGCAAGCGCGAGACGCCGCCCGGCCGCGAGCACGACCGACGCGGCGGCGCCCACGAGCAGTCCGACGCTGATCATCGTCGTCACATACCCGACGCCGGGATCGCCGAGGTCGAGCTCCTCGAGCGCGAGCGGCACGGTGAGCACGCCGACGGCCCCGACCGTCGCGGTGAGCACCGCGGTGATCACAACGGGCGGCCGCGCATCGGGTGACCGCACCACGGTCGCGAGGCCGTGCCACGCATCGGTGAGCAGGGACCAGGGCCGAAACGCGCCCCGAGCTCGTGCATCCGCCGGGGCGTGAACCCCGAGCGTCGTCACGACCGCAAGGAAGAGGGCCGCGGCCGCGAGCCCGTACACGGCACCGGCGCCCGAGATCGCGAGCACCACGGTGGAGGCGATCGATCCGATGGTGCCCCCGACGCCTTCCATCAGCGACGAGACGGAGTTGGCCGCGGCGAGCTCCTCGGGCGTGCGGGAGAGCCCGGGTAGCAGCGCATGGTGGTTCGGCCGGCCGGTCGTGTACGTGACGGCCGCGAGTGCCGCGAGCCCGTACACGAGGCCGGCGTCGGTGGCGATCGCGACCCCGACCGCGGCGGTCGTGACGGCCTGGGCGAGGTACCCGAACCGAACGACCCGCTCCTTCGGGAATCGATCGCCGAGCGCGGCCACCAGCGGGGCCAGCATGCCGGCGGGCACCATCAGCAAGATCGTGACGAACCCCGCCGCCCGCGTGCCACCGCGATCGAAGGCGTAGACGAGGATCGCCACCCACATCGCGGGCTCCGCGACGTTGAAGAGCAGGAACGCGAGCTCCATGCGGGTGATGGGACGGTTCCCGAGCACGCCCGTGAGGGCTCGGAGCGGCGGTCCGAGGTGAGCGAGCAGCCGATTCACGCTCGGAGAGTACGCCGGGAGCGCTCAGCTCCGGCGCGTCGGCTCCGGCGCGACTTGGCAAGGACCTCCGTAGTGGCACCTGCAGACGGAACACGGAGGTCCTTGCCTAGTTCGAGGCGAGACCGGGACATCGGCGGGCCGACGCTCCCCGATCGGCCCGGCCGGGTGGGGACCGGCCACGGTTCCCGCGGGCGCTCGCCGTGACGCGGACGGCTCACGCGCCTTCGTCGGTGGCTACACCGACCTGTGGCGTCGACGACTACACGACGATCGCCTACGCGGCGTAGTCACGGACGCTGAACGGGCCGGGCCCTGAGGGCCCGGCCCGTTCGTCGCTGCTGCCCTCTCGGGCACTTCGACCTCTGACGAGGCTTCGTCCGGTCGACCAGGCCGGAACCCGAAGGGTCGGTGAGCTGGTGTGGATTCTGCCGGTCGCCCGGCATGCGGCGGGAGGTGATCCCGGCCGCGAGGGACGGCTCAGCAGCCAGTCACCTCGAGGGTCTCGAGCTGTTCATGCAAGCTGGACCACCTCCTTCCTCTCGTACCGCACATCGTGCCGCAGGCCCCGCGTTATGGCAACGACGTTCCCGCACGAACCAGGACGATTCACGCGCCGAACCAGCGCGCCCCCCGGCTGGCACCGAACTCGGCCTTCTCAGCGGCCGTCGCCTCCGACGGCTCGGTGTACCACGTGATCGGCGAGCCCGGGGTCGAGAAGAAGTCCACGTCGATACGGGCGACCTCGTGGGCGCCGAGCTCGATCCAGCACGCTCCTGTGCCGTCGAAGCCCGGCGGCAGGTCCTGCCCGCGGATCCCAGCGATCAGCTGATCGGCCAGCACGCGCGCGGCTCGCTCGGCGAACACGCCGGCTTTCGGCGTGCCCACGCTCGTCACGTCCCCCACCGCGTAGACACCCGGGAACCGGGTGGCGAGCGTTCCCGGGTCCACCGGGATCCATCCGTCTTCCAGCATGCCCGAAGCGTCGAGCACCGCCGGCGCCCGGTGGACCGGGATGCCGAGGAACAGGTCGTAGGGCAGGCGCGTGCCGTCGTCGAGTACCGCCTCGTGCGTGGACGGGTCCAGCGCCGCGACCTTGTGGTCGGGCACGAACTCGATCCCGCGCTCGGCGAACCTCGCGAGGATCGCCTCCGAGGTCTCGGGCGCCGGCGGGATCGGCCTGCCGAACGGCATCACGACCTGGATCCGGACATCGTCGCGGACGCCGCGCTCGCGCAGGTACCCGTCGAGGAGCAACGCGGCCTCGCTCGGCGCAGGGGGGCACTTGAACGAGGGACCGCACACGCCGACGATCGCCGTCCCCGAGCGGAACGACGGGAGCACCTCGCGCAGGACCTCGGCCCCCGCGACCGAGTAGAACTCGTTCCCTGCCTGGACCAGGCCCGGGGTGGCCGCGAGGTCGTAGTCGGCGCCGAGCGCCACGACCACCACGTCGGCCTCGTAGGTGTCGAGGTCCGTCACCACGCGGCGAGCCACGGGGTCGATCCTGGTGACGGTCTCCTGCCGGAATCGGACGTGCGGCGTGGTGAGGTCGGCGTAGCGCAGGCGGACGGCCTCGGGCGTTCGTGTGCCGAACATCACGTCGAGCTTCGAGAAGCCGAACACGAACGCGTCGGCTCTATCGATCAGGGTGACATCGACCTGGTCGCCGAGCTCCTCCGACAGCCGGGTGGACAGTTCCAGGCCGCCGAAGCCGGCCCCGAGCACGATCACCGATGTGGACATGCCCAGAGGATAGGCCGTCGGCTCAGAACCCCTCATCGAACTCCTCGTCGGTCACGGGCTCGCCCCACTCGACCGCCCCGCCGGTCACCGCGACGTGCACCATCGGCGCCGTGCGCGATCCCCCGTGGAAGTGCCACTCATCGGGGCCGACATGGATCACGTCGCCCGGCTCGAGCGCGTGACCCGCCTCGCCGCTCGTGCGCACGCGGCCGCGTCCGCTGATCGCGTAGAGGAACTGTCCGGTGGGGTGGCGGTGCCAGCGCGTGCGGGCATCGGGTGCGAAGTGCACGACCCCGACGGTCGTGCCGGCCGCGTCGCCGAGCGCCGAGCGGATCCACACCTCGCCCGTGAACCGGGCCTCGTCCCCCCGTTCGAACGTGCCGTCGATCGCCCGTGCGACGTCCATCGCTGCCTCCTCGCCGGATCTAGCTGGTGAACGACACCGGTCGCATCGCCGGCGGCGTGTTGCGGCTCTTCGTGAAGCGCGGGATGCCGTCGATGATCGCGGTGACGACGGCGGGCGTGTCACCGATCGCGAGGGCGCCGAGCGCGTCGTCGGCCTGCGAGCCGAGCGGGGCGTCCATGATCAGCAGGTCGGCCTCCCGGCCCGGTGCGAGGACGCCTGTGTCGAGGCGGTGCAGCGCCGCGACGTTCCCCGTCGCGGCGGCCAGCGCCAGCGCCGGGTCGACCCCGCCCAGCGACGCGACCCACGAGATCGCCCGCAGCATGCCGAGCGGCTGCGCCCCCGACCCCGCGGGGCTGTCGGTGCCGATCACCAGGCGGTCGAGCTCGGATCGGCGACCCACGAGGGCCGCGATCTCACCGGCGGCCTTCACGTTCCCGTTGTGCACGATCTCGACCCGCGCCGAGGTCTCGTCGAGGATGCGCTCCACGTGGTCGAGCGGCAACGCGGTCGGGCC
>JBGGNG010000165.1:0-14378 GCA_041287635.1 Actinomycetota bacterium | reverse complement strand
CGCCCGGGCTCGGGAGGGGCAGACTCGATCTCGAGGTCGGGACCCTCTCCCTTGCGGGCGCGCCACTCTGCGTAGCGGTACGCCTCGTCTCTGATCCGCCACTGTCTCGGGGTGGCCGGGTCGAGACCTGCGGCTTCGGCGGCGAGGGCCACGTTGGGCTCCTGGCCTTCGAGCCGCTGACCAAGTAGTGCGGCCAAGACCCCACCTTTCGTCGGGTGGTGCGCGAGGTCGTGGCCGATGCCGGCCTCAACCAGTCGGTGCCGCAGCGAGGCGAGGTCGGTCTGGATCACACGAAGATCCCCCGGATACGGATAGCCCTCGTATACGTCTTGGCCCGCTCGCGGAGCGCGGCTGCGTTCTTCGGTTGCTGCCAGCGCATCTGTACCTCGGCCTCGGTGAGTGCCGCCTCACGATGGCTCAGCAACTCCTCGTCGCTCCACGTCGCGTACGTGTTCACGATCTCGTCGTCGGTCATCGGAAGCTCCGTGCGGGGACGACCCCGCCGTAGTGCCCGTCGTGACGAAAGCCCGCTGCGTCCTCGCCCATGACTTCCCTCACGGGGACGGCGTTCCAATGACCGTGCCCGGTCGGGGGCTCGAGGTTCGAAGCGTTGAGGAGGCAGGCGATCGACTGATCGGTACTGCCGGCGGCTCGCTCCTTGGCCACGACGTCAGCGACGGTGGCGATAACTCACGCGGGCACCTCGAGGGCGAACTCAGCGATCTGTCTCGCGTCGGCCTTGGTGAGACCCAGGGCTCGCACCAACCGGATCTTCTGGTCCCCGGTCAGGTACTGCTCGCCGCGCTCGACCTTGGCCAGCGTCGAGTAAGCCATGCCGATCACGATCTCGGCCTCTCGCAGAGACCAGCCCCGGGCCTTGCGTACGTCTCGTAACGACTTCACGCCTCGATGACACAAAGCGTGTCTAGGGCGAGGGTTCGCCTGTCGCTGCGTCGCCGCAGGACGACGGAGGCGGCTAGAGCAGGCCGATGGCGAGCGCGATCAGTGCTACGGCAATCACCATGGCACCCGTGCGGGTGAGAATCGTTCCCGTTGTCGAGCTGTCGGGAGCACCCTTGCCGAGGTGAACGAAGAAGCCACCAGATTGCGCAAGCGTGCCAGCGATGAGACCTACGCCAAGGACCCACTGCAGACCTTCCGAGAAGCCCGTGCGGTCGAGGTAGACGAAGTAGACGAGCGACAGGATGGTCAGAACTCCCCCGTGCGCATGGCCGGCCCGGAAGAACTGGATACGGCGATCGTCCATCACTTCCCGCTTGGAAGTGATGAACCACAGCAGCGACCAGCCGCCGAACTCGACCCCGATCAGCAACAGCAGGGCAATTGCTGGGAGCAGCTCTGTGGGCTGCATGGTTCCCCCCTTTTCCCGTGGGGTCGGACCGCTGCTTCCAGCAGTTTCGCGAAGGAACGGTCGGAGTCCCCCGAGCGCTCATTATGGGCTACCGCTGCTTGGGCTGTCGGAGGGTGCGGTGTGTGCCTGTGCCTACCGAACGGGCTCGAACTCATCGCGGACGTTCTCGGTGATCGACCACGCCTCGTACACGTCACCGGCCATGACGATCAGCAGCATCGGGACGCGGAGCATCGGCTTCGGCATCCGTTCGGGTTCGTGTTCGGGTACGTGTTTGGCTCCCGCAAGGGCGCGAGGGGGCATGGATCGCCAGCCTTCAGTGCAGGGGGTGTCACGACCGCTGCTACAGGTAGTCGCCCTTGCGTGGTGTGGTGAGATTCGTTGTGGTGGTGCGGGTATGCGGAGATTCGTAGGGGGCTACATACATACTCACACACACCCAATGATGAGGACGCCGGTACCGGCTACCCCCGCCTCCCACCCCCGGCGATCCGCCGGGGGCACAGACAGGGTGAGCGGAGGGAGAGGGAGGGTAGTAGCAACATGATGCCTACCCCTACCTACCTATCCTGTCCCTCACCAACGCAATCCAACGCTAGCCACGCTCGCATAACCCTGTGACCTGCAGCGATAGCAGGATGCGGATAGCCCTATGGGCTTTCCGAAGATCGGGCAATCGGCGCTCGAGGGGTGTGCCGCGCGAGAGCGGCCCCGGGAATCAGGGGCCTCTCCACGGCTGCGGCTCCGCGGCGGGTGGGTCGACGGCCCGCCTCGGATGCGTCAGGAGGGGATGATGTTCCCTCGCACCTCACCGGTCGGGAAGTCATCCGTGTGCACGTTCACGTAGGCCGCGTTGCGTCTGATCGCCCTGACGAGCTCCTGGAACTCCCCTGGCGCGATGCCCTGCTCTGCGGGCCCGATCACGTCCGCGGCGTCGATCGTGCCGTGCACGGTGCCCGACGCCGGGCAGGCCGGCTTGTCGCCGCCCCCACACAGGAACGCGATCACGCCTCCGTTCGTGGCGGGCCGCCCGAAGTGGATGTGGGCGAAGAGCACATCGCCACCCTCGAGATCGCCGTATTGGAGCGTGTAGTCGACCTTGCCGCTGCCGATCTCGGCGGAGAAGCGTCCGCCTCCCGTGGTCGAGATCGCCGGCACCTCCTTGTACCCGCTGAGCTGAGCATCGGCGTTCGTCTTCACCGCCATCGCCACCGCGGCACCGATCACCAGCGCCACGGAGGCCGCGACGGCCGCGATGCCCATCGTCCGTACCCTCATGCCGAGCTCCTTCCCCTCGTGCGGACACTGCCGAGCGAGCGACCCTTCTCCCTCGGTGCAGTCCGCTGCGTGAGGGGGATACGGAGGGAGGGCGGGGAACGTTCGAACCGCGAGATGGAGATGACCCGGCAGGTACCGCCTGCATCCGCTGGGCGTAGGCTTCGCGGATGCGAACCTGCGCCTCCTGCGGCGGCGAGAACCCTGAGAACGCGAAGTTCTGCCTGCACTGCGGGGCGGCGCTCGAGGAGACCGCAGCCCCCGCGCGCATGGAACGCAAGTACGCGACCGCGCTCTTCGCGGACCTGGTCGGCTCCACCACCCTCGCCGAGCAGCAGGACCCCGAGATCGTGCAGTCGGTGGTGGGTCGCACGTTCGACCGGCTCTCGGCCGAGATCGAGCGCTACGGGGGTCACCTGGAGAAGTTCATGGGCGATGCGGTGCTCGCGGTGTTCGGCATCCCGAAGTCCCATGAGGACGACCCCGAGCGGGCGGTGCGCGCGGCGCTCGAGATGCTCGCGGTGCTGTCCGAGCTGAACCGGGCGTTCGCCGACGAGGGCAAACCACAGCTCGCGATGCGCATCGGCATCGAGGCGGGCGAGGTGCTCGTCGACCTCGAGCGCGCCACCGGTTCACGCGACCGCATGCTCACCGGCGATGCGGTGAACATCGCCGCTCGCCTGCAGTCCGCCGCCGAGCCCGGGCACATCGTGGTCGGGCCGAGCGTGTACGCCGCCGTGAAGGACGTGATCCAGCTCACCGAACTGACGCCGCTCACCCTGAAGGGCAAGGCCGAGCCGGTTCCCGCATGGAACGCCCTGTCCGTGCCCGCGAAACGCCGTGGGGAGCGCCCCGCCCTGGGTCTGCAGTCGACGCTGATCGGCCGCGACGAAGAGCTGACGGTCCTCAAGCAGACGTTGCACCGGATCGAGTCCGAGGGACGCCCGGCGCTCGTCACCCTGATCGGCCCGGCCGGCGTCGGGAAATCCCGGCTCGTCCACGAGCTCTCGATGCACGTCGAGGGCCTGCCGCAGACCTTCTACTGGCGCGCGGGCCGATGCCTCGCGTACGGCAACACCTCGTACTCCGCGCTCGCCGACGCCGTGAAGGCCCACTGCGAGGTGCTCGAGGACGACCCGGCCGACGTCGCCCTCGAGAAGACGACCCGTGCGGTCGTGGAGCTGTTCGGCGACGACGATCTCGCCCCTCTGCTCGCGGCGCTCGTCACCGCCGCGGACCGCGTGCACTCGCGGGAGAGCCTGTTCGAGGCGTGGAGGCGCTTCCTCGAACGCATGGCCGCGCGCTACCCGCTGGTGCTCGTGCTCGAGGACATCCACTGGGCCGACGACGGGCTGCTGGACTTCATCGAGCACGCGGCCGACTGGGCGCAGGGGCCGGTGATGCTGCTCACGCTCGCGCGCCCCGAGCTGCTCGAGCGACGCCCGACCTGGGGCGGGGGCAAACGCAACGCGGCGTCGATCTACCTCGAGCCGCTCACGCCCGACGAGGACGCCGCCATGGTCGACGACCTGCTGCCGGGCGAGATCTCCGACGAGCTCCGCAAGCTGATCGTGGACCGGGCCGAGGGCAATCCCCTCTACACCGAGGAGATCGTGCGGATGCTGATCGACCGCGGGGTGATCCGCGCGACCGACGCGAGCCGCTGGGAGGTCGCGGCGACCGTCGCCGACGTCGACGTGCCCCGCTCGATCCAGGGCTTGATCGCCGCGCGGCTCGACGGCTTGCCCGACGAGGAGAAGGCGCTGTTGCAGGACGCCGCCGTCGTGGGCAGGACGTTCTGGCTCGGGTCGCTCGCGGCGCTGGCGCACGTCGACGCCGGTGTGATCCGCGAAGCGCTCGGTCGCCTGCGCGTGAAGGAGCTGATCGTGCCCCACGAGCCCTCGAGCTTCCGCGACGAGCCCGAGTTCTCGTTCCATCACTCGCTGTTGCGCGACGGCGCCTACGACTCGCTGCCGAAGTCGCTGCGAGCCGCGAAGCACGAGGCGGTCGCCGCGTGGGCGGCCGAGCGCGCCGGCGACCGTGTCGACGAGATCTCCGAGCTGATCGCGACCCACCGGCTCGAGGCCTTCCGGTACCGCGAAGAGCTCGGCGAGACCGGACCTGAGCATGAGGCCGCGGCCCGGCACGCGTTCGAGTGGGCGCGAGCGGCGGGCGACCGCGCCTCGGCCGTCTGGCTCCCGCTCGAGGCGGATCGATGGTACGTGCGGGCGTCCGACCTCGCCGATGCCGCCAGCGCCTCGACGGCAGAGAGGATCACGATCCTGCGCAACCGAACGGGCAACGTGCTGATCGGCTACCTCACCGCAGGCAGGGCCGAAGCCCCCGTCGGCGAGCTACTCGCGCTCGCCACGTCGTCCGGGGACCGCCTGAGCGAGGGGTTCGCGCTGACCCGCCTCGCGATCATCGCCTTCGAGCGCGGCGACGACGACGCGATGTGGACGAGCGTCGATACAGCGATCGCCGCCCTCGAGCCGCTCGGCGACAGCCCCGAACTCGCCGACGCGCTACGGATCACCGGTTGGGCCCGGTGGCGGCGGGGGCTCGCGGCGGAGGCGGAACCGACGCTGCGGCGCGCCATCGAGATCGCGTCGCGCGTGGATGCCTCAGGCACCCTCGCCGAGGCGACCATGGACCTCGCGATCACCGTCTCGATGCTCGGCCGCGGAGACGAGGCGATTGCGACGATCGAGGAGGCTCGTCGGCTGGCGAGGGAGTGTGGCGAGCTCAACGTGCTGATGCGCCTCAACAACAACTACCCCTCCACCATCGAGACATGGACGTCGGACTTCGCCCGCAGCCGCGAGTTCCTGCTGGAAGGCGAAGAGCTCGCGCGGAAGGCGGGGGTGCGCGTCAATATCGGATGGCTCCTCGGGAGCCTCGGGGACAATGCGGCGATCGCCGGGGACCTCCGCGAGGACGAGCGATACCAGCGTGAAGCGATCGAGGAGGCGCGCGCGGTGGCGAGCGAACCACTGCTCGGGATGCGACTGAACGGACTCGCTCACGCACTGATGCAGCAAGGTCGCCTCGAGGAGGCGCGCGAGACGCTCGCGGCAGCCATCCGGATCGGGGAGGCGAACCCCGAGGCGCAGAACGAGATCGGGCTGCACCTCGATCGGGGGATCCTCGCCATCCTCGACGGCGATCTCGCGGAGGCCGTGCGAGTGCTGGTGGCGGGTGTCGAGCAGGCGCGCGCCTATCACGTGGATGTGTTCGTCGAAGGCTTCGCGCACCTGGTGCGGACGCTCGTGGAGCTCGATCAACGCGAGAAGGCGGAGTCCTACCGGGACTTGACGCGTGACGGCCAGTCTCCGTATGCCGTCGCGGTCGGGCTCGCCGTCGACGGCATGGTCGCCACCGACGCGGCCGAAGGGGTGGCGCTGCTCCGTGAGGCGAGCGACCGGCTCGAGGCGCTGGGTGTGGCCACGGACCGAGGTCTCGTGCTGCTGGACCTCGCCCAGGCGCAGTTGCGAGCGGGCGAGGACGCCCTGCCGACGATCGCGCAGGCGCTCGACGTGCTGACGTCGAACGGGGCGCTCGGCTGGCTTCCGCGAGCAGACGCGATCGAGGCCGAAGCGCGAGGGAAGCCGTAGTCAGCAACAATCGAGGGTCGTGACGTCCCTCACTGCGCGCCCTCATCCTTCGTGCCAACCTGGCCTTCGCGTTGGTGCCGTAGGAGTTGCGTACACCGGTGCGGGAGCCAAGACTCCGGTGGTGCCTTCCGACTTTCGGCCCGAGATGCCCTGCGCGAACAACCGCTTTCAGCCCTATCGGGTGATGGCGTGAGGGAGCAGGCACCTGAGGTCCCGATATGCCCGCACCGTCGACGGCGTGCACATCGCGTATCAAGTGGCAGGCAGCGGCCCCACGGATCTCGTGGTGGTGGCATCCGGATTGGGATTGGGAAGGATCTGGGACTCCAGCCGGGCGACGTTCCCCGGTCGATACACCGCGTTCAGCCGCTTGATCCTCTTGGATCGGCGCGGCACGGGGTTGTCCGACCACATCGTCGAGCGGGAACAACAGCTCACCGTGGAATCAGAGATGGACGACGTGCGAGCCGTCATGGATGCCGCCGGCACCGAGCGTGCCGTGCTGGTCGGGTTCGAGACCGGCTTCGCCGTGGCCGCGATGTTGCCGCGACCTTCCCGGAACGCACGGCCGGGCTCGTCTCGTTCGGCGCGAAGGCTCGCGAAGTGTGGGCCCCGACTACCCCTTCGGCCGGACCGCCGAGGACTACGACGCCGAGCTCGAAGAGATCGAACAGGAATGGGGAACCTTCGCACTCGCACAGAAGTGGATGTCATCCCTGAACCCCGAGACGGCCGAGGACCCGCACGAAGTCGAGGACTTCGTGGGTTGGATGCAGTCGATCGGCGGGCCCGGCGACGCCGTCCGCTGGTCCACGATGGACCGCGACGTCGACCTGCGCGATGTCCTGTCGTCGATCCGCGTCCCGACGCTGGTGCTGCACGGGCTCGGCGACCTGGAAGCTTCGATCGAGCACGGTCGCTACCTGGCGCAGCACATCCCGGGGGCAGAGCTGCGGGAGATGCCCGGGTCCACCCACATGTGGAGCCACAGCGACGATCTGCCGGTGGAGATCGAGCGATTCCTGACGACACTGCACGCCGAGCAGGTGGAATTCGATCGTTACCTGGCCACAGTGCTGTTTACCGACATCGTGGGGTCCACGGAGATCGTCACCGCCGGCGGTGATGCCGCGTGGCGAGACCTCGTCGAGCGCCAATCACATCGTGCGAGGCGCACTCGCCCGATACCGAGGCACGGAGATGGACACTGCGGGCGACGGGTTCTTCGCGATCTTCGATGGCCCGGCTCGTGCGGTCCACTGCGCCCTGGCCATCGCGGATGCGGTTCGCGACCTCTCCCTCGAGATCCGGGCGGGCGTACACACGGGTGAGATGCAGATGATCGACGAGAAGGCCGGAGGCATCGCCGTCACGATCGGCTCGAGGATCATGAGCCAGGCCGGACCCTCGGAGGTGCTCGTCTCCCAGACCGTGAAGGACCTCGTCGCAGGCTCAGGACTCACCTTCGCCAACGCGGGAGAGCACGAACTGAAAGGAGTGCCCGACCGCTGGCGTCTCTACCGGGTGATGCCGGGCCGATAGGGCGGTCAGGCGGGCGCGGGTTCAACGCCGTAGAACTCCCATTGCACGTTGTCAGGGTCGCGGAAGCAGACATACTCCTTGTTGAGGAGCGGGTCGAGCTCCACCCCGGCCGTCTCGACGCCGGCGCCGCGCACCGCGTCGACGACACCCTCGAGATCGGCCCGATCGGTCAAGGTGAACGCCAGATGGTCGACCCCGATGCGGTACTCACTGAACCGATCACCCTCGGGCGTGCCCTCGAGCGGCGGTTTCAGCACGACAAGACAGTCCCCCGCCGCGAAGTAAGCCAGTCCCTCGGCGGGTGTCTGCACATCGAAGCCGAGGACATCTCGATAGAAGTCCGCCGAGCGATCCATGTCGGTGACCCTGAGCGACACGTGGTGGAGTCCTTGCACATCCACGGTGCAGCCTCCTCACTCACCGGTCGACCCGCTCGGGGCGGGCAGGGTCGCCTTCCTCGAGCCTCGCACCCTGTGTCCCGGCGCGCAACCTGACGGTGATCGCGGCTGCGAGCGACGACTGGCGATCGGCCTCGGCCGTATCCGTGGCCGTCAGGGCGGTCGAGAAGGCGACACGACCGTCACGCTCCATGATGGGCATCCCTTTATCGACCGCGATCTCGATGGCATCTCGGAACAGCTCGAGGGCGTCGTCCGCCCGTCCCGCGGCCTCGGCGCACCGCCCGAGCACGACGGCCCCGCCGGCCTGCGCCTCGACCCACCCCACCCGCCGCGCCGCGTCGACGATCGGCTGCACGAGGGTGGTGGCCCGCTCCGCCTCTCCCATCGCGAGCATTACACGCCCGGTCGCGAGGTACGCGTCGGCCCCCGGCATGTAGGCGGTCCCTTCCGGGCAGACGATGTCGCCGAGCATCGCCGCGGACCTGGCGACGTGATCGGCCGCGGCGTCGTGATCACCCATGAGTGAGGAGCACCAGGCCAGCTGCGCGATGGCCCGAACGAGGTGCAGCCTGGCCTCGCCCTCCTCAGCCGACCGCACGGCGTCGGTCAGGTGCGGCGCGGCGAGCTGGGGTTCTCCGAGATCGAGGAACGTGGCGCCGAGCATGAGCGACGTCCAGGCACTCCACTCAGCGTGCCCCAACTCGTGAGCCCGACGGCCCACATCCTCGAGCGAGTCGAGCGCTCCGGCGAGATCACCCCGGCACCGGTCTCGCCAGCCCATCATCGACAGGTGCAGCAGCTCGTTGCCACGATCGCCGATCCGCCGACTGATCTCGAGTGCCTCCCGCAGCCGCGCATCCGCCTCATCCCATCGTGCCGTGCCGACGGCCACGTACGCCCGCTCGAAGAGCACGAACTGCAGAAGCCACAGGTCGTCGTTCCAGCGATGGATCGCCTCGAGCTCATCCGCGATCTCCGAGAGCCTGGCACCGTCGCCGAGCTGCAGCACCACCTGCTTCTGGGCGTCGAGCGCCACCGCGAGGAGACGCTCATCACGGCTGGCTCGGGCCGCCGACAAGGCTCGCTCGCCGAACTCTCGGCCGAGATCGAGGCGGGCCAGGTTGGTGTGCACGATCGACAGCCGTGCCAGGGCTGTCACCCGAGCCGCCGCATCCCCGCGTTCCTCGGCGATGTGCAGCGCGGACTCCAGGTGCGTGAGCGCCGCCCGGTAGTCGGCGGCGCCCGCCAGCAGGAAGCCGAGCTCGGCCTCGGCCCGGCACTCGAGATCGCGCTCCTCGTTCGTCCGCACGTCCTGCAGCGCCGCTTCCAGCTCGGTCCGCGCGGCCTGCAGGTCACCGCGTCGGGCGAGCAGCCCGCCTCGTTCGATGCGGAGCGAGGCGAGGAACGCGTTCCCCGGGTCGAGGCCTGCCTCTCGGGCCGCGTCGAGCGCGTCGTCGTAGGCCCGCAGAGCTTCCTCACGAGCTTGCGCGCGGCCGGCCTCGCGGGCGGCAGCGACCAGCCAATCGAGCGCCGCTCCAGGGTCGCCCGCGATTCGATAGTGGCGGCCCACCAGACCCGCGGTGCCCGGGGTGATTCCCACGCGAGGCTCGAGGGCGCGGGCAGCTCGCAGATGTAACGGCGTTCGACGGCGTCGAACCAGCGCCCGATACGCGGTCTCCTGGATCAGGACGTGGGCGAATTGGTACTCCGCTGCCCGGTCCTCGCGATCCGGATCGTCACCTCCGCCCCCTATGCCCGATCGTCGGACGATGTCGAGTTGGCGCAGGGCCGAGATCGAGCTCTCGACTCCCTCCGGCGACCCGTCGGCGACTTCCGCGAGCAGCTCGAGATCGAAGCCACGGCCCAACACGCAGGCGGCATCGACGATGTCACGGTTGCCCTCGGACAACCGGTCGAGCCGAGCGAGGACGACCTGCTCCACCGTCGGCGGCACATGCAGCGCCACCGAGGCATCGAGCTGCCACGTGCCCTCTGCCAGCCGAAGCGCCCCGGCATCGCGCAGCGACCGGACAAGCTCCTCGAGGAAGAAGGGGTTTCCCTCGGCGGCCTCGAGCAGCCGCGCTTCAACCGCGGGTGGAAGCACGCCCGAACCCACCAACTCGATGAGGAGCGCCCGGTCGGTTCCCGACGGCAGCGCCTCGAGTTGCATGAGGTGGGCGCCTCGCGTGAGCGCTTGCTCGATGAATCCGCTCGAGGCGTGCTCGGTCTCCCGGCGAGCGGTCAGCACGAACAGCACGTCATCGCGAGCCACCGCCTCGATCACCGGAGTGAGTAGCTCCAACGACGAAGGGTCGGCCCAATGCAGGTCCTCGATCACGACGACCAACGGGTGCTCCTCGCGGCGTGCTTCCAGCTCGCGTCCGATCACGGCGATCAGACCTCGCTGGAGACTGGCGGGGGACAAGGCGCCGACACGGCCATCGGGGTCCGCATCGGACACGCCCATGAGCGTCGCCGCGAACGGGAGCGATGTCTCGCCACCCAGCTGACGGATGCGTTCGAGCGCTTCCTCGCCCGAGGATGGGTCCAGGGCATCGATCAGCAAGTCGCGGAACACCGAGTACGGGGTGCGATCGGCGAAGGAGGCGGCTCTCGCCTCGAGCCACACGATGCCGTCGGGCGCCGCGGCCCGCGCCTCACGCACGAGGCGGCTCTTGCCCACCCCCGCCTGCCCCGTGATGAGCAAGACCTCTGCGCTCTCCGGACCGGCCCCGGGCAGGGCAGCCAGGAACCGGGCCATCTCGTCATGCCGACCGACGAGGGAAGCCGTCATCCCCTCGAGCCGACGCGCAGAGCCACCTTGCCGGCGCGCGGCGCGTGCCTCGCGTACGACGACCGTGCCCGACTTGCCCTTCAGATCGACGTCGAGCTCAGCTCCCCACTCGAACAACGACGCGACGCGGTCGTACGTACCCGGCCCGACGAGCACTGTGCCGGGCTCGGCCTGGCCTTGCACCCGGGCGGCGGTGTTCACGGCGTCGCCTGTTGCGCCGTACTCCACCCTGCCCCCACCGCCTACAGGTCCGAGGACGACGAGCCCGGTCTCGATGCCGACCCGCATCGAGAACCCCTCTAGGCCTCGGGCGCGAAGCTCTACGGCGTATCTGGCGATCGAGCGGACGATCTCGAGGCCAGCCCTCACAGCTCGCTCCGCGTCGTCCTCGTGGGAGACCGGTGCGCCGAACAAGATCAGCGCGCCATCGCCGGCGAGGTCCTTCACCGTGCCGCCGTAGGTTTCGGCAGCCTCGATCGCCAGCGCGATCGCGCCGCGGATCAGCTCGTGCGCGTCCTCCGGGTCGAGGCGTTCGGCGATCTCGGTCGACCCGACGGTGTCGGCGAACAAGGCGGTGACGACCTTGCGTTCCTCCCGCATCGCCGAGCTCGGCATGGTGACCCATCGTCGGCCAGTCCCCCTGCCGAGGCAACCCCGGCGCCCGCGGTCAGCGACTGAGCCTTGGTCGAGAGGCCCCGCGCCAGGTGCCGCTTGCCAAGACTTGGGCGAGCGGTTCCGGGCCCGCGAGTTGACCTATATGTCGGTGAAGGACTCGGGTACGACGGACACCGCTCGACAATCTCGATCTCCGCCCCTAGCCAAAGCTCCTTCAACAGCCCGCAGAGCCGGTCCCCCGCCCGCATGTCAGAGACTTGAATCACACTCATGTAACTCCCTCTCCCGACCCCATCGGGAGGTTCCATGCAGGACCGAGTTCGCAGGTTCCGTGAGGCACGCGATGCGGCCGAGTTCTCCCTCGGCAGCGCCTTCGCCAGCGTCGACGCAGCACGAGACGCCCTCGGGCGGCTTGCCTCGACCGTCGACGATCGCGCCGAGGTGGACGGGCTCCGTGGTGCGACCGAACTGATCGCCTACGCGGTCGAGGGGTCGACCGTCGCGGTCGGCCAGGTCGAGATCGACGGGTCCCGCCGGCGATGACCGACCAGGCCCGCCTGCCCCGCTCCTATGCCTGGTCGACGATGCGGGCGCTGATCGAATACGTGGCCCCGCCCGACCGACACCCGAGCTGAGCACCGCTGCTGTGGGAGTACGTGCCCTCGAGCTTCGTGGCTCGCCACTCGCCGCCGACCGTCTCTGCCGCAATGACGCGAAGGTGGATGTCGTAGCTCGACGTCAACGCCACGCCTCCGCACTCCAATCCCATGTGCCCCGATCCGGAGGCTTCGTAGACGCCCCCGTCCTGCTTCAGGTCGGTCGCGGGGAACATGCCGTTCAGATCCTTGAGCCGCGTCCCGCACGGTCCGTCGGGACACGAGGGCGAGAACCTCCACCCAGCCGTCCCGCCCTTCAGACCGGTGATGCCGTAGGAGGAATCGAGCTTCAGCCGCACGTCGAAGACCCCACCGAGCCTGGCAGTGCCGAGCGGTGCGGGGGGCGTGCGCACGCGGATCTTGGCCGACGCCGATCCACTCTCGAGCGGGTCGCCGATCGCCTCGAGCTCATAGAGGTAGCTCATGGCGGGCATCACCTCGTCGTCGACGTACTGGACGTCGAGTCCGTTCAAGGTCGTGACCAGCTCGCCGTTGCGCGAGAGCTCGTACCGGTCGATCGCACCGTCGCCGGAGCCGCGCTGCCAATCCAGCTGAACCTCGTATGCCGCGGCGTCGACGCGCAGTCGGCGTGGCGTCGGAGGCGACAGTGCCTCCACCGGTGCGGCGTCGGTCGTGGTGCGCGAGGTGGCGGCCGGATCGCCTCCCGAAGAGACGAGCGCGACGATGAGCCCGGCGATCACGACGGCCGCGATGGCCATCACGATGGCCACCCGTCGCCCTCGACCGTTCGGACTTCCGTTGACGAGACCACGATCTGCGTCCGGACGCTGCGGCGCCTCCAGCATGACATCCACCCTTCTCCGGGAGCTCGCGGTCCTCCGGACGCGAGCACGTGAGTTCTGTTCCACTCCCAAACAACGGCATCTCGCTCGCCATGCTGAAGCCGGGACGGCCTGGAACTTCCGTAGGCTCGGTCGATGCGCATCTTCATCGCGGGGTCGACAGGGGTGCTCGGGATCCGGGTGGTGCCCCTGCTCGTCGCCGAGGGGCATGAGGTCTGGGGCATGACCCGAACGCCGAGCAAGGCCGACGGCCTGCGAGCGCTCGGAGCAGAGCCGAGCGTGTGCGACGCCTATGACCTTCCGGCCCTGCGAGACGCGGTCCTCGACGCGCATCCCGAGATGCTCATGCATCTGCTGACCGACCTTCCCGACGACGTGTCAGCGGTCGACGACTTCACCGACGCGAACGCCCTCATCCGACGGGAAGGCACTCGGAATGGCTCCGCGCTGCACGGGCGGCCGACGCCACCCGCTTCCTCGCGGAGAGCGTGGCCTGGCAGCTCCCCGGCGACGGCGGCCGGGCGGTCGCGGAACTCGAGCGAGCGGTCCTGCACGTCGGAGGCTTCGTGCTGCGGTACGGGCAGTTCTACGGACCGGGCACGTACCACGAGGGGCAACCGCCCTCGCCACCGAGGGTCCACGTCGACGAGGCCGCACGGCGGACCGTCGAGGCGCGCGCCGGTGTGCTCGAGATCCTCGACCCGAAGTAGTCCAGCATGGACTACTGACCGCTCGCGTACTCCTCGGCGTGGTCCGAGCGGTCCTTGGCCCACGTCTGATCGATGATCTCGATCGTCTCGGCCACGGAGCGTCCGTTCTCCTCGGCCGCGGCCTGCACGTCCTCGAACCTGATGTTGTGCTCACCCATCTGCAAGTGAGCCTGCATGCATCCGCACGTCAAGCACATGGCTGCCTCCTTCGTCCTCCACGTGCATCATGCTCGTCTGCCCACTGGATGAAACCTCGATGCGGCTGATGCCCCTGACGCATCGCGCTCACGCGTGGCAAGCGTCATGTCGAGGAACCCCTGCGGTTGCGTCACGGTGGGGGTCGGGCGTAGCCTGGAGCTTCGGCGCCGTCCCGCGCCCAACCCCCGGTTCCGGTGCTCACGCCACCGGCCGAAGCGGGGGCAAAGGGGACCTCGAGTCCTCGGGACGCCGGTCCGTGTTGCCCTGGAGCCGGCGGAGGCGTCGTGAGCGTGGGTCGCGAGGTCGCCGCCGCGAAGGGAACACGAGATGACCGCACAGCGATCCTTCAAGCGCCTCGTCCGTACACGCATGGACAAGACCGGCGAGAGCTACACCGC